>NZ_JBYTAV010000002.1:290477-389952 GCF_058788535.1 Undibacterium sp. FW305-107
CCCGACCTGGACTCGAACCAGGGACCTGCGGATTAACAGTCCGTCGCTCTACCGACTGAGCTATCAGGGAATAGAAGATTTGATGATCTTCGTTAAACTTTATAAACTATTACTTATTTCGTTCGTAGTGATTTTTTGTTAAGTTCACTACTTACTTCGAATTCTGTGGCTCCCCGACCTGGACTCGAACCAGGGACCTGCGGATTAACAGTCCGTCGCTCTACCGACTGAGCTATCAGGGAACAGAGACAAAAATTATATTCGCTCACCCCTGATTTGTCAATACGCAAGTCTGATCGAATTACAGAACCTTGGAAATTGCCTCAATAACGTTGTTTATATTCTTGTTATTGAGGGCAGCTACGCAGATGCGCCCTGTATCAACAGCGTAGATGGAATTGTTATCACGCAATTTGCCAACCTGTTCTTTGGTCAGGCCAGAGTACGAAAACATGCCGCGCTGCTGGATCACAAAATCAAAGTCATGGCCTGGAGCCTGTTCCTTGAGCTTGCTGACAAAGGCGGTGCGCATTTCGCGTATGCGTACGCGCATGCCTGCCAGTTCTTCTTCCCACAACTGACGCAGTTCTGGTGTTGCCAGCACGGTTGCTACTACCTGGCCACCGTGGGTAGGTGGGTTGGAGTAGTTGGTGCGGATCACGCGTTTCAGTTGCGACATGATGCGTGCGGCTTCTTCTGCGCTGGAGGCAGCAATGCTCAGTGCGCCGACACGTTCACCATACAGGGAGAAGGATTTGGAAAAAGAATTGGAGACAAACAGGGCGCCACCAGCTTCAGCAAAGCGACGTACTACCTTGCCATCTGCTTCAATACCATCGCCAAAGCCCTGGTAAGCCATGTCGAGGAAAGGGATGAGGTTGCGCTGGGCAACCACGGCAATCACTTCTGTCCATTGGTCATCGGTCAGGTCAGCACCAGTAGGATTGTGGCAGCAGGCGTGCAACAATACGATAGAGCCTTCTGGCATGGATTTCAACGCATCCAGCATGCCTGCGAAATTAACGCCGCGTGTCGCTGCATCATAGTAAGGATACGAGTTGACTTTAAAACCAGCTGATTCAAACAGGGCACGATGGTTTTCCCAACTTGGGTCGCTGATCCATACTTCAGAATTTGGCGTGAAGCGTTGCAGGAAGTCAGCACCCAGCTTCAGTGCGCCGGTACCGCCGATAGCCTGGGCAGTAATTGCACGTTTTTCCTTGACTACCGCGCTATCGGCACCAAATACCAGTTCCTGCACTGCTTTATCATAAGCTGCCAGGCCTTCGATAGGCAGGTAAGTACGTGGGGCAAATTTTTCCATCAAAATAGCTTCCGCTTTTTTGACACATTCCAGCAATGGCACCTTGCCATTGTCATCATAATATACGCCTACACCCAGATTGACCTTGGCAGGGTTCTGGTCAGCATTAAAGGCTTCAGTGATGCCCAGGATAGGGTCGCGGGGGGCCATTTCTATGGCAGAAAACAGGGGGGAAGAAGCGGGAGCAGTCATCGTGATAATATTGAAATATTTGTCGTTGCCGACAGTAAAGGTTGGAATGAGGCAGATTGCAAAGTACAGCCACCTATTTTAGCAAAGGTAATCGCATCATGGCCGTAGCACCAGTTAATTCAACAGCTTTGTCAGAACAGCTGGACGAATCAAAATTTATCAGTTTCCCTGATTCACCTTATCAGTTGTATCAAATGTTCCAGCCAGCAGGTGATCAGCCAGCGGCAATTGCACAATTGGTCGAGGGTATCAGTGACGGTTTGTTTTTTCAGACACTGCTGGGAGTGACGGGGTCGGGTAAGACTTACACGATGGCAAACGTGATCGCCAGGACAGGTAGGCCGGCCATCATTTTTGCACCTAATAAAACCCTGGCAGCACAGTTGTACAGTGAGTTCAGGGAATTCTTTCCACGCAATGCGGTGGAGTATTTTGTCAGTTATTACGATTACTATCAACCAGAAGCGTACGTGCCGCAGCGTGACTTGTTCATTGAGAAAGATTCTGCCATCAATGAACATATAGAACAGATGCGCCTGTCGTGTACCAAATCGCTGATGGAAAGACGTGATGTCATCATTGTGGCAACAGTCTCAGCTATCTATGGTATCGGTAACCCGAATGAATACCACAAAATGATCCTGACGCTACGTGCGAAAGATAAGGTCAGCCAGCGTGATGTCATTGCCCGTCTGATACAGATGCAGTACAAGCGTAATGAGGTTGATTTTGGACGCGGTACTTTCCGTGTACGTGGTGACACCATTGATATCTTCCCGGCAGAACATGCCGAAATGGCTGTGCGCGTGGAAATGTTCGATGATGAAATCGAAAACCTGCAATTGTTTGATCCACTGACCGGACGCATCAAGCAAAAAATACCGCGCTTTACTGTCTATCCAAGTTCGCATTATGTGACGCCGCGCGAAACGGTCTTGCGTGCCATTGATACCATCAAGGAAGAATTGCGTGAACGCCTCGACTTCTTCCGCCGCGAAAACAAACTGATCGAAGAGCAGCGCATAGAACAGCGTACTCGCTTTGACCTGGAAATGATGGCCGAGATTGGTTTCACCAAGGGTATTGAAAATTACTCGCGTCACCTGAGCGGTGCACAAGCGGGTGAGCCGCCACCGACCCTGGTCGATTACCTGCCAGCAGATGCGCTGATGTTCCTGGACGAATCACATGTACTGACAGGCCAGTTGAATGGGATGTACAACGGCGACAGGGCGCGTAAAACCAACCTGGTTGATTATGGCTTCCGCCTTCCATCAGCGCTGGATAACCGCCCATTGAAGTTTGCTGAATTTGAAAGCAAGCTACGCCAGACCGTATTTGTTTCAGCCACGCCAGGTGATTATGAAGACCAGCATTCTGACCAGACGGTAGAACAACTGGTCAGGCCTACTGGCCTGGTTGACCCGGAAATTGAAGTGCGTCCGGCCCTGACGCAGGTCGATGATTTGATGAACCAGATTATCGAGCGCGTGAAAAAACACGAGCGCGTACTGGTCACCACTTTGACCAAGCGCATGTCTGAGCAGTTAACCGAATTCCTCAACGAAAACGGCATCAAGGTGCGTTACTTGCATAGCGATATTGATACAGTAGAACGGGTAGAAATTATCCGCGATCTGCGGCTCGGCACATTTGATGTGCTGGTCGGTATCAACCTGCTGCGCGAAGGTCTGGATATTCCTGAAGTGTCATTGGTGGCTATACTTGACGCGGACAAAGAAGGTTTCCTGCGTTCTGAACGCAGCCTCATTCAGACGATAGGCCGCGCTGCGCGTAACCTGAATGGCAAAGCAATTTTGTATGCCGACAAGGTAACCGATTCCATGCGCCGCGCCATGGGTGAAACCGAGCGCCGTCGTAATAAACAGCTGGCCTTCAATCTGGCCAATAATATTACCCCGGTAGGCATACGCAAACAGATCAAGGACATCATCGACGGCGTCTACAATCCGCAAGAGGCGAGGGAAGAGCTGGCAGTAGCGCAAGAGCAGGCGCGTTACGAGGTCATGAGCGAGAAGCAGATCAGCCGCGAAATCAAGCGTCTTGAAAAACTCATGCTCGATCATGCCAAGAACCTGGAGTTTGAAAAAGCTGCCCAGGTCAGGGATCAGTTAGCGCATGTCAAGGAACAATTGTTTGGGGCGGGTGGGCATGATTCTGTTCAGGTACTTTGATGTCGCTTGCCTATGTTGAAACAGCGTGAATTCCGGCCTGTTCATCCGTGGAGAAAACCAGTCTTGCGGATGAACAAGACTGAGTTAAAGCGCCAATTGACCAGGGTATTGATACTTGAGTACAGGAACGCAATGAAGAAACCTTTTCCGCAGTGGGGATGGGAAAAGCCTGTATCAACGCACCAGTTGCGCAGGAGGCGTTTTCGTCTCGCGAGACAATATGTTTTGCTATATGAGCCTGTAAGCGCGCTTGTTTTTAAAAGATGTCTTCCACGTGGAAATGAGTGGCAAGGGACAGGGAAATTACTCTCATTACCTGTTTTTTCGTGAAAGGTGGATGTGTGGGCTTCATTTCGTAGGTTGGGCTACGTCTCATCAGCCCAACACTTGGCCTCAGCAAACGTGTACGTTATTTAAACGCCGAGTGTTGGGCTGATAAACCGTAGCCCAACCTACAGGATGAATTATTTACCGCTGACACAAATCTGATTCCGCCCACCTTGCTTGGCCAGATACAGCATCGCATCTGCCTGCAAAAACATGGCATTCTCGGTATTCCAGGTCGGGAAATCAGCGACACCGCCGCTGAAGCTGAAGTTTTTATTTTCGCCTGGCTTGACTTCAAAGACGATTTTGCCAAAGGCTTCACGCATGGCGTCGAGTTTTTGTTTGCCTTGTGCTGGTGTACAGTCCCAGAAAACCACGACAAACTCTTCACCGCCAAAACGGCTCAGCAAATCCTGCTCTCCCAACTGTGCAGACAAGACCAACGATAAACGCTTGATGACGATGTCGCCAAAATAATGACCCCAGGTGTCATTGATGATTTTGAATTTGTCGATATCGATGATGCCGTAGGCCAGTGGTTTGTTTTCACTATTGGCGCGGCGTATCCATTCCTGGGCTTTCTTTTGCAAACCGACTTTATTGAGCAAGCCAGTGGCGCGGTCGCGGCTGATCAAGTCTTTGCTGGCGCGGATTTTATTGACACGGTTCAGTAACTGGCGTGTCAGCACATCGGCGTCACTGGGGATCAGTATTTCGTCGAAACCACTATACAGTGCACGCCTGGCCATTTCCGGGTCGGGGCGGCTTTGCAGCAGGATGATTTCACGGCTGGGGTCAAATTCTATATTTTTTTTCAAAACCCGCACCAGGGCTTCAGTCTGTAAATATTGTGCTTCATCAATGAGGACGATATCTGGCTGGGTTTCCTTGACGCGCAAGTGTAATGAACGGGGATCAGGATTGTGCAATAAATCTATATGATTCTCTGCCATCAATGCGGTATCCAGTGAAGACAGTTCACCGCAATGGATGATGGTATTGGTTTCACCGCGCTTTTGGCGGGCGAAGATATTGAACAGCTTGTCGACCAGCACTTCATTGGTGATGGGCTTTTCCGCATAGGCCATGCAATTGCTGTCGACCAGTTTTTGTTGCAACAAAAAGCGCTCGCCCTGGCGCACGGTTTGCAGGTAGATATAGCTTTGATCATCTGGCAGGCGCTGCAGCAAATCGCTGAGGAACATGGTCTGGCGACGGGTGTGCTGCATGTCTTCCTGCATGTTGTGCAACACGTCGAGGTCAATCACGAACAGATCATGACCTTCGGAAGATTGGACTGCCTTTACAAAACCGCTCATCTGGTCAAAAAACAGAATGTCGAAGTCGTACTTGTGGGCACCGATCAATAACTCTTCTTTGTTATCGATGATGAAGAAAGTCTGCGCAAGCAGCAATACCCGATTTTTGTACAGCGGTCCTGCTTCTGCCATGTTGTCTCCAGGCTATAAACGATTCTCACCCCGTGTTATCTAATTCCAGAGCATGATTTGATTTTATACGAGTTCTTGTTACTGTTTGATTAATAAGTCACAAAATATTGATAAGAATGCGCAAAACATAGTTAATTTCTGTGCGGCAATTTCTGGTGAATGTAGTAACCAGTCATTACCTGTGATCATGAAATTTGTTTAACAATGGGGCTCCTTCAAACCAAGATTCAGGAGACATCATGGCAGCCAAAAAAATCCTTATGCTGGTCGGTGATTTTGTAGAAGACTATGAGGCCATGGTGCCTTTTCAAAGCCTGCTGGCAGTAGGGCATGCAGTGCACGCAGTGTGCCCGGACAAAAAGCCTGGTGACTATGTTGCCACTGCCATCCACGACTTTGAAGGGCAGCAGACATATACAGAAAAGCCTGGCCATCGTTTCAGCATCACCCACGATTTTGCCAGTATCAAGGCGCAAGATTATGATGCCTTGCTGATACCTGGCGGCAGGGCACCTGAATACCTGCGTCTGAATCCACAAGTGATTGCTATCGTTCAACACTTTGCGCAAGCAAATAAACCGATAGCAGCAGTTTGTCATGGGGCACAGATTTTGGCGGCCGCCAAAGTGCTCGAAGGTATCAAGTGCTCGGCTTATCCTGCTTGCCAGCCAGAAGTAGAGGCAGCAGGCGGCCATTATGCAAATATCGCTGTGACCGATGCTGTCACGGACAAGAATTTTGTGACTGCACCCGCATGGCCTGCACATCCAGCCTGGATAGGGCAGTTCCTGCAATTGCTGGGTACTGAAATCAGGTTGTAAGCATTGATGGCTAAGCTTGCAAATCAGGCAAGTGCCGTATAATCGTCAGGAAATTACTTCTTGACGATATGCGGGAGGAAATATGTGTGAAATTTTTGTGAAAGCCGACCCTGGCTTGTATGAATCCAGGTCACGTTCCCTGCGTTTGCATGGTGTGGTGACTTCCATCCGGCTGGAAAAGATATTCTGGTCGGTACTGGAAGAGATCGCCGTGCGTGATGGTATGAATACCAATCAACTCATCACCAAGCTTTATGATGAGTTGATTGCCTATCGCGGCCATATCGACAATTTCTCATCCTTCCTGCGGGTTTGCTGTTTGCGCTACACCTCGCTGATGCTGGATGGCGAAATCACGACTGACAAACATTTACCACTTGCTGGCTTGCATAATGCCAAAACGGAACCTAAGGGTTTTCTGATTTGATTTCCCTATCCATGTCTGTGCGTGACGGCTATTTGCATGAACATGTCAAAAAGCTGCTTGACACAACAATTCGCTGTCTTTATGATGCCTACCAACTAGAAGGTAAATTATGCGGGGCTGTAATTGACGCCTTATTCTGAACAGGTAGCACATGAAGCATTTTTTAGAAATGTCGCCAATGGCTGAGCGCATCCTTGATGCTGCCCAGGGCTTGATACAGCAACAAGGTTACAACGGTTTTTCCTACGACGATGTGGCCAAGCTGGTTGGTATCAAAAAACCCAGTATTCATCATCATTTCCCCAAGAAAGAGGATCTGGTGGCAGTGCTGGTGCAGCGCTACACGCATAGTTTTCGCGGTGAATTGCTGAACATGGAAGGGCGGTACGCCAGCCCTATAGAAAGGCTGGCTGCTTATGCGGCAGTGTTTGAGCAAACTTTCAATCGTGACAGGCGTCTTTGTGTTTGCGGCATGCTTGGGGCAGAGTCTGGGTCACTCCCTGAATCTGCTGCTGATGAAGTTGCCAGCTTCTTCAAGGTCAATCTGGATTGGCTGACCCGGATGATGGGCGATGCTCAAACTGCAGGGTTGATCAAATCTAACTGTGCCGCTGAGTCTTTGGCGCAAGCTTATTTGAGTGCACTGGAGGGGGCTATGGTACTGGGGCGTGGCATGCGTACCGTGCAAGGGCCGGCAGATATAGCGCAAACTTTTCTTTCCACTGTGTCAGCCTGAGGCTGGCATTTTTTTAAAACCAATACCTACCAATTAGTAGGTAGATAAACGAGGCATATGATGAGCACAGATTTTGAAGGTAAAAAATTACTGGTAATAGGCGGCACTAGCGGTATGGGTCTGGAAACAGCACGCATAGTCTTATCCCGAGGTGGCAAGGTCGTCATCGTTGGTAATCGCAAGGACAAGGCTGAGGCGGCACAGCAGCAGTTGTCAGCGTTGGGTGAGGTCTCCGTATTTACTGCGAACCTGTTCAGGACAGAAGAAGTACAGCAACTCTTGAAAAAAATCGATGAAGCGCACAAGGACATCAATCTTTTACTGAATGCCGCAGGCATATTTGCACCCAAGGCATTTCTTGAGCATAGCGAAAGTGACTACGATCAATATCAGGCTTTGAACAAGGCCTTGTTCTTTATCACCCAAAAGATTGCTGCCAACATGATTGCCAGTGGTAAGCCTGGGTCTATCGTGAATATAGGTTCGATGTGGGCAAAGCAGGCGATTGCGGCGACGCCATCTTCTGCCTATTCGATGGCAAAAGCAGGCATACATTCTCTGACACAGCATCTGGCCATGGAACTCGCTTCCAGCAATATCCGCGTAAATGCAGTATCGCCAGCGGTGGTGGAAACGCCTGTCTATGAAAGCTTCATACCGAAGGCAGATATTCCTGCGGCTTTGCAGGGTTTCAATGGTTTCCACCCTATAGGTCGCATCGGCACGCCACAGGATGTGGCAGAAGCGATTGCTTTCTTGCTGTCAGATAAGGCTTCCTGGGTAACAGGGGCAATCTGGGATGTAGATGGCGGTGTGATGGCGGGGCGTAATACCTGAAGAAATCAGGAATAAAAAATGCCGGTCAGTTCTGTAAATGAACTGGCCGGCATTTTTCGTTTCTTTAGTCTTGTTGGAGCTTAACCCGCTGCAACACGCTTGGCGATATGCGCCAGTGCCTCTTCTACCTGGTCAATCAGGATCAGGCAGAGATCACCTGCTTCCAGTCTGTCCATGGCCAAGTCAATCGCAATGAATTCACCATTGATTTCGTCTATGCGTGAGGTTTTTGTTGCCTGTTTCAATCCTTCACGCAAGAGGGCGACAACTTCACCGTCTGCACGGCCACGCTGACATTGATCCTGGTAGAGCACCACGTCATCAAAGGATTCACCGAGGATTTCAGTCTGCTGGCGTATGTCCTGATCACGTCTGTCACCGGCACCGCTGATGACAACAGAGCGGCGCTTGGCTGGCATGGTTTCGACTGCGCGTACCAGCGCCAGTATCGCATCCGGGTTGTGGCCGTAATCAGCAATCAGTGTCGCACCACGGAAGTTGAAGACATTGAAACGGCCAGGCGCATTGTCGGCTTCATTGGCAAAAGACTTCAAGCCTGCACGTATGCTGTCCCAGTCAATATTAATTGCCCAGGCTGCGGCAACGGATGCCATGACATTTTCTACCTGGAAGCCTATGCTGCCATTACGGGTGATAGGGATATCTGCAAGCGGCACACTATGGCGCGTTTTGCCCTCCGCGGCGATCAGATGGCCGTTTTCTATATATACGACGCGCTTGCCCTGGGCCCTGTGTGTTGCCATGACGGGATGCTGGTGGTCTGCGGCAAAGAAGATGACGGCAGATGGGCAATTGCTGGCCATGGCGGCAACAATAGGGTCAGCCGCGTTCAACACCGCATAGCCGTTGTCTGCAACGTTTTGCACGATAACGCGTTTCAATACAGCCAGGTCTTCTACCGTGGTGATGTAATTCAAGCCAAGGTGGTCGCCAGAACCTATGTTGGTGACGACGGCAACCTGGCAACGGTCATAGGCCAGGCCTTCACGCAAGACACCGCCACGTGCTGTTTCAAACACGGCTGCGTCGACATCAGGATGGGACAAGACATTGCGGGCGCTGCGCGGGCCGCTGCAATCACCACTGTCAATCTGACGGCCTGCAACATACACACCATCCGTATTGGTCATGCCTGTACGCAAGCCGCTGGCTGTCAGCAGATGCGCAATCAGGCGTACTGTCGTGGTTTTGCCATTTGTACCGGTGACAGCAATGATAGGGATGCGGCCATCGTCATTGTCATCAAACATGGAGGCAATAATCGCTTCACCGACCTGGCGGCCTTTGCCAAAAGAAGGGGATAGGTGCATGCGCAAACCTGGCGCCGCATTGACTTCAACGATGCCGCCATTTTGCTGTTCTATCGGCTTCAAGACGCTGTCGCAAACCAGGTCAACGCCACAAATATCGAGGCCTACCATTTGTGCTGCGGCTACTGCGCGGGCGGCGACTTCAGGGTGCACATCATCTGTCACATCGGTCGCTGCGCCACCAGTAGAGAGATTGGCATTATTACGCAATACCACGCGCTGGCCCTTGGGCGGGATGGAGTCAGCCACAAAACCCTGCTTGGCAAGGCTGGCCAGGGCGATATCGTCAAAACGTATCTTGGTCAGGGACGTGGAGTGACCACTGCCACGGCGCGGGTCTTTATTGACTTGCTCAACCAGTTCACGCACGCTTTGCTTGCCATCGCCCACTACTTGCGGCGGGTCACGGCGGGCAGCAGCGACCAGCTTGTTGCCCACCACCAGCAGGCGGAAGTCATTGCCGGGCAAGAAGCGCTCGACCAGAATGTCATCACGGAATTCGCTGGCAGCATGGAAGCCTGCATCCAGTTGTTCGCGTGTCGTAACGTTGACGGTCACGCCTTTACCCTGATTCCCATCCTTGGGTTTGACCACCACAGGTAGGCCGACTTCAAGGGCGGCTTGCCAGGCATCATCGGGGTCGGATACGGAACGTCCCAAAGGTACAGGCACGCCAGCGGCATGCAAAAGCTTCTTGGTCAGCTCCTTATCTTGCGCAATGGCTTCTGCAATGGCGCTGGTGCCATCCATTTCTGCTGCCTGTATCTTGCGCTGGCGGCTACCCCAGCCAAAAGCAACCAGGCTGCCATCCGTCAGGCGGCGGTAAGGGATATTGCGGGCAACGGCGGCATTCACGATGGAGCCAGTAGATGGCCCCAGGCGCACGTCTTCATCAAGATCGCGCAATTGTTCGAGCGCAGCAGGCAGGTCAAAGGCCTGGTCTTTCAGTGCAGCATTGATGATTTTTTCTGCCAGTTCTACTGCCAGGCGACCAACGGCTTCTTCTGAATACTCAATGACGACCTGGAAAATACCCGCTTCCAGGGTTTGCGTGGTGCGGCTGAATGTGACCGGGCAACCGGCTTCTGCCTGCAGGCCCAGGGTCAGCAATTCAAACACATGGGCCATGGGGATGGCATCATCATGGCCCGTCGGCTGCAAAATGCTGAGTTGCGGGAACAGGGCGCGCAAACGGTCTTCAAATCCGTTCAGGCCGGCAATTGACATCTCTTCATTTGTGCAGGCAACAATCGCTTCTACGGCCGTATGGTGGCTCCAGAGATTGGGACCGCGCAGGGCACGGATGCGTGATACTTCCATAAAACTTAATCCTGTTGAAAAGGGCGTCAAACGAGGGTGTACTGATTTTTACAGCCTGAGCATGCAAGCACCAGAAATCACACCATCAGATAAATAGCAAATTCTAAGAGTAAACAATATATCTTGTATTTGTGCGGAAGCCAGATTTGGCATCCGCACTATGATGCTTAATGCAATCAGTAAGACGCTTTCTTGCTGGAATCAAACGTCCTGAGACCTGCACCGATGAGCTCTGGTGTGATGTTCAGTGCCCATGCCGCAGCAACAGCAGCAAGTACACTTTCCGCCTGGGCGACCTTGGCAGGCTTGAGTGAACTCAGCGGCAATAAAGCAGTTTCAGTTTCGCCATCTGCCAGCACGATATTGTCATCACGCAAAAATACTACACGCTCACCAAGGGCGCGATGATTGACGATGGCTTCGAGCGACGGATCCTTGCCATAAAAAATAACCTTGCCATCGCAGAGCTCAGCCAGGTCTGCCACGGCAGGGTCGGCAGCATTCAATACCGCGACGCCGTCAGGCAAAATGACATCCACCTGGGTACGCAAGACTTTGCGCATCTGGTCCGGGCTGTCTATGTAATAAGCGCCAAGGTCGGCATGCCCATCCAGGTCGGTAACAACGCCAACCGCGCATTTGTCATAGGCCAGGCCATCGCTGAGCATGGCTTTGGCATTGGTTTCAAATACGGCGGCTTCTACGGAACGGTTGATCAGCAGTCTCTGGCCAGCTTCCCAGTTCGCGCAATCACCATCTGTGACCAGGCGCTTGTTCAGGAACAGGCCTTGGGCGCAGGCGACACCGGTTTCCTTGCCGCTGATATTGATCAGGGCACCGATCAGGCGCGCAATCAGGCTGCAGCCCTTGGTACCGGCAACGCCGACGATGCTGATACGGCCACTTTCATCTGGCGCAAACAAATGATTGATGATGGCTTTGCCGACAGGACGGCCTTCGCCATTGGCAGGTTTGATATGGGCCAGCAAGCCTGGACTGGCATTGACTTCAATAATTGCTGCACCTTGTTCTGTCATGGGACGGGAAATGTCTTCGGCCACCAGATCAACACCTGCGATATCCAGGCCAACGATACGTGCAGCCAATGTCGCAGCATAGGCGATATCAGGATGAATTTTATCGGTGACGTCGAGTGCGACGTTACCGTTTGGCTGTATCAATACTTTTTGTCCCGCCAGCGGGATGGAGTTGGCATCCATGCCCTGGCGTTTTAATTCGAGAATGATTTCTGCGCCTGCTGCCGGGTCCAGCGCATTCAGCGGGCAGTCTTCCGTCGTGCCACGGCGTGGGTCGGTATTGATCTGGTCATCAACCAGTTCAGTAATATTCGACTTGCCATTGCCAGTCACCCACAGTGATTCACCTTTGCCGACTGCAACGACCTGGTTGCCGACAACCAGCACGCGATGCTCATCACCTGTCACAAAGCGCTCGACGATGACGCTCTTGCTATCACCCTTGCGGGACGCCAGTTCATAGGCCGCAACCACGTCTTCCTTGCTCATCAGGTTCAGCGAAACACCGCGGCCATGGTTGCCGTCATAAGGTTTGATGACGACGGGCAGGCCGATGTCCTGTGCTTCTTCCCAGGCTTCATCAGCACTACGCACGAGGGAGCCTTCAGGGACAGCTACGCCGCAAGATTGCAGCAGAGTCTTGGTCAGGTCCTTGTCGCTGGCGATACTTTCAGCAATGGCGCTGGTACGGTCAGTTTCTGCTGTCCAGATGCGGCGTTGGGCAGCACCATGGCCCAGTTGCACCAGATTGCCATCTGTCAGACGTATTGATGGAATGCGGCGTTCTGTCGCTGCATCAACGATGCTGGCCGTACTTGGGCCCAGGCAGCGGTCATCCACCAGTTCACGCAATTCTGTGACCTTGGTTTGCAGGTCAAAAGGCTGGTCTTCAATCGCTGCCATCAGCAAGTCACGGCCAATTTGCAGCGCTGCGCGGCCTACCTGTTCTTCACGGGTACGGAAAGCCATTTTATAGACGCCGACCGCATTGGTAGAGCGGGTCTGGCCAAATCCGGTACGCATGCCAGCCAGGTTTTGCAATTCAAGTACAACATGTTCAAGTATGTGACCAGACCAGGTGCCTTCACGCAGGCGCTCCAGAAATCCGCCACGCTCACCGACACCGCAACGGTGCTCTATGATGCCGGGCAACCAGGTCGTCAGGCGTTCATACAGGCCGGGGATTTTATTCGATGGAAATTCTTCCAGCGCACCAATATCCAGCACTGCTTCAATGACAGGGCGGTAAGTCCAGATATTCGGGCCACGCAAGTGCGTTGCGCTGAGAATGCGGATGTCTTTCTTGTTTGTTGTCATGTATATAAACTTTTATAAGCCGGGTTTATGCAGACCAGGTCTTGTCATTTTAGAGCGTTTCTTCGTTTTCCCTGAATGAGCCACATCTTTAGCTGTTTGAACTAATCCCCGATTTCCCTGGCTTGGGAAAATATTGTCATAGCTACAATGGCACCATGTATATCACATTGAAAGCGGCTGTGAAAGGCACGCTTGCTGATATACTTGCGCGCCAGCGCAAAAGCAGTTCATCCTCTTGATCAGAGTTATCTGATTATTTTTCTTCCGATAGAATACCGTAAATTGCTGCTTCCGTGACATGGCTTATGCCGGAAACGGAAATCAAGTGATCTCTTTTACTAAAATTTATGTCCTGATTTTGTTCGGGACCAGCTCTTGAGCCGGAGTTCGTTTCACGATGACCACAACACAATTCAACCCCGAACAGTCTGTTATATCACTTCCAGTATCCTGGCAGTCTGACCTCAATAGTCAGATCGCCAATGGCGAGAACGTTTTAACTGCCCTGGAGGTTGACCTCGACAGCAAACTTCGCTTCCGCAAGGGCTTGCTGGTGGTGACAGACCAGCGCCTGCTGACCAAATCACCCGGCGAAACTGACTGGAAAGAATGGCGTTTCAGGAAGGGTTTGCAATTAAGTCATCATGATCATGCCGGTGTCGGCCATCTGGAACTGGTGGATGAGCAAGGCTTGCAGGCCAGTTGGCGCTTTACCCTGGGTCAGAATTTGCATGCAATACGCCTGCTGGACCACTTCAAAGAGCAATTGCTAAGCCATGTCACAGGCATGCCGGTAGTACGTGCCGAACAAAATATTTGTCCTAGTTGTAAAGCCGTGCTGGAACCAGATCAGGAAGAATGCCCGGTTTGTACCAAGGTTACCTATACACCTCCATCGACATGGACACTGCTGCGTCTGTGGCGATTTGCCCACCCATACCGCTTGCAACTGTTCATCGGTTTCTCACTGATGTTGCTGGGCACGGCAGCGCACATGATCCCGCGTTACCTGACCAAGCCGTTGACGGATGAGGTGCTGATCCCCTATCAAAACGGTGCGCATGTTGATCCCAAGCTGGTGGTGTTTTATATTGGTGGTTTGCTTGGTTCTGCGGTAATTGCATGGCTGCTGAGCTGGGGCAAGACTTATATCCTGGCGCTGGTGTCAGAGCGCATAGGCGCGGATTTGCGTACTGCTACGTATGAACATCTGCTGAAATTGTCGCTGGAATATTTTGGTGGTAAACGTACTGGCGATCTGATGTCGCGCATAGGTAGTGAAAGTGATCGCATTTGCGTTTATCTGTCCCTGCACCTGCTGGATTTTGCGACTGACGTGCTGATGTTCATCATGACGGCTGGTTTTCTGTTGCAAATCAATACCAAGCTGGCTCTGGTAACCTTGCTGCCGCTGCCATTCATTGCCTGGATGATCCATTTGGTGCGCGACAAATTGCGCACCGGTTTTGAAAAGATAGACAGGGTATGGGGCGAGGTAACCAATGTCCTGGCCGACACTATTCCAGGTATTCGTGTGGTCAAAGCCTTTGCCCAGGAAAAGCGCGAAGCAGGGCGCTTCCGTGAGGCGAACAAGCATAATCTGGCTGTCAACGACAAGCTCAACAAGGTCTGGTCGCTGTTTTCACCTACCGTGTCATTCCTGACAGATCTTGGCATTCTGGTGGTCTGGGGTTTTGGTATCTGGCAGATTTCAAAAGGCGATATTACTGTCGGTTCGCTGGTGGCTGCCGTGGCTTTCATCAGTAACTTTTATGGCCGTATTGATTCCATGAGCCGTATCGTTTCTGTGACACAGAAATCTGCCTCGGCTGCCAAGCGTATTTTCGATATCCTTGACCATGTATCGAGCGTGCCTGATCCGCAAAATCCTGTGAAAGTAAAAGAAGTCAAAGGCCAGATAGAATTGCGCGAAGTAGGCTTCCGTTATGGTAACCGTGCGGTCAACCGTGGTATCAACCTGAACATCAAACCAGGTGAAATGATAGGTCTGGTTGGGCATAGTGGTTCAGGTAAGAGTACGCTGGTGAACCTGATTTGCCGTTTCTATGATGTTTCGGAAGGTGCGATTTTGCTCGACGGTGTTGATATACGCTCATTTGCGGTGTCGGATTACCGCCAAAATATCGGCCTGGTCCTGCAAGAGCCTTTCCTTTTCTTTGGCACCATCGCCGAGAATATTGCCTATGGCAAGCCAGACGCCACGCGTGATGAAATCATTGCGGCGGCACGTGCTGCCCATGCCCATGAATTTATCTTGCGCTTGCCGCAAGGCTATGACTCCATGGTCGGCGAACGTGGCCAGGGCTTGTCTGGCGGTGAGCGTCAGCGTATCTCGATTGCCCGTGCTCTGCTGATCGATCCACGTATTTTGATCATGGATGAAGCGACTTCTTCGGTCGATTCGCAAACCGAGAAAGAAATCCAGAAAGCCCTTGATAACCTGGTGCAAGGCCGTACCACGATAGCGATTGCGCATAGATTGTCGACCCTGCACAAGGCCGACCGTCTGGTTGTGCTCGACAGAGGCCAGGTAGTCGAAGTGGGCAGCCATGATGAATTGATGGCCAAAGAAGGTGCTTACTATAATCTGTATCAGGCGCAAGCCCGTAATGCAGAACTGGTTGAGGAGTAAAAGAAGATGACAACAACAAAATTTACCCTGACCCGCAACGCCTTTGGCAAACTGATACTCAATAATGAGGCTGGCGAAGTGTTTGAAGGCGTCAGCCCTGTGCGTGCATTTCCTATCCAGTCACCATTGGTAGGCATCTCTCTCGTCATGACAGATGGCCGTGAAGTCGCATGGATAGATCAGCTCGGTGATCTGGCAGCAGATGCGCGTGAGCTGGTCATGGAAGAGCTGGAAGGGCGCGAATTCATGCCTGAAATCAGCCGTATCATCAGCGTCACCAGCTTTGCCCTGCCATGTACCTGGAAAGTAGCGACTGACCGTGGTGAGACTGATTTTGTTCTCAAGGGTGACGAGGATATACGCCGCATTGGCAAGACGTCTTTATTGATTACTGATAATCACGGCATACAATTTTTGATACGTGATATGTATGAAATAGACAAGCACAGCCGCAAGATACTCGACCGCTTCCTGTAAGCGGACTTGCACAAAACCGCCCCAGCTGCGTTTAGCAAATTCGATACTAAAGTACTGTCTTCGTCGCTACGGTGTAGTCAGGTTTCAGGCAACACGTTGCCTGCCAACGTAACGAACCTCTCTTGCAAGAGAGGTTTCCTAAGGCGATAGCCTTGCTGGGACAATTTTGTGCAAGTCCTATTTTAAAAAAACCTGCCAAGATACCCAATTTAAAACTCATACCCATATAAATTGGTGTCTCTGCTTTCACCTTCCAGCACCACCACAGCTTCGAGTTGAAATCCCAGGCTCTGCAGCAGTTTATTGGATGCGCTATTGTCAGGTGATGTGATGCCGGCCAGTTTGGTGATGCGCAAGTGCTGGTTGGCATATTCCAAGGTTGCCTGGGCAGCTTCCCTGGCATAGCCCTGTCCTATGAATTGAGGCAGCAGGGCATAGCCTATATCCACATTCTTCAGGGTTTCCCGCTTGATCAGGCCGCACAGGCCGATTGCCTGTCCATCCTCCTGGCGTTCCATCACATACAGGCTAAAACCCATCTTTTCCTGGCTCGCCATGAGGCCATTGATGATATCTGTCCGGGCCTCCTCCAGCGTGCGTATGCCTTTGTCACGTATATTGGCGATAAAAGCGGGATCATTCACCAGGGTCAGATAAAAAGCGGCATCATCTGTTGTGATGGTGCGCAGATTGAGTCTTTCTGTTGTGATGATGATGGCCATTACTGTCTCCAGGGAAATGCGCAGTTTAAAACTGCAGATTGAAAAAGGCTAGTCACTTTTCCTTGCTAGCAGCAAGGAATTGAAACAAACCACCTAAGTAGTGCTGATGCTGCAATCCCACAGACTTGTGAACTTGTTTTACAAACTGGTAAATTGGATAAATTTTTTCTCACATTGCCTGGCCTGCGGCGCTATATTGTTGTATGGCATTAAGCTTTTCTTCGTGCGCGGTCGCTACGATAGCTTTTCATGTTGAATGTTCAGACCCATATCGGTGCACCGTTTTACCGTTGAATTTGCTTGGACAAAGTCTTTAAAGTTTTTTATCTATCCATATCCGTACTCAGGGGAAGCTATGAAATCTCTCAAGGCCAGACTCATTGTTGTCATAGGATTGTTACTCGCAGTTTGTACGATAGTCTTGACCGTAGGCAGTTATCTGAGGATGAAGTCCCAGATAGAAAATGACCTGAATAATGAAATGCGTGGTGTTGCGGCGGGTTATAACGCTGTGCTGAGTAACTGGATACAAACCAATTTGTCCATGATGGAGAGCTTGTCGCAAGGTCTGGGCAATGGCGCTGATTTGCAGGCGAGTTTGACCATGATGCGTGGCGGCGGCAATTTCCTCAGTGTTTACCAGGGCCAGCCTGACAAGCAATTCACCAATATCCCGCCTGATCCACCACCTGCCGGTTTCGACCCTACTGTGCGCCCTTGGTATAAAGCTGCCATGGAAGCCAAAAAGCCCATCGTCACTTCCCCCTACATGGGCGTGGCACCTCCTGGGCTGATGATTACTTTTGCTGCACCTGTCAAAGGTGGAGAGGGGGGTGTGGTGGGGGCTGACGTTTTCCTGACCAAGATTGTTGACCAGATCCTGACCATCAAACTGGCTGGCGGCGGTTATGCCTTCTTGCTGGATAAGAGCGGCCAGGTGCTGGCGCACGCAGATCAGGCCAGGGTCATGAAAATGGCAAAGGAAATCACCCCTGATCTGGCACTCGATAACCTGGCGAACCTGTCCAAACAAAAAGACCCGATACTGACTGAAATTGGAGGCAAACAGCATTTCATGCTCTTGCAGCAAATTACCGGCTCCGATATTTACCTGGCGCTGGTCATCGACAAGAAAAAAGCGCTGGAAGCCCTGGATCAGTTGCTGATACTTTCCGCTGTTGTCCTGCTGGTCTTGCTTGGCGTGATCATGCCTTTGACGACCTTGCTGGTGGGCCGCATGCTGGCTGGCTTGCAAAGAGTACGTGATGCCATGTCGGATATCGCCGCTGGTGGTGGTGACCTGAGCCGCAAAATTGATGTTGAGGGTGATGATGAAGTTGCCCAGACAGCCTCGGCCTTCAATCGCTTCCTGGAGCAATTGCGTGTCATGGTCGTGGATGTACGCAAGGCGACCGATTCGATTACTGTGGGCGCGACCGAAATTGCCACAGGCAATATGGATTTATCTGGCCGTACCGAGCAACAGGCATCCTCCCTTGAAGAAACAGCAGCAAGTATGGAAGAACTGACAGAGGCTGTGCGTAATAATGCCGACAATGCCCGTGAAGCCAACAAGATGGCAGTGAATGCCTCAGATGTCGCAACCCAGGGTGGCGAAGTGGTGGGCAAGGTGGTCACTACCATGCAGGGTATTACAGAAAGCTCACGCAAGATTGTTGATATCATCAGCGTGATCGAAGGTATCGCGTTCCAGACCAATATCCTGGCCTTGAATGCAGCGGTGGAAGCGGCCAGGGCAGGTGAGCAGGGACGGGGTTTTGCAGTGGTTGCCAGCGAGGTGCGTACTTTGGCACAGCGCAGTGCCGCTGCTGCGCAAGAGATCAAGAACCTGATTGAAGACTCTGTCAATAAAGTCAGTGAAGGGTCTGAGCTTGTTGATAAAGCCGGTGCTGCCATGAACCGCATCGTCTCGGCAGTAGACCAGGTCGCTGCCATCATCAATGAAATCACCACCGCCTCAGTTGAGCAAAGCGATGGTATTCAGCAAGTCAACGTGGCGCTGGCACACATGGATGAGGCGACACAGCAAAATGCTGCACTGGTCGAAGAAGCCGCTGCCGCGGCCGGCTCACTGGAAGAGCAGGCCAACTTGCTGAAAACCGCGATGTCAGCCTTCCGTATGGAAGAGTCGGCAACTGGCCCGCGTATTGCGCCTGCCAAATCGACTTGGGCGAAGAATAAGGCTGCTGCGCCCAGCCTTGGTTATGACGATTAGAAGTTAACTATCAGATGCAATCAAGGGTAGCAATCACCGGCGCATGATCAGATGGTTGCTCCCATTTGCGTGGTACGCGATCAATGACGCAGGAGGTACATTGCTTCGCCAGTTCTGTGGACAGCAGGATATGGTCTATGCGTACACCTTTGTTCAGACGGAAGCCAAGGGCGCGGTAATCCCACCAGCTAAAGGATTTTTCCGCCTGCTCAAACTGGCGGAAGCTGTCGCTCAAACCCAGTGCGATCAGGTTCTTGAGGGCTGTTCTTTCCTCTGGTGACACCAGGTTCATGCCCACCCAGGCTGCGGGATCATGTACATCCCGGTCTTCCGGGGCGATGTTGTAGTCGCCCAATACGGCAAGTTTCGGATGGCGCGTCATTTCTTCCCTGACCCAGTTTTCAAGTGCGGCAAACCATTTCAACTTGTACTGGAATTTGTCAGAATCCGGTGCCTGGCCGTTCGGTACATAAGCACAAATGACGCGTATGCCTGATATGGTGGCAGCGATGATGCGTTGTTGTTCATCTTCAAACTGCGGATTATTCTTTTGAATATCCGTCATAGGATGTTTCGACAAAATCGCCACGCCGTTATAAGTTTTTTGACCAGTAAACGCGACGTGGTAGCCTGCGGCTTCTATCTCTGCCTGTGGGAATTTGTCATCGGTGAGCTTGGTTTCCTGTATGCACAGCACATCCACAGGATTGGTTTCCAGCCACTGCAAGACTTGCGGCAGCCTGACTTTGAGGGAGTTAACGTTCCACGTTACTAATTTCATATGATTGATCTATGCGGGTGGGTGGCAGTCATTGCAGCAAAATCCAGAGAAGAATCCCTGTTGCAGCAATGACTATGGATTTGACGCACATTATACGATGTTGTGAATTGATAATGCTGGCTATGCAAATGACAAAGTGTTGCGCGTGTTCATACCCAAAACAGAACTTTTCAATCTTTGACGTTTATCCATCCGCTCAAGCTTATTTCGTTTCGGAAAGATACTAAAATGCATTAATACAGCTTCTTTTTTGGTTTGCTATGTTCAAGTGTTTTGTATCCTGTTTCATTGCAATGCTCTTCATTGGCACCCAGCCCGCGTTTGCAGATGCTACTGTGATTCGTTACCCTCGTCCGGCAGCCAAGACAGATAGCCATTTTGATTATGTGCATGAGTTGCTGGCCGAAGCCCTGTCTTTTTCCTCCCATAAGTACCAATTATTGCCCAGCAAGGCGACCATGCAGCAAGGCCGGGCTGTCCATGAAATGAAAAACGGTACGGGGGAAGTGGATCTGTTGTGGAGCATGTCTACGGATGAAAGAGAAAAAGCGCTGATCGCCATTAAAATCCCTATCGACAAAGGCTTGCTTGGCTGGCGCATCCCTTTTGTTCTCAGTGAAAACCGGCAGATGTTCAAAACTATCAGGACCTTGCGGGATATGGAGAATTACTCCGCAGGGCAAGAATTGGACTGGCCAGATGTCAAGATACTCGAAAGCAATGGCCTTAAGGTCAGTACGGCCAACTCCTATGAAGCCTTGTTCAGCATGCTGGAAGCAGGGCGTTTTGATTATTTTCCCAGGTCTGTCATGGAGATCTGGAAGGAGCAGGAATCGCATGCTGGTAAAAATCTGCTCATCAGCCCGGATATCGCCCTGCATTATCCCGCCGCCTATTATTTTTTTGTTACCCCCACCAAACGGCAGTTTGCCGAGGACTTGAACAATGGACTTGAGATCATGGTGCGGACCGGGCAATTCGAGAAACTCTTCCTTAAATACCATCAAACTGCGATACAAAAAGCAGGTCTCAAGCAAAGAACTGTGCTGGAACTGCAGAATCCTGTTTTGAATCCTGCGAATATGCCGCTGAACCGTGCGGAGCTCTGGTTTAAACCCTGATCGCAGATAAAAAAGCCGGAGTCTGAATTATTCAGACTCCGGCCTTCACATCCCAAAAAAGTTGCTTATCAAGCTGCGCGATTGATCAGGAATGTTGTCAGCAGTGGCACTGGGCGACCAGTGGAGCCCTTGGCTGCGCCAGATTTCCAGGCTGTACCAGCGATATCCAGATGGGCCCAGGTGTATTTCTTGGTGTAGCGCTCAAGGAAGCAGGCTGCCGTGATACTGCCACCGGCTGGGCCACCAATGTTTGCCATGTCAGCAAAATTGGATTTCAATTGCTCGTTATAAGCTTCTTCTATAGGCATGCGCCATGCGGTATCGCCAGTCTGCTTGCCCGCTGCCAGCAGTTCTGCTGCGAGTTGGTCATGCGCTTCGTCATGACGGGTGAACAGGCCGGAATTATGGTGACCCAGGGAAGTCACGCAAGCACCTGTCAGTGTTGCCACGTCAACTACAGCTGCAGGCTTGAAGCGTTCTGCATATGTCAGCGCGTCACACAGGATCAGGCGGCCTTCAGCATCCGTATTCAGGATTTCGATAGTCTGACCAGACATGGAGGTGACGATGTCACCAGGACGGGTGGCGCTGCCGGAAGGCATGTTTTCGCAAGTAGGGATAACGGCGATGACGTTGAGCTTGAGCTTCATTTCACCGATGGCACGCATGGTACCCAGTACAGAAGCTGCGCCGCCCATGTCGTATTTCATCTCATCCATGCCAGCGCCAGCTTTCAGCGAGATACCGCCAGAGTCAAATGTAATGCCTTTGCCTACCAGAACAACAGGCGCGTCCTTGACTTTGCCGCCGTTGTGTTTGAGTACGATGAACTTCGGAGGCTCTACCGTGCCATTGGTGACAGACAGGAAACTACCCATTTTGAGGGCTTGTATCTGTTTGCGGTCCAGCACTTCAACTACCATTTTGTAGTCGGTAGCGATTTTCTTGGCAGTATTGGCCAGGTGAGTTGGTGTGCAGATATTAGGTGGCAGGTTACCCAGTTCTTTGGTCAGGTCCATGCCATTGGCCAGGGCTTCACTCTGTACCAGCGCATTTTTTGCTGCAGTGGCTTCTGTAGCTGTAACTGCGATGGCGACTTTTTTGACGCCAGCGGTGGATGTATCTTTTTTGCTTTTCAGGCCGTCAGCACGGAAGATGCTTTCGCGGAAAGCAATTACTGTTGCGCGGATGGACCAAGCCAGGTCACGGTCTTTGACCGCAGGCAGGGCGATCACGGCATCATTGGCACCCAGACCAGCCAGGGTACGGGCAGCAGCCTGCACAGCCTGGTTATAGGCTTTTTCGCCAACGGTAGCTGCTTCCTCACCCAAACCTATCAGCAATACGCGCTCTGCAGCGACATCAGCCAGTTTGCGCAACAGCAGGGATGTACCCGCTTTACCTGTAATATCGCCAGATTTCAGGGCAGCAGCGATGTCGCCGGACTTGTCCAGACCTGCTGCAGCGGCAGAAAGTTTCTTGTTTTCATACACGCCAACTACGATACAGCCTGTCTTAATTGCTTTATGGGCAGTCGAGGCACTTTTTGCGTCGATTGTTTTTATGCTAAAGTCCACGTATTACTCCTCTTTGTAAGTCTCGTAAAACAGACATTATAATCCTACTCATGATTTTTCAGCGCGCGCTTCGACGTGAATTAAACAGTGCCGCCGGCGCAGTCTTCACAACTCTGTTCACCATCACGATTTCCGTGATGCTTATTAAAATCCTCGGAAATGCTGCAGGCGGCAAGGTTGCGTCTGCTGATGTGGTCGCCCTGATAGGCTTCACAGCACTGATGAATATGCATATTTTGCTGCTTCTGACCGGCTTTATTTCGGTCTTGCTGGTAGTGACCCGCAGTTATCAGGATTCAGAAATGGTGGTCTGGTTTGCCTCAGGCTTGAGCCTGACGCAGTGGATCTCCCCGGTATTGCGCTTTGGCGGCCCTCTCATTATCCTCACCGGCTTATTGAGCTTTATCGTTACTCCCTGGGCTAATCAGCAGAATGTAGAATTTCGCGAACGCTTTGAAAAACGCTCGGATATTGCCAAGGTAGCACCAGGCAAGTTTCAGGAATCGGCCTCTTCTGACCGTATTTTCTTTGTCGAAGAAGTAGCTGGTGACCTCAGTAAAGTACAAAACATTTTCATCAATACCTATAAAGATGGCCGGTCCAGCATCGTCGTTGCCAAAGAAGGCATGATAGAAATTGACAAGGCAGGTGACAAATTCCTGGTGATGAGCAAAGGGCGGCGCTATGACGGTTTGCCGACTGCACCGGATTTCCAGATGATGCAGTTTGAAAAATACGGGGTATTGGTATCCAGCCAGAATGCCAGTATCGCCAGCGATAAATCTGCTAAATCCATGCCTTTGTCGGCCTTGATGGAAAATCTCGACAGCAGTAAACTTGGTGAATTGCTGTGGCGTATATCGCTGCCTGTGATGTGCGCGATATTGCTGTTGCTGGCTATTCCGCTGGGCTATGTCAATCCACGTGTCGGTCGCTCGGCCAATCTCATCGTTGCCTTGTTGCTGGTGGTGATTTATCTGTCGATTACGAATATCTTGCAGGCCCTGGTAGTACAGGAGCGCAGCAGTTTTGGCATGGCCTGGTGGCCACATCATTTGTTTGTGGCTTTAATGACCGTCAGCATGTTTTTATGGCGTTTGAAAGTGAATAGCCGCTGGCATCCTTTGATTTTGTGGTCACGCTGCAAATCTGGTTTCCGTGGTAAAGAAAAGTGTCCAGCATGAAAATTTTACAAAGATATTTTGGCGTTGAAATCTTGCGCTCGGTTCTATTCGTCATGCTGGCCCTGCTGGCCCTGTTCTCTTTCTTTGACCTTGTCAGTGAATTGCAGTCTTCAGTAAACAAGGGTGGGTATCAACTCAAGCATGCAGTGATCTATGTATTACTGGGCTGGCCTGGCCGTATCTACGAGTTCATGCCTATCGCGGTGCTGATAGGTACGATTTATGTGCTGGCACAGTTTGCCTCCAATTCTGAATTTACCATCATGCGCGCTTCCAGCATGTCAACCATGATGGCCGGTACCATCTTGCTCAAGATAGGTATGATATTCGTCTTGCTGACATTTTTATTTGGTGAAATCATCTCGCCAATTTCCAGCAAGTTTGCAGAAAAAATGAAGCTCAGTGCCATAGGTGAATCATTGGAGCAAGAATTCCGTACCGGCTTGTGGACCAAGGATCTGGTGCGGGAAAATGGTTTGACTGGCGATGTCATCGGTTCTCGTTTTTTGAACGTCAAAGAGATCCTGCCTAACCGTCATTTGAAGGGTGTCAAAATATTCGAATTTGACAAAAACTTCCATCTGTCGCGCGAAATGACGGCGACGGATGCAGTGTATATGGGTAAAAATACCTGGCGTTTATCTGATGTCATAGAAACTTCTTTCCCTAAAACTTTGACCAGTGAAGATATTGCTGCTGTCAAGAGCGAGAAACTGGCCAGTCGTGATGTGGTGTCAGAGGTTACGCCGGATATTTTGTCAGTGTTGTTCGCTGATCCTGACCGCATGTCTGCAACCGACCTGGCCGCATTCACCAAGCATCTGGCAGATAATAAGCAAGATGGTGAACGCTATGAAATCGCCTTCTGGAAAAAGATCACCTACCCATTTGCTGCGCTGGTCATGATGGCGCTGGCTTTACCGTTTGCTTATCTGCATGTGCGCAGTGGTGGTGTCAGCCTGAAGATTTTTAGCGGCATCATGATAGGTATGACTTTTTACCTGATCAATGCCCTGTTTTCGCATGTGGGCTTGCTCAATACCTGGCCAGCGCTGGTGACTGCGGTGGTGCCGAGTATCCTGTTCCTTATCATTGCTTCGCTAGGCCTGCGGTATGTTGAGAGAAACTGATGGCAAATAAATCTGCACTGATACTGTTTGCCCATGGTGCTCGCGACCCTCGTTGGGCTGCACCTTTTCAACGCTTGCAGGTAATGACACAGTCGAGCTTGCCTGATGTTACTGTGGCACTGGCTTTTCTTGAATTCATGTCCCCATCATTGCCAGAACTGGCGGCACAACTGGTTGGTGATGGGTGCGAGAACATTACCCTGGCACCTGTGTTTTTAGGGCAGGGTGGCCACGTCTTGCGGGATTTGCCTGTGCTGGCAGAAACAATACGTGCGAGCCACCCGGGTTTGCAATTCAAGATAGTAAATGCTGTTGGCGAAGATGAAACTGTTTTGCAGGCGATACGTGATTACTGTCTGAGTCAGTTGTGACGCTTGTTATATGACCTGTTGCTATTCTTTGTAAATGAGCGCAAGGTTTGCATTCATCAATGATGACCTTTCGATGCGGCTTACATATGCTGAAAAAAGTATGGTCCAATTGAAAACTATCATTTCAATTGCTTTGCTGGCACTCATGACAGCGATGTCCGCAACGCCTGTCCGGGCTGGGCAGGTATTGGCCGTTGGTACTGAATTCGCCAATGTATTTGAGCGCACCCCCAATGGTGAATTCACTGGGCTGGGTGCGGATATCATACGTGTGCTTGCCAGGCAAAATGGCGATGAAGTCAGATTCGAAATCTATCCTTGGGCGAGAGCCCAGTGGATGGTTGAAAACGAACAGGCGCAAATACTCATAGGCCCTTACAAGACGGCAGAAAGGGAAACCAAATATGGCTTCGCCAAACGGGCTTTTTATCGCGACATCATGGCCTTGTATGTGCGCAAAGGCTCCGAGCTGAGCTGGGATGGCAATTACGCCAATCTGCCTGGCCCTAAACTGGGCGTCATCAATGGCTGGGTGTATGGCCCGCAATTTGAAAGCCTGCGCGCTACCATCAAACCCGTTATCGCCAATACCCTGACGAATGGCTTGAATATGCTGATGGCAAAGAGGGTGGATTTCCTGGCGACCAATATGCGCAATACCGAAGCAATCATGAAGACCCTGGGCATCAGTAATGAATTGCAAATGATAGAGCCCTTCATGGACATGCAGGATGGTTATCTGGCTTACTGCAAAAATGCCAGTTGCGAGCATTTGCGCCTGCGCTACGACGAATTGTACGAGCAGCTAAGGGATGGTGGTGTCTTGCAATTAATGGCACGCAGACTGGGTGTGAGGCTACCCCCTTAATTTCCTCAACCTGCTGTCTTCATTATTTTTATTCTTATGATTTGCCAGTGCGCGCGCGCATTGCTTCACCCATCATCACCAGTACCGGCCCGGTGCTGATGGGCAGGCCCTTGGATAATTCATCCAGGCTCAAAGTCTGGCTGCACTCATTAGGGCGGCTACAATTTTCTATGATGACCACAGGTAAATTACCGGGAAAGTTGGCGGCCAGCATGCGCTGTGCCGTCAGCGTAGCTTCTCTGCCACCCATATATTGCACCAGAGTGTCACATTCAGGTATGCGGGTGTCTGTGCTTTCGCCTGGGGCTGTACTGGAGGTGAACAGGGCGACACTGCGTGCAACCCCGCGCTTGGTCAGTGGTTGCCGCACACTGGCAGCAGCTGCCAGTGCCGTTGTGATGCCGGGGACGATTTCATAGGTTATGCCTGCCGACTCCAGTGCCGTCAGCTCTTCGTCGGCACGGCCAAACAGCATGGGGTCACCACCTTTGAGGCGGACGACCAGCGTATATTGCGCCGCACATTCCAGCATTTGCTGGTTGATATGCTCTTGCGCGGCAGAGCGTTGCCCGCTGCGTTTGCCAACTGAAATTTTGACTGCTTGCGGGCACAGATCCAGCATTTCAGCCGTAACCAGGGCGTCATACAACACCACGTCTGCCTGTGCCAGCAGGCGGGCACCACGTACCGTAATCAGATCCGCAGCACCCGGACCTGCACCTATCAGATAAACCTTGCCCGGAGTTTGCGACATAACTCAGGCCAGATGTATCATGCCAGCCGCCACGGTCTGATGTGTGACTTCATCAATGAGGATGAAAGCACCAGTAGAGCGCAAATCTTTATAATCATCGACTGCCAGCGACTGAGCCACATTCAAGGTGACAGTGGCAATATCATTGAGCTTGAGGCTGTCAGCAGGACGGCGCTCTTGCGTATTGATATCGAGCAGGGTATCAATGCCGGTGACTCTGGCAGCGACTTGTCTGGTGGTATGCTTGAGCCAGTATTTGCGACGTATATCCAGCGCATCTTCTGACAACCAGCACAAATCAGCCTTCACGGTTTTCAACAAGGTAGCAGGACGGTCCGCACTAACCAGCATATCGCCGCGTGAAATATCGACATATTCATCCAGCAAGATTGTCACTGACTGACCAACGACGGCAGTAGCCAGCGAAGTATCCAGTGTTAAAATATCTTTAACCGTGGCTGTCTGACCACCAGGTTGCACCAGCAGTTTGTCGCCCTTGCTGACCTTGCCAGCTTCAATACGACCCATGTAACCACGGAAATCATTCGCTTCATGGCCATTGTGACGCGCTACCAGTTGTACCGGGAAACGGAAAGGTTCGTCATGGCAGGCGTCATACACGCTTAGTGATTCCAGCAATTCGATCAGCGTCGGACCTTTGTACCATGCCAGTTTTTCACTGGCCGTGACCACATTGTCACCCGCCAGCGCAGACAGCGGAATAGGGCGTATATCTTTCAGGCCCAGTTGATCGGCAAATTCCTGATAAGCACCGATGATGCGCTCATACACGGTCTGGTCATAGTTCACCAGATCCATCTTGTTGACGGCGACAATGACATGCTCAATCTGCAGCAGGTGGGCAATGGTCGAGTGACGTTTGGTTTGCGTCAGCAAATCGACGCTGCCATCATCATTCAGTTTGACCTTGGAGACATCGATCAAAATGATGACTGCATCGGCGGTTGACGCACCAGTCACCATATTGCGCGTGTATTGCTCATGCCCAGGTGTGTCGGCGATGATGAATTTGCGCTTCGGTGTGGCGAAATAGCGATAGGCTACGTCGATGGTGATGCCTTGTTCGCGTTCTGCTTCCAGGCCATCCGTCAGCAAGGACAAGTCTATCGTGTCGCCAACGGTGCGTTTGTGCTTGGCGCGTGAAATGGCATCAAGCTGGTCAGCAAAGATACCCTTGCTGTCAAACAGCAAGCGACCGATTAAAGTGCTCTTGCCATCATCGACAGAACCCGCCGTGATGAAGCGCAACAGGCCACGTTCTCTACCAACGGCGGCAGTCAATTGTTCTACGGCGTTCATTAGAAATATCCTTCTTTTTTACGTTTTTCCATCGATGCTTCTGATGTCTGGTCATCCATGCGTGTGGCGCCACGTTCTGTGATTTGGGTAATTGCGGTCTCTGCAATGATTGCTTCAACCGTTGCAGCATCTGAAGATACGGGGCAGGTGCAGGAGATATCACCCACAGTGCGGAAGCGCACGATCTGGGTTTCTACCGTTTCACCATCGCGTGGCGGTGTCAAATCCGTCAGTGGCACCAGCAAGCCATTGCGTGGTATGACCTGGCGTTCATGGGCAAAATAAATCTGTGGCAATTCCAGTTTTTCACGGGCGATGTATTGCCATACGTCGAGCTCGGTCCAGTTCGAGATAGGGAAGACGCGCATGTTTTCACCCGCATGAACGCGGGTGTTATACAGGTCCCACAGTTCAGGACGTTGTGCTTTTGGGTTCCATTGACCAAATTCATCGCGGAAAGAGAATATCCTTTCCTTGGCACGCGCTTTTTCTTCATCGCGACGGGCGCCACCTATGCAGGCATCAAATTTATGCTCGGCAATGGTTTCCAGCAAGGTCACGGCTTGTGCGGCATTGCGTGAATCGGTTGCCGGGTTGCGCAGGCGTACTGTGCCACGGCGTATGGATTCTTCTACCGAGCCGACGATCAGGCGCTCACCCAACTGTGCCACGCGCTTGTCACGGAAGGCGATGACTTCAGGAAAGTTATGGCCGGTGTCGATATGTACCAGCGGGAAAGGGAATTTACCAGGGCGGAAAGCCTTTTCTGCCAGGCGCAGCAAGACGATAGAGTCTTTGCCGCCAGAAAACAGCAGGGCAGGGTTGCTGCATTCAGCCGCGACTTCGCGCATGATATGGATGGCTTCGGATTCCAGCCAATCCAGGTGGCGATTGCTCGCAGCATCAATAAAATGGTTTTCCACGACAGTATTCATGATTTTTCTTCTTCAGACAGCTTGTTTAATTCGGATCAGCTTGCCATCAACAACATGCAGGCCACATTCCTTGGAATCGGGATTTTCCCACCACCATCGTCCAGCCCTGACATCTTCACCTGGCTGTATCGCACGGGTGCATGGTTCACAGCCTATCGATGGATATCCTTTGTCATGTAAAGGATTGTAAGGCACATTGTTGCTCCTGAGATAGTGCCACACATCATCTTCTGACCAATCTGCCAAAGGATTAAACTTTTGCAGGCCATGTGTTGCGTCATCTTCCTGTATCGCCAGTTCAGTCCGGGTAGCCGATTGCGCACGGCGCTGGCCGGTAACCCAGGCCTTGTTGCCTGCCAGTGCACGCTTCAGTGGTTCTACCTTGCGTATGCGGCAGCATTCCTTGCGCATTTCCACGCTGTCGTAAAAGGCATTCAGTCCATGCTGGCTGACATAATTTTCTACCGCTGCCGCATCCGGCTTGAACAACTTGATTTCTGTGCCATAGGTTTCCTTGACTTTATCCAGCATGCCCAGGGTTTCTGCATGCAGGCGTCCGGTTTCCAGCGAGAAAATCGTGATATTCAGTTTCTTGCGCAAAATCAGGTCAGTCAACACCATATCTTCTGCTGCCAGGCTTGATGCAAAGACAGCCGGTTCAAAGTCGTTGGCGATTCTTTCCAATATAGCCTGTGTTGCGGCAAGGCGCTCCAAAAAATCACTCATGCTTGCGCTCCGTTGCGCTCCGCACGGCGGAACAAGGGGTTTTTTTCGTCCCAGGAGGTCTGGTATTTTTCAGAAAAATCAGTCAGTCCCTTGATGGCATCATGGATATTTTTGTCTTCACGTGTGGCAAAGGCATTGAAGCCGACACGCTGCATGTAAAACAACTGGTCGCGCAAAACATCGCCGATGGCGCGCAATTCGCCAGTGAAGTTCAGGCGTGAGCGCAGGTTATAGGCGATGGAATAGCCACGGCCATCTGAAAATTTAGGGAAATCTACTGCCAGCATGCTGAAGCGGCTGATATCTTCCTTCAAATCTTTGGCTTGTTCATCGCTGCTGAACCACACAGCCAGGTCAGTGCGTTTCAGCAGGCTTTCGCGCTGCAATAGCCAGACCTTTAATGGCACTACGATCTTGCCAGCGGGTACATCGACGGCATCCGGCGTTTCATTTTCTGCCAGACGCAGTATCGTCCAGTCGTCGCTTACTATGGTTTTATCTTTAATGATTTCTCGCATCATGCACTTTCTCAATTCACCCTAGTAATTCAGTAACTGACAACAGAACCGGCATCTTCGCCATGATGCTCTGTTGTTTTGATCGGTGTTGCGTAAACATATTCCTTGAATGGTGCGATGCCAAGGCGTTGCGCAGTATCAATGAAACGCTCATTTTCAATGCGGTCGCGGATATAGACCTGAACGATACGCTCTATCACTTCCGGCATTTGGCCCGCAGAAAAAGAGGGGCCTATGATTTTACCTATGGCAGAACTGTTACCTTGTGCACCACCTATGGATACTTGATAAAACTCGCTGCCGTCTTTGTCCACGCCAAGTATGCCAATATTGCCTACATGGTGATGGCCGCAAGCATTGATGCAACCAGACATATTCAATTCAAGATCACCAATGTCATGCAAATAATCAAGATCAGCAAAACGGTCGGTGATATCCAGTGCGATCGGTATCGATTTGGCATTTGCCAGAGAACAGAAATCGCCGCCCGGGCAGCAGATCATGTCAGTCAGCAGGCCGATGTTTGGTGTTGCCAGTCCCTGGGCCTTCGCTTCTTGCCATAAGGCGAACAAGGCAGATTGCTGTACATCAGACAGGACGATATTTTGCTCATGCGTGACGCGCAATTCTGAAAAGCTGTAACGGTCTGCCAGGTCAGCCATAAAATCCATTTGGCCAGCTGTCGCATCGCCAGGCGGAACGCCCGGTTTTTTCAAGGACAAAACCACGCTTGAATAGCCAGCGACCTTGTGTGGCTTGACATTGCGTTTGACCCAGTTGGCAAATGCCTTGTTATCTGTCTTGTGCTGCTCATAGGCGGCATCACTGGCTGGCAAGTCAAGGTAGGCAGGGGTGCTGAAATACGAGGCCACCCTTTGCAATTCTTCTTGCGTCAATGTGCCCGGGCCGTCTTTGATATCAGCCCATTCTTCTTCAACCTGTCTGGCAAACACATCAGTACCGATGGCTTTGACAAGGATCTTGATACGCGCCTTATACTTGTTGTCACGTCGTCCGTGCTGGTTGTAAATACGCAGGATGGCTTCCAGATAAGTCATGACATGCTGCCATGGCAAGAATTCACGAATCACACTACCTAAAATAGGCGTACGACCCATGCCACCACCAACCATGACTTTGAAGCCCACTTCACCGGCCTCGTTATGTACTACGGTCAAGCCTATGTCATGTACGGCAATCGCTGCACGGTCTTCCAGCGCGCCGTTAATGGCAATCTTGAATTTGCGTGGCAAATAGGCAAACTCTGGATGGAAGGTAGTCCATTGGCGCAAGATTTCAGCATAAGGGCGTGGGTCTATCACTTCATCAGCCGCAACCCCGGCAAACTCGTCTGATGTGATATTGCGCATGCAGTTGCCTGAAGTTTGGATAGCGTGCATTTCAACGGTAGCCAGGTCTTCCAGAATCTTTGGAGAGTCTTCCAGATTGATCCAGTTGTACTGGATATTCTGGCGGGTAGTAAAATGACCATAGCCACGATCATAAACGCGCGCAATATAGGCAAATTTACGCATCTGGTCTGACGACAACATGCCGTAAGGCACGGCGACACGCAACATATAAGCATGCCGCTGATTGTATAAGCCGTTTTGCAAACGCAATGGCAGAAACTCTTCTTCTGACAATTCATTGGAAAGTCGGCGTGCTACCTGATCACGGTACTGTGCAATACGTTCCTTGATGATTTGGTGATCGTGCTGGTCGTAACGATACATCTTTAATTACCCATAAAATGCGTCTGTAAGTACGCGATTGCAAACAGATTCAAAGGACAAGCTTGGCAGCAACCAAAGTCAGGGTGGTTGCCAGCAGGCCACGTAAAAATTTTTCAGGTACGGCGCGGGCTGCCATTGAGCCCAGGGTAATGCCTGGCAAAGAGCCTATGAGCAGGCTACCCAGCAAGACCCAGTCTATCGAGCCCAGCCACCAATGACCAAAAGCAGCAATGGCTGTCAAAGGTACAGCATAGGCGATATCTGTGCCGGCGATGTGAGCAGCGGACATGCGTGGATACAGCATCACCAGCAAAGTCGCGCCGATGGCGCCGGCACCAATGGATGAAATGGTCACCAGCGTCCCCAGTACCGCACCAGAGATAATAGTGGCAGCAGCGAGTTTTTTGCCTTGCAATTGCTTTTCAGGATGCTTGTTCAGCCAGTTCAACATCTTGCCTTTAAATAGCAGGGCAACTACGGTCAACAATACAGAGACAGCGATGGAGTAGCGTATGAGCTGACCGATTTCTTTATCCAGCGCCCCAAAATTCTTGAGGAACAGCGTGGCAACCACTGCTGCTGGCAGAGCACCATAGCAGAGAAGACGTACAACATTCCACTCAACTGTGCCGCGCAATCTATGGGTGAAAGTACCTGTAGCCTTGGTGATTGAAGCAAAGGCGAGGTCCGTGCCCACCGCCACAGTTGGTGATACGCCAAACAGCAGGGTAAGCAAGGGAGTCATCAGCGAGCCGCCACCCACGCCGGTCAAACCGACCAGGGTGCCCACTGCAAATCCCGAAAATATATAGGTTAACGTCATGTCGCCTCGCGCAAAGTAGGTGCATCGTAATGAATCCAGGCTTTATTCCAAACTACTTAGTATTCATTTGCTTATATACGTATTTGATATATGCAAAATCGCTGGACTGATATTGCCTTTAGTTTAATTCGTAAAAACAGAATAAATTATTTAAGAAATAACTTATGCAAGAAAGCTTGCGCTTTTGATGTGTTTTTTATCAAGCTGGTGCCACGACAGGAATTTGTGTTTCTGATTCACAAAGATGTTGGTGCGAAAAAACCGGAAATGTCTTTGAAAATAAGAATAGATGTTGCCATATGGAAATGCGAGTTAAATCAGACAATATTTTTAACAATTCTTCTATAAATATATGTTTTCTGCATAAGAAAATGTTTGCAGGTATATATCTTGTCGTTATAAGACCTGTGTCTGTTGATGCCTATGGCATAAAAGAGCCATATTGTTTGAAGTCTGGTAATGACGGCAGGAATTTGAGCTTGCCCAAACAGTAATTTTATTTTTGCGTATAATTCATTTGCCGAATAACTCGGTAGGTTGTACGTCTTCAGGGCGGGGTGTAATTCCCCACCGGCGGTAAATGCACAGGATTGCCTTGGCGATTCTCGTACACAAGCCCGCGAGCGCTTGCAGTAAAAAACGGTTGTAGCAAGTTTGCAGCAGTTTGCAAGGTCAGCAGATCTGGTGTGATTCCAGGGCCGACGGTCATAGTCCGGATGAGAGAAGATAGGCCTTAGAACCTGTTTCCGATCTTACTGCGCGAGCGTGATCGGGGCTCATGTGCTACTCAAAATGCTCATGTACTAAAGTACATTCCGCTTTTTGCGCTGCGTTTTTGTTACCTTGACCCCGCTGACGCTCGCTACAGATCGTAAGCAGGTTCTTACACAAAACTCCTATGGTGAAGATCATGGGCGTTTGTGTTTGGCTATTCGTTTTTTACTCCCTGAAACGTCTTTTGCACATTTACTTTTGCCGGAGCGTTTCATTATGTTGAATACTATTAGTACTACTGTTATATCTTCCAATTCCGCACAGCCGGAAATATTATCCCTTAGCCCTTTTGATCAGCGTCTGTCCAGGGCACTGGCAGACTTGCGTAATGGTCGTCCTGTATTACTCATGGATGACTTTGACCGGGAAAACGAGGCTGACCTCATTGTTGCCGCCGAAAAAATCACGGTTGAGTCCATGGCCCGGCTGATCCGCGATTGCAGTGGCATCGTCTGCCTGTGTCTGACCGATGACAGACTGCAGCAACTCGACCTGCCACCTATGGTCAGCCACAATGAAAGTCGTTATGGCACGGCTTTCACAGTGTCGATAGAGGCCAAACAAGGTGTGACGACGGGGGTTTCTGCTGCAGACCGTGTCACCACCATCCTGACTGCCATCGCAACTGATGCCCAGCCTGAGCATTTGGCACGGCCAGGCCATGTTTTCCCTTTGCGTGCAGCACCTGGCGGCGTGCTTAGCCGACGCGGCCATACCGAAGGCTCTGTCGATCTGGCCATGATGGCGGGATTGTTACCAGCAGCTGTATTATGTGAGCTGATGAACCCGGATGGCAGCATGGCCAAAGGCGAGCAAATCATAGAATATGCAGTGACTCATGATATTGTGATACTGACTATCGATGAACTTGCCAGCTACCGTGCCTTAGAACCTGTTTCTGATCTTACTGCGCGTGCGTGATCGGGGTTCATGTGCTGCTCAAAATGCTCATGTACTAGTAGAGTACATTCCGCTTTTTGCGCTGCGTTTTATTTACCCTGACCCCGCTGACGCTCGCTGCAGATCGTAAACAGGTTCTTGGCCAAAGCCTAAGCAACATCAACTTGCATTAAATATCAGGAGGAGTGACGGTCATGACTATGTTCAGAAAAGTTTTGATACTGACCATGTTGTTGGCCGTCACGCTGGCGCATGCCGCACCCGCAGCCTGGTATAAGTGGCGCAGCAAACTCAATGCGCATGTAGTCTGCTCCCAAACTTCGCCAGGCGAGGGCTGGGAGCAACTGCCCAAAGCATATCAGGATGGGCGCTGCGAGCGACCCAAACCAGACAGATCTGTCTGATCAAACTGATTTAGCTTAGCCGACTTCTCTTTTATTTGCGCTTATTCGTACGGTTCTGTTACTTGTTTTTTCAAAACAAGTGTTGCGCATAGTCGTTTCTTTGCATAAAGTTAATTTGCAGACATATTGCATGTGGCTATCTTTAGCATACGCAAGAATTGACGCAGATTCGCTGTTCAACTCCATGATTCACTTCCTTATAACCCAAGGATAATCAACTTCTCAAGGCCATACACAATACGAATTCAAAAATTTGTGTGTTGATGGTGAGAAAATTGACTGTCCTGTTGAGCTCTTCAGATGGCAGCCACATGATGAAACCAGGTAAAGAAGGAGTGACCATGTTGATTGAACGTGAGGCAGAAAGCTGCTACCTCGGACAGTTTATCCCCCTGCAATACCATCACAATATGTTGATGGACTTGAACCGTATGGATAATTTCAAAGCGGCGATACGGCGCCAGGTATTTGAGGGTGCGAAAGTACTGGAGCTGGGCGGGGGTACGGGTGTGTTGTCCTGGTTTGCTGCACAGGCTGCGTCCAAAGTGTATTGCGTCGAGTTCAATCCCGACATGGTGGATGAAGCGCGCCGCTTGCTGGCCATGAACCGCTATGGTGAAAAAGTCGAAGTCATCCACGCCGATGCTTTTGAATACCTGCCACCAGAGCCTGTTGATATCGTCATTTGTGAGATGATACACGTCGCCATGCTGCGTGAAAAACAGGTCGAAGTCATAGAGAACTTCAAGAAACGTTATGCAGCAAAATTTGGTGGCCCCTTGCCTCTGTTCATTCCAGAAGCTGTCGTCATGGCAGTGCAGCCGCTGCAGCAAACCTATGATTTCTCTGGCTATCAGGCACCGATCATCCAGTTCCAGCAACCAGGCGTTTTTTCTGCCGACACGGTGGAGTTAGCCCAACCTGCCTTGTATAGCATCATCGATTTCAGCCAGCCTAATGACATGCAAATCAAATGGGAAGGCAGTTTTACCGTGGAAAAAGCGGGTACAGTCAGCGCCTTGCGTTTTGTGACCAAGAATATTCTGGCAGTCTTGATGGAATCTTCATCGACCATAGATTGGTTGAATCACTATATGGCCTTGCCATTGTCGCTGCCTGTTGCAGTCAAAGAGGGTGATCTGCTGCAAGTCAGCTTCCAGTATCGTGCCGGTGGTTCCATCGCTTCGCTACAAAATTCCATGCAGGTGGAGGTAAAATCCACTGCGGCAGTTCGAGCTGGACATTTGTCGCTGGCGTATGGCTAAATAAATTGCAAATGAAAAAGAGCCTGCACTTGTTCCAGTGTATTAACTGAACAAATGCAGGCTCTTTGTCTTTAATAATACTGATTTATTCTGGTGAAATATCTTCGTTATCTGCCGGACATGTCAGTGCTTGCTGTATCAATTCTTCATCAGTAATCTGCGGTATCTCGTTGAAATTTTCAGGCAAGGTCTGATCTGCTAATTGCAGTGCATGTTCACCAAGAAATGCCAGGTCAGCTTGTTCAGTTTCTGGTCCATTCTGCAAGTCAGTTTTTGCTTCCGTTTCTTCATCAATCTTACTTTTTTCCACCTTTTCATCCAGATCATATTCATTGGTCTCGCCCGCAGATGCCAGGGCTTGTGTCAACAAATCATCATCAGAAATTGGTGGAAGTTCAGGGAATTCCAGCAGGCTTAGTCTTTCCTGGTCCGTTAGGTCTTCACTATGCAGATGTTGGATGGCCGGCGGAGTTGAGTTTGTTACAGTAATTGGCGGGACATTTGTTTTGTGTCGCCTATCTAAATTTTCCAGATAGGCGGCAAAATCACCATTGTCCGGGACGTTATTATTCACAATGGACAGAAGCGTTCTGGCTTAAACAAAAAATCAGTTTTCATGACCGTCATGCATGGGCATGGTGTCTTGATCAGGCTTGAGCAGGTTAATATCACGCACATTTTTTTGTACTGCAACAGCAGCAAACAGGCTCAGCAAAAATGCCATGGCAAAGAAACCTTTTTCACTCCAGCTCAAAGTCGCATTAAACAGACCTACGGCAAGCAACAGGATGGACAAGCCCAGTGACAACCAGCACAGACCAAAATAAATCCCGGTAACAGGAATGCCTTCGAGTTTGTCGCGTACCGATTTTTGCAAGGACACGGCAGCAAACAAGCCATACATCAGTATGGTGAAGTAATAACCTTTTTCATTCAATTGCATCTGGGCATTCCAGACGCCAGTCAGATAGGTTGCTGCACCTATAAACAAAGCGGCCCAGGATGCGCCCACAAATGCACCGGTAGGTGCCTGAAGTTGAGGTTTCAAACAAGGACTCCTTGATGTAAAAGATTGATTCAGGTTGTACCGGATTCGCCAGATTTTTGCAATATTCCAATGAGAAAAACCCGGAAATAAAGCAGCCAGGCCAGGTAATTGAGCGGAAAAGTAATAGATATATTTGAGGTATATGGACAAAACAGTCTCATTCGCGTAAGGTCACCCATTCTTGCCCATACGGCAATTGCGATAATCTTTGCGCACCTTACCGGAGTCAAATAATGTCTTTACGTTTTGCTGCTGTGCCCACTGGAAAAGCCCTGATGACTTGCATGATCGCGGGTCTGTTCTTGTCTGCCCCTGACCACTCCTATGCTGCTACGGCGAAAGCCAAGAGTGCACCTGCTAAAGTAGTGCAGGCATCCAAGTTGAATTTGGGGGACATCGTTAAAAATTCCAGCACTGCAGACTGGCGTCCGCTTGATCCTGACAATACCTTGTATCTGAATCTGGAAAAGGGCCGTGTCGTGATTGAGCTGGCACCCAATTTTGCTCCTAATCATACGAAAAACATCAAGGCATTGGTGCGTGAGGGTTATTTTGATGGTTTGGCTATAGTACGCTCGCAAGAAAATTATGTGGCGCAATGGGCTGACCCGGACGACAAACGTGAAGTCAAAACGGCTAAACGTAAGCTTGAAGGCGAATTCACCGTCAAATATCCCGCCAATTTACCGTTCACGCTACTGCCTGATGTCGATGGCTATGCGCCGCAAGTCGGGCATGCAAATGGTTTCCCGGCCGGGCGTGATCCCAAGGCGGGTACGGCCTGGTTGACGCATTGCTATGCAAGTGTAGGTGTGGCTCGTGGCACTGATGCAAATAGCGGCAACGGCACATCCTTGTATGTGGTAACCGGGCATGCGCCAAGACAGTTGGACAGAAATATCACGGCCGTTGGCCGTGTCGTGCAAGGTATGGAATTATTGACGACCTTGCCACGTGGTACTGGTCCTCTGGGCTTTTATGAAAAAGCCGAGGAGCGTACCCCCATCAAGAGCATGAAGCTGGCAGCCGACGTACCAGAGGCTGAGCGCAGCAAGCTGGAAATCATACGCACTGATACGGCGACTTTTAAGTCTATTATTGAAGCGCAAAGAAATCGTGGTGGTGACTGGTATAAAGTACCAGCAGGGCATATTGATTTGTGCAACGTACCGCTGCCTGTGCGGCCAGCGCAGAAGTAAGTGTAAAAAAGCGAAACTGAAAGCGCAGCATCAGTGAATTCTGATCTGCGCTACGCAGTATTAAGTTTTAGTATCAGGTTTTGTCCGCGCTTTGATCTGCTGCGGATACCTGTTTTGCCTTGGCTGACAAAGTAGAGACATCAATACCATTTCTCAGGGCCTCCAGGCCAGGTGGCTCAGCATTAAACCAAAGCCAGCCGGTGTCGGTTGCGCCATTATTGAGGCTCCATTGCTTGAATTCACCCGTGATGAAGACGCAGGCAAATCCAAGAGCAAGAACAAAGATCATGAAAGCGGCAGAGAAAAATGCCATTTTGAACAAGGACGCGTTGGGTGCGGCACTGTGAGAAAACACCATCAGCAATCCCATAATGAGCAGGACGCAGACAACAAGCTTGATGATATTAATACGCAATTGGGACATCTTGGTTCTCCGTAAAAGGATCAATAGGCATTTGCTGCAATTGCACTTGTATTTTATGCCAGGTAAAAACTTCTTGCCGGAGTAGCGATTTTCTGATGTCCCATCCACGATAATATTACTGGCCGGGATTGTTCAACTCTTCATGGATGCGGTTGATGCCTTGTATTACTTCATCGCTGAGCTGCACATCCAGCGCGTCAATATTTTCTTTCAACTGAGTGAGGTTGGTTGCTCCTATGATAGTGCTGGCGATAAAGCTGCGCGAATAACACCAGGCCAGTGCCAGTTGCGCTGGCGTCAAACCATGTTCACGCGCCAGCGCTGCATAACGTTTGCTGGCCTCGAAAACTGTGGCGCGCATATAGCGTGGGCTCCAGGTTGGTGGGAATATCGTCAGGCGGCCATGGGCTTTGGCATCGTCAGTGTACTTGGCGGTGAGCTGCCCAAATGCCAGCGGGCTATAAGCCAGCAAGCCGACATTTTCACGGAAGCAGGTTTCATCCAGACTCTGTTCAAATGAGCGGTTCACCAGATTATAGGCATTTTGTATGCTGGCAATATTTGCCGCACCCTGCAGTTCTGCCTGTTTGATAAATTCGCTGACACCCCAGGATGTTTCGTTCGACACACCAAAAGCGCGTATCTTGCCTTCCTTCACCAGAGTATTCAGCACGGCTACTGTTTCAGCGATCTCTGTGCAGGGTCTTTCCAGTGTCCGGTCAAATTGTTTTTGTCCAAAGATAGGGACATTGCGGCTGGGCCAATGCAATTGATACAGATCGACATAGTCGGTTTGCAGGCGTTGCAAACTGGTTTCTATGGCGGCGCGAATGTTCTTTTCGTTCAAGTCATTTTCGCCGTTGCGTATCCAGCCCATGCCGCGTGAAGGGCCGGCAACTTTGGTGGCCAGCACGATCTCGCTACGCTTGCCGGAATTTTTTATCCAGCTACCTATATATTGCTCGGTCTTGCCCTGCGTCGCCGCGCGCGGCATGACCGGGTACATCTCTGCAGTATCAATAAAATTGATGCCGCGTTCCAATGCGTAATCAAGCTGCTCATGCGCTTCTGCCTCGGTGTTCTGCTCACCAAAGGTCATGGTGCCCAGGCAGACGGTGGATACATTCAGCTGGCTATTGCCAAGTAAAATTTTCTTCATGATGGTATAGATAAATTATTTATGTGCGCGCAAAGCATCAGCGCAGTCTTTTACCAATGCTGGGCCTTGATAAATCAGGCCAGAATACACTTGTACCAGTGCCGCACCTGCCTGCATTTTAGCCACTGCATCTGCACCAGAAAAAATCCCGCCCACACCGATGATGGGTAACTCATTACCCAGTTCTGCCTTCAAGGCACGGATCACGCGGTTGGATAATTCAAACACGGGTTTGCCAGACAGGCCGCCAGTTTCTTCTGCATGTGGCAAGCCCTGTACGGCGTCGCGGGTGATGGTGGTATTGGTGGCAATGACGCCATCTATCTTGTGACGCAGCAGGGCTTCGCCTATCGTCTTGATCTGTTCTGCATCAATATCAGGCGCAATCTTCAGTGCAACAGGTACATAACGCTTATGCTCATCAGCCAGTTTTTGCTGTGCTTCCTTCAGTTGCGACAACAAGGCATCCAGCTCAGTCGCCCCCTGCAACTGGCGCAGGTTCTTGGTATTGGGGGAAGAAATATTCACCGTCACATAGCTGGCATAAGGATAAACCTTGGCCAGGCAGTGCAGGTAGTCTTCGGCAGCACGTTCTATAGGCGTATCGGCATTCTTGCCTATGTTGAGGCCAAGCACGCCTTGTTTGTCCTGATAAAAGCGTGATGCCTGCACATTTTTCACAAAGGCATCAACGCCACCATTATTAAAGCCCATGCGGTTGATGATCGCATCTGCCTGTGGCAGGCGAAACATGCGTGGTTTGGGGTTGCCAGCCTGCGCACGTGGCGTGACCGTGCCAATTTCTATGGAGCCAAAACCGATTGCAGCCAGTCCATCAATATAAGCTCCATCTTTGTCCAGACCGGCGGCCAGGCCTACTGGGTTGGGAAAGCGCACACCCATGACAGTGCGCGCATCTTCTGCAGGTTTATTGCCCAGCAATCCACCCAGGCCTAGTTTATTGGCACGTTGCAGAGCAGGTAAGGTCAGGTGATGGGCATTTTCCGGATCCATGGCAAACAGGGCAGGGCGGATCAGGGAGTAAAGAAGTTTTGCAGACATGTAAATAGCTGAGGAAGAAAAGTTGAAAATAAAATTTGAGAGACAGACTGGAAGAGCCTCACAGCTCCCGCAAAGTCTGCCAACGCCCCTGCATCAAGGCATCAAGGGGGCGGAAATTGGTTTTGTAAGCCATCTTGGGACTGGCAGCGATCCAGTAACCCAGATAGACATAAGGTAGCTTTAACAAGCGTGTTTGCTCTATCTGCCACAAGACATTGTAAGTACCGTAGGATGCAGTTGCATCATCCGGGTCATAAAAGGTATACACCGACGACAAGCCATCCGTCAGCACATCAATGATACTGACCATGCGCAAGACATCTTTATCATCCCTGAATTCAACCAATCGGGTATTCACCCGGCTTTGCAGCAAGAACTGCGCATACTGGTCGCGGCTGTCATTGTCCATGCCTCCACCAGAGTGACGTTCACCCTGATAGCGTTGATAAAGCTCATAGTGCTCATGCACATAACTGAGACTGCTGACGCGGGCATGCAGATTGCCATGCTTCTTCCAGGCACGGCGCTGGCTGCGGTTGGTTTCAAACTCATTGACACGCACGCGCACTGGCGTGCAAGCCTGGCAGTTATCGCAATGCGGTCGGTAAATGAAAATGCCGCTACGGCGAAAACCACTCTTCACCAGTTCTGAATATGCATCTGCATTAATCAGATGCGCAGGCGTGGCCACTTGCGAACGCGCCTGCAAGCCTTCCAGATAACTGCAAGGGTAGGGCGCTGTCGCATAAAACTGTATGCTGGCGAAGGGGAGTTCGTTAAGCTGGGTCACGGGCTGATCTTGTTGACTATGGTCCAATTGCTAATCGCTGGCAAGGCACTGGCATGTTCTACCCAGCGCAAAAACTCGGTTCTGCTGATCGCTTTTGCGCCCAGAGATGCCAAATGTGCCGTCTCTTGCTGGCAGTCTAACATTTTCACCCCATGTTCACGCAAGAAAAATACCAGGTGTGCCAAGGCTATTTTGGATGCATCCGTGACCCTGGCAAACATCGATTCACCATAAAACATGCGGCCTATGCAGACGCCATAGGCACCACCCACCAGTTCACCATCCAGCCACACCTCTATGGAATGGGCATAGCCAAGCTTGTGCAAGTCACTATAGCCAATCACGATATCTTCAGAAATCCAGGTGCCAGTGCCTTCTTTGCGTGGTGCGGCGCAGGCGCGCATGACGTCTTCAAAAGCAGTGTCAAAGCGCACTTCCCAGCGTGGGTCTTTACTGACTTGGCGCAGCCGCTTCTTCAAGCTGGGTGATAATTTGAAGTCTTGCACCTGCAAGACCATGCGCGGGTCGGTAGACCACCACAAGATAGGTTGCCCATCAGAAAACCAGGGGAAGATGCCATTCTTGTAGGCATATAGCAGGCGCTCTGCCGACAAGTCTGCGCCTGCCGCCAGCAAACCCGCCGCACCATCTTTTTCTGTCAGCGCAGTGCTGGGATGGGGAAAGGGGCTATTCGTTTCCAACCAGGGGATCACACGACCCCCATTACAGCTTGCACCAAAAAGACGCCATATTTCAGTGCATCAAACTTGCTTATCAAATAATCAGTTTCTAAAAATCGCATTAAATCAATCACTTATCAATTTGCACTAAATTGGAATGTATTTTGCTTTATCAATGCACCTTTGATACAAATTTGCACTTATATTGGGAGATATTTTGCATGAATGCACAAAATAGCAGCACTGACGCTTTATTTATCTTGCTTGGCGCAATCATGATACTAGCAATGCATGCTGGCTTTGCGTTTTTAGAATTAGGCACCGTGCGCAAGAAAAACCAGGTCAATGCCCTCGTCAAGATACTGGTTGATTTTGCCGTATCCACCATCGCCTACTTTTTTGTCGGTTATACCATTGCTTATGGTGTGCAGTTCTACTCCAGTGCCGAGGTGCTGGTTGCCAAAAACGGCTTTGAAATGGTCAAGTTCTTTTTCCTGTTGACCTTTGCCGCTGCCATTCCCGCCATTATCTCAGGCGGGATTGCCGAGCGGGCAAAATTTCATCCGCAACTGATTGCCACAGCCTTGCTGGTCGGCGTCTTGTACCCCTTCTTTGAAGGCATAGCCTGGAACCAGCGTTTTGGTATACAGGCATGGCTGAAAGCGATGTTCTCTGAAGAGTTTCATGATTTTGCCGGTTCCGTCGTCGTGCATGCTTTTGGCGGCTGGGTGGCCTTGCCCGCCGTATTGCTGTTGGGCGCACGCCGTGGCCGCTATATGAAGAATGGTGCAATTGCAGCCCATCCACCATCCAGCATCCCTTTCCTGGCCCTGGGTGCCTGGATACTCACTGTGGGCTGGTTTGGCTTCAACGTCATGAGTGCACAAACTCTGGACAAAATGAATGGCTTGGTTGCCATGAACTCGCTGATGGCCATGGTAGGCGGCACGCTGGTCGCCTTTATCCTCGGCAAGAATGACCCCGGCTTCGTCTACAATGGTCCCCTGGCTGGCCTGGTTGCCGTTTGTGCCGGTTCAGACCTCATGCATCCCTTGGGTGCATTGGTCACTGGCGGGATAGCCGGTGCCATTTTTGTCTGGATGTTCACCTGGACGCAAAACAAATGGAAGGTCGATGATGTACTGGGCGTCTGGCCCCTGCACGGTCTGTGCGGTGCCTGGGGTGGCATAGCTGCTGGTATCTTTGGATTAAAGTCTTTGGGTGGCCTTGGTGGCGTCAGCTTCATGTCGCAATTGCTGGGCACCATTATGGGCGTTGCAATTGCCTTTGTCGGCGGCTACATCATCTACGCCAGCCTGAAAAAACTCATAGGCATACGCCTTGATCCTGAAGAAGAATTTGAAGGTGCAGATTTGGCTATACACAAAATCTCATCGACTGCCGAACGCGAAACCAGTTGGTGATGACGCAAATAATGACGAAAAAAATGGGCGATAAAAAACGTCGCCCATTTTTTGATGCAAGCCCGGCCAGTTTCGTTTCAATCATGCAGCATGGGTTTGAAAATATCATGCTCATGCATCTGGAAGCGCCCGCCATCCTTGACCTTTGCAAGGTCTTTAAAGAAGAACTTCAGTGTATGGCCTATGGTGGGGAATGCGATATCATCCCAGGGGATTTGCTCTTCAGTGAATAATGCTACTTCCAGGCTCTCAACACCCGCCGCGTAATTCAAATCCAGCAAGGTAGCGCGGTAAAACAAATGCACCTGATGTACATGCGGCACGTTCAAAATAGAGAACAGCTCATGCAACTTGATATTGGCACCAGCTTCTTCTTCAGTCTCACGTTGCGCTGCCTGCGCCGTGGTCTCATAATTTTCCATGAAGCCTGCAGGCAAGGTCCAGAAACCCAGGCGCGGTTCTATTGCACGTTTGCACAATAAGATCTTGGTGACACCATCTTCTTCCCATACAGGAATAGAGCCCACCACCATCTTCGGGTTTTGATAATGGATAATGCCACATGCCGGGCAAACAAAACGCTCGCGAGTATCATCAACAGGGATTTGCAAGACCACCGGGGACGCGCATTCAGAACAGAATTTCATGGGCAAAAAGAGTCAAAATTGGCGAATCTGCAAAGTGTAACACCTGTCCGCAAAAGTGCGGCAAAAGTCCTGATCCTATAAAAGAATTGCGCGAAGCAGCAAAATCATGTATAGTTTCATTCTTCAGACGCGGGGTGGAGCAGTCTGGCAGCTCGTCGGGCTCATAACCCGAAGGTCGTAGGTTCAAATCCTGCCCCCGCAACCAAGTATTCAAGCCCTTGATCAGAAATGATCAAGGGCTTTTTGCTTTGCACGGCCAGAAGTCATTTTTGCGGGGAATCGTCATCGGGACATTTTTTCTCAATGCTAGCTAGCATACGACTGTCATGCATGCGAATGCGCGAAGCTATTGAACCTAAGCGGACTGGATCATACATAAGTGCGACAGCGCACAGACGTGGTAGGGGGCATGGCCTATTGTAAGAAAATGCGCCGGGCTGTCTTGGCGTAAAACCCCACGCTGGCAACGTTGCCGCAAATCGCCAATTGACAGGCATGGGATACCCAACGAGGCTTTCCATGATGCATGATTTTTTAATCGTCAACCGGGCCGAGTTAGAGCGACGATGTCGCGACAAAGTGTCCGCTCGTCCGCACAGGTCACCGCCAAACAAGCAACAACTGGAACAAGGCATCCCCTTGTTTCTCGATCAACTCATACGCACACTGCAAGCTGAAAATCAGGGTGCTATGGCTGAGGCCCTGGCCGTTTCAGGCCCATCGTCTGGTGATCCGGGTCGCCACGCCGAATTGGGTGTATCCGCCGCAATTCACGGCGCTGATCTTTTGACGTTGGGCTACTCTATCAATGAGGTTGTCCATAATTATGGCGACCTTTGCCAGGCAGTGTCAGACCTGTCGATTGATCTTAACCAAAAATTTGAGATCAGTGAGTTCCGTACTCTCAATCGTTGTCTGGATAATGGAATCGCTGACGCTGTCACAGCGTTTAGTGAGCAACGTGACTTTGTGATTGCTGATGAACAAGCTTTGGAAACGAATGAGCGACTGGGTTTTTTTGCCCATGAGTTGCGCAACCATTTGAACACAGCAATGCTCGCACTAACGGCGATTAAGTCGGGTAATGTCGGTTTAAGCGGTTCTACAGGGGGTGTGCTGGACCGTAGCCTGGTAGGGCTTCAGCGTCTGATTGATCGTTCGCTCGCAGAAGTCCGTGTCGGACCTGGCATGACTCTGCACCGCTCTGTCTTCAGTCTGGCAAATTTTATCGGCGAGGTAAAATATTCTGCCTCTCTCGAAGCTGAAATGCTCAATTGCAGCTTACATATTGAACAAACTCCTTCAATACTGATGATCGATGCAGACAAGGACCTGCTCTTTTCAGCATTGGGAAATCTCCTGCAGAATGCCTTCAAATTTAGCGGTAAAGATGGCGTCGTTACGCTCAGCGTGGATGCAGGCGCTGAGCGAATACGCATCAATGTCAAGGACAGTGGGCCAGGCCTGAGTGCTGAAGCTGCGCGGGACATGTTCCTGCCGTTCACTCAAAGCGGCAGCAACAAGAGCGGCCTGGGTCTGGGGCTTTCCATTGCGAGACGTAGTGTTGAAGCGAATGGTGGTTTGCTGACGGTACAAAGCAAACTTGGAGAGGGCTGTATGTTCACCATTGATTTGCCTCGCCGATCGGTTCAGTCTAGTGAGTAAGTAACTTGAAGGCAAGTTTGTTATACAGGTGAATGGCAAGGTCGATACAAAAATTAGTTCACTTCGCATGTCCTTCTTAACGTAACTCAATTTCCTGGTTAGAAAAGCAGGCACTATGATATATCGAATTCTTATCCTCACGAGTAATTCTGACGATGCAAAGATTTTGGAGGATGCACTTAGGCATTCAAAGGATGGCCCATTTCTTACTGAATGCCTTTGCAGACTTGATGCTGGCTTGTCACGATTGCAAAAAGGTGATATCGACTTGATTTTGTTGGACTTAACACTCGCTGATAGCAAGGGAGTTGACACATTCAAGGCATTGTTTGCCGACTTCTCCGGGACGCCAATAATGACCCTGAGTGCCGAGGAGGAAGAGGCCGCGGCTATTGAAGCCGTACAACTAGGTTCACAAGGATACCTTTCCAAGGGTTATTTCCTCAGCAGTCTGGTTCCGCAATCATTGCGAAATATTATTCTGCGCAAGAATGTCGAAAAACAGCTTAATGAAGAACAGGCGCGAGCTGAAATTGTATTGAATTCAATTGGCGACGCGATCATATGTACAAATATTGATGGAGAAATTGATTACCTGAACACCGCTGCCGAAGCACTTACTGGATGGTCAAAAGCCGACGCAACGGGGCAACAGGTAGAAAAAATTTTTAAAACAATTAACGGTATAACCAGGCAAATTGAAGACAACACGGTAGAACTTGTTTTGAAAAGAAACGAAATAGTAGAGCTGCCCGCAAATACGCTCTTAATCCGAAAAGACGGTAGCGAAGTTCACATCGAAGATTCTGCCTCGCCAATTCATGACTGTGATGGCAAACTTGATGGAGCAGTTATTGTGTTTCATGATGTCAGCGTAGCTCAAGCGGTGAGTGTCAAATTGGCTCATATGGCACAGCATGATGCACTCACTAATTTACCTAACCGCACTCTGTTAAACGACCGCATCGCGCAAGCAATTCATTTAGCCAAGAGGAATGGTACACGACTGGCGTTACTGTTTCTGGATCTCGACAATTTCAAACATACCAACGATTCACTTGGACATGCCAGTGGCGACGTATTGCTGCAATCTGTAGCCCAACGTCTGTCGGATTGCGTAAGAGGCTCTGACACTGTAAGCCGGTATGGCGGCGACGAATTTGTTATTCTTCTGGTGGGTGGTAAATATGCAGAAGACGCAGCGCTTATCGCAAAAAAAATACAGGTATCGCTCCTTCATCCTTTTCAGCATGATCAAAAAGACTTATATGCGCAAGCGAGCATTGGTATAAGTCTTTATCCAGGCGATGGCCATGATGCACAAACGCTGATTAAAAATGCAGACACCGCCATGTACTGCGCGAAAACTGCAGGCAGGAATAATTACGAATTCTTCCGCAGCGATATGAAGACACATTCAATATAGGGATTTTACTAAGATCTGATCACTATACAACTTTGCACTGACAGCTTCGGGATATGAGTAAATTTCCTTGGTGGCATCTCAGAGATGACTGATGAAACTGTATGCCTTTAATCAAAATTTAACCGATGCTATTCAAGGAATGAAAAATTCTCTGGAATAATAGGAGCGTACCTACTATGCGGCGACGAACTCTATTGCAATTTGCGTCCTTGTCAGGGATTGTGTCGTTTAATGTCTTGGCGCAAGAAAACAAGTCTTTGCAAATTTCCACTCTCATCGAAAAAGATCCCGCTACACTCATTGCTGAAAAAATTATTGACACCGCCTACCGTAGATTGGGTTGGCATTTGAATATCCACTATTTACCCGGTGAACGTTCCTTGCGCAGTGCGAACAACGGTGAAATGGATGGTGAGCTGTACCGTAAACTGGGGATGGAAAGGGACTATCCTAATCTCCTCATCGTGCCAGTACCATTGCTTACCTATGAAATTGTCATTTTCACCAATGGCACCCATTTTGCAGTTAACGGCTGGGATAGTCTGCGCCCCTATACAATAGGTTTTGTCCGGGGTATCAAAATTATCGAGCAAAATACTGTTGGGATGAAGCTCGAAGGAGCGCCAACGGTGCGTCAGGCATTTCAAAAAATGCTGCTGGGCCGCTCAGACATCGTAGTGGCAAATCGTATTTCGGGTCTTGCAGCCTTGAGTGAAATGAAACAAGCCGACGTCACGATACTAATGCCTCCATTGGTCACCTTTCCAGTATTTCACTACCTCAACAAGAAGCATGAAAATCTTGTGCCAGGCTTGACGTCTGTTCTCCAAAAAATGCAAAAAGACAAAACCATAGAAAACATCCAGAATACAGTCATGGCGGAATTGCAGCGGAGTGAATGAATCAATTACATCTGAAGTTCTGGAGATTCAGGGACTTTTATCAGCGAGACCGGGAAGATGCATTTATTTAAGGTTTGGTAAATGGATGTCCTTAAATTGTTTCCAGAGTGATCGCAGCTCCTGCTGGTCCAGTTGGCTTTGGGAAAGCAGGTAGCCCCGGGCAAAGCTGCAGCCCGATATATAACTATCCTTCTGCTGAGCCACAGTTCTCAGTAATCTGCCTGCAACTGCGCCATCATTGATGTTACCTAGAATATCCTGCAGTGCGCTTAAAGCGCTTATATATGCATGCATACCTTTTTTACCAAAAAAATTCTCGAAAAACTCGCATGAATAGCGGACTTTCTTAATTGCGATTCTAAATTTATGGTTTGCCTGTGGGTTCGTGTCAGCTTTTGCTTTAAATAGTTCTTTGCCTCGCTTGATTAGATTTTTTTGTTGATGGAATAAAATTTTTTGGGCGAATAATGGTAGCTTCGCCGTAGATTTTTTATGCTTAGGGCACTTGTCTGTTTCAGGTATCTGAGGCTTTTTTAGCCACGCAGATAATTCAGACATCAAGCGTGCTGAGTGACGGCTTTTCATTGACGTATAAATTTCTTTTTGTTTTTTGCTCGCTATAGTCATTGCTGCCTGTTGTAAGCTGGGTAGCTTTACTTCTTCTGGAGCCATGGCTTCGATTGCCACCAAAGTAGAGCCAGAAAATACCTGCCAGTCACGCGCTGCACCTAATTTTTCCGATACGTAATCCAACTCTGCTTGCAGTTTTGCAGGGAGTAGAAATGAATTATGAAAGAGTTTTAATGCCGAATGTAGGCGACGTAGACCTATATGCATTTGGCGAACACAATCAGGATCTGCGCCAGTCCTGATGGCAGATTGATTGCCTTGAATTTGCTCAAGACAATTTGCGAGTATCTCATGAGCAGCTTGCTCAAGTTTCATATTGCGACGCAATTTCACCTTAAGTGACTTCACTGCAACTGCTTGCTTTTGTTGTGAGGGCATCTTTCTCCTCTCAGCCTCTGTATTCGACATTCTTACACGGAATGAATACTCAATATTGGACAAATAATGAGACAGCTAATCTCAATCGCAAATAGCATGATTATTTATAGTCCAGCAATCAGAAATGCACTAATCAATACTTTGATCTATAGCCATGTGTTTGTTTGGAAAACGCTTATATGCAGTAGGCACTAATATAGTAAATCTGGTTGGCTGGCTTAAGCACAGTGCACTTATTCCATAACCGTGGTCTGTCTGGCAGCGAACGTATAGGCAAATGAGCTTGATTTGATACAAGAGACAATCAAGTAAGGCATGTTCATCGATTTTCTTGCGAAAAATTCGGTAACCGTTTCGTGGACTGCATTCAATGAGTGGAATGCGATGGATAAGGTATGAGGATGTTCTTTTGGTAAAGAGGCCGGTAAGTCAATGAAATATCTGTGCCTGCGCTCTCAGCCAAGAACCTCACTTTGCAAGCCCGACGGCAAAACAACCCTGAATGTAGTCCCGCTGCCCACTATGCTTTCCACCTCTATCTTCCCATTCAAAACCCCGCACACAATATTGTGCACGATATACAGACCCAGGCCGGAGCTGCCAGCACCTAGTTTGCTGGTGAAAAATGGGTCGAAGATGCGTTGTAGATTGTGGGGTGGTATGCCTATGCCATCGTCTGTGATGCTGATTTCTGCGTTGCTGTCCGCCTTGTAGTGGGCGGTGATGTGGATGCTGCCTTTGTCCTTGCCCTCGAATGCATGCGCGAGGCAGTTGCTGAGCAGGCTTTGCAGGGCCTGGCCTAGCAGGGCGGGCAGGCTGTTTATTTGCATGTGGTCGGCAATGTCGCACGTCAGTTGTATGGATTGCTGCCTCATTGGTGTGCTGAATGTCTGGCTGATTTCTGTGATGAGTTCTGCGACTGAAAATTCTTGCCTGTCAGCGGTGGTGTGGTCAACCGCGATTTGTTTGAAGCTGCTGACCAGGTCGGCAGCACGCTGGAGATTGCGTTGCAGGATGAGGCTGGCTTCGCTGGCGTCGGCCATGTATTTTTCCAGGGTGCTACGTTTTAGTCCCTGGGCATAGGTGGTGGAAAAGTCGTTGGTGCGTTCTGCCAGTGTGCTGGCGACTATCAGGCCATTTCCTATGGGGGTGTTGAGTTCATGGGCGATGCCTGCCACTAAAGAGCCCAGGGCGGCGAGCTTGTCGCGTCTGAGTAATTCTGCCTGGGTCAGGCTGAGGGTGTTGAGGGTACAGGCGAGCTCGGCATTGGTTTTGCTGAGTTCAAGATTAGTGATTTCTGCGCGGTTTTTTGCGACCACCAGTTCTGCCGTACGTGCTGCGACCAGCTCTTCAAGGTGGTCGCGATGTCTGGCAAGTTCACGCTCTTTGCGGTTGCGTTCTATGGCGATGCCGGCCAGATGAGTGGCAACGTCAATGAGTTTCAAATCATCCGGCCCCGGGGTGCGCACTTCGCGGTAATACATGGCAAAGGTGCCGAGCAACATGTCTTTGTTAAGGAAGATGGGGGTAGACCAGCAAGCCCTGAATCCATGCGGGGCGACGAAGGCCTTGTATGGCTCCCATAATGGATCGCTCAGGATGTCGCTGACGACGACCATTTCTTTGCGGTACATGGCTGTACCACATGAGCCGACGGTGGGGCCAATTTCAAAACCGTCCAGGGCTTGCATGTATTCTGCTGGCAGGCTGGGGCCAGCACCATTGCGTATATGTATGCCATCGTCATCGAGCAGCAGCACAGAACAATACACGCCTTGCGACTGTGATTCTATCAATAGCATCAGGTGGGACAAAATGTCTTTTAATGCCGCACCTTTGGCGATCATTTCCAGCGACTGGTTTTGTCCCTTGCGCAGGGTTTCTGCCAGTTGCGTTTTGTCGCCATCATTGCTGTTGATGATGGCAGCCGATGTGCCCTCAAAAGGATTTTTGAGTGTTTGCATGCATGCTGCCATAGTCTGGTTCATACATCCATTCCTGGTCAGGTGGTTTGGTGCGCTACGCTTTACTCTAAGCCGATTGTGTACTTATTGCAAGTTTATGGGGCCGGTTTTGTCATCGATTTTGCCAGATTGAAATAGGATAATTTCCCTTGCGAGGCACATTTAGTTAAAAATGAGTAAAATGAAAACTATTGTTGCAAAGTTGGTATTTAGCTTAGCAAGGAGAGCTGCCATGAGTATTGAGCTGGATCACACGATAGTCCCTTCGCATGACAAGCTAGCTTCGGCAAAGCAACTGGCTGATTTGCTGGGCGTGCCCTGGGCACCAACGGCTTTGGGGCCATTTGCGCCGGTGTTTGTGAATGAGGGCTTGACGCTGGATTTTATCCAGACAGATGAAGATTTCCCAGTCTATCACTTTTGCTTTCGGGTCAGCCAGCAGCAGTTTGATGAAATACTGGGGCGTATCAAGGCTGCTGGCATCCTTTATCGCAGTTCTGTGCGCGGTCCTATGGATATGCAAATTAATACCGATTATGGCGGGAATATGATTTACTGGAATGAGCCTGATGGGCACCAGTGGGAAATGTTGACGGTGAGTTATGCGCGGCAGTCGGATTAAGGTTTGATCGCGAAAGAAAATCGATATCCTTCAAAGAAGCGGAATGCGGCATCGCTGACCTCAGTCAGATCGACTTCGATGTCGTCGATTGGTGCTGCTGCATCGTTTTGCCCATGTGCCCACGCATCAAAGCAATCTACATTTGCGCCTTGGTGTATCAGGGTGCGTATGTTTGCCGCAATTTGACGCGTTGCTTCAATGGTGTCGTCATCTTCTTGAAACCACGCTTCCGGTTCGCTAAAGCCGAGTTCTATGCTGTCGCCAGATAAATGCCTGAAGTTGCAACTGCAGCCAGCATTTGAGGCAAGGAACCATTTATTTTCAAAGTTCAGATATTTCTCCTCTGGGATGCCAGGTAGTTTTTTCACAAACTGAAGCAGCTCATTGTTGGCAAGAGACAGGTCATTGTCAGAGTTGGTGCTTAATATAGTCATGAAACACATGGGGCGTAGCCAGTTTTATTGAAAATCACATGGTAATTGTTTCATAAATCTTATTTAATATCATTAATTTAAATGCAATTTAATCTTTGCTTTACTTAAATCGCATGCGAACTTGCCCAGATTTTCCCGTGCAAACTTCCCAAATGCGTGGTAATCTCGCGCACTTGCAGTCGTATGCAGGATGTTGTTGGAAGGCTTGTGGTTGGCTTTCCGGGTTTGGTGCAGATTTTGTGGTGTGCGCAGCTAATGCGTGATATTCACCCCGTTGCAGACAGAATTATTGAGAACAGCCACGTTACAGCGTGGCTTTTTTATTGGTTGTTGACGATATTTTTTGATCGTCTGCTAATTTCTGGACTACAATCCAGTGTCTACTAATTTTAGGGATTGTGCGCTGCTAAGTTCTTTGCGCGCTCCATGCAGTCCCAGCCGCCCGCATGAAGGGCGTTGCTACCAGGTTGGTGGCAACAAATTTAATACAAAACTGGTGTGAGTAATGGCAAAGATGGTAACTGGCGTATCAGTTGCCTTGCTGCATGACATCAATTAAAAAACAAATAAACCCGTGTACTTTAATATTGCATGAATACTGCTGAGGCAAAGCGAGTCCTCGAAACAGCCTTGTTATGCGCGCCTGAGCCGCTGACAGTCAATACCATGAAAAAGCTGTTCCAGGATGCGGATGATCAAGGTGATGTGGTCGGCGCAGATACCATCAAACTGATGCTGGAAGGCTTGCGCCAGGACTGGTCTGACAAGGGCATAGAGCTGGTAGCTTTGTCGACAGGCTGGCGCTTTCAGAGCAAGCCAGAAATGCGCGCCTATATCGACAGGTTGAACCCGGAAAAACCACCAAAGTATTCAAGAGCGACGCTGGAAACCCTGGCGATTATTGCTTATCGCCAACCAGTAACACGCGGCGACATAGAAGAAATTCGTGGTGTGACCGTAGCATCGCAGATGATCAAGACCCTGGAAGACCGTGGCTGGATAGAAACCATAGGCCACCGGGATGTGCCAGGACGGCCTTCATTGTTTGCTACGACGAAGCAATTTCTGGATGACCTTGGTTTGTCTTCGCTGGACCAGTTGCCACCTTTGCAGCAAGTGAAGCGGGATGCTGAAGAAGATGAGGTTCCTGAATTGGCTGCTCTTGGTGGTGGTATGTTTGCTGCTGTTGAGGCGGATGCGTTGGTAGCAGAGCCTGTAGCTGATGGCGAATCTGTGCCTGAGCAAATTGCGGATGTTGAGTTGCCTGGAGTGGATGCTGATCAGACTGAGTTGGTGGCATTGGCGGATTCAACCGAGGAGCTTGCGCAAGAGTCAGTGGACACTGGCGAGATGCTTGCAGGTGCTGAATCAGAGTCATTAGCGCAAGAAATTCAAGAAGAGCAAGATTCACAAGATGCGCAGGAGCAACAGCAGGTCGAGACCGTACAAGGTACGGAAATTGCATCTGAGCAAGAATCGCAAGAGACTGCTAGCTTTAGCGTAGATCCAGATGTCGTGACTGTTGATGTTGTGGCAGACAGTGTGCCAGATCAATTATCTGAGATTGATGAGGCGACAGATCTTGTTGCTGAAGAATTACCTGAGGCTGCAAGCGAAGCAAAAACTGAAGAAGCATCAGAAGAAATAGTAAAAGAAATTACCGAAGATATAAGCGAAGAAGTAATTGAAGAAATAAGTGAGGTTGGGGGAGATTCTCAACCTGTCACGCAATTGAGTGATCAGGTAGCCGATACTGCGGCACCGGATAGTGTACCGGGCGCTGCAGCGAGTCAGTTGCCTCCAATAGAACTGAAGAATGAATCCAATGAATCCTGAAGATGTGAATGCTGACCAAGCTGATGGTGCGGGCGCAAAAGACAATGGCCCTGCTGGTGGTGATGACGCAAAACCGGCAAAGCGCGCTGCGCGTGCCCCGCGTACTGGTGTAAGCCGATCCAAGCCTAAGCAAGAGAATGCAGAGCAATCAGCAGGGGCTGCAGAAGCAGTAGTGACAGCATCAGTCGTTGATGCTGCAGAAACACCAGTTAAAAAAGCACGTGCCCCGCGTGCGCCGCGCGCCCCTAAAGAACCTGGATCAGCGCCACGCGCCAGCCGTAGCAAGGCCAAGGCTGCAGAGGTTGTCGAAAATCCAGTAGTTGTTGTGCCTGAAGCGCCTGTAGTTGCCGAGCCAGTCGTGCGTACAGAGCAAGCAGCCGAGCGCAGCGAACGCCCGCCCCGTACAGAACGTGCGCCAAGGGCAGATCGCGCCGAGCGAACAGAGCGTGGTGAAAAAGCAGAGGGCGGTGAGAAAACTGAACGTCCAGTCCGCGCTGATCGTGGTGAGCGTAGCGACCGCGCCGAGCGTCCGGATCGTAGTGAACGTGGCGAGCGCACCGAGCGCGGTGACCGTAATGAGCGTGGTCCGCGTCAAAACGCTGGTCATGCTGGCGCAAATAAATCCAAGCGTCCACAGCAGCAAACTCGCGGCGGCCGTCCGGGTGCTGGCAATAATGCCGATGACGTGTTTTCTTTTGTTACTTCCGAGGCATTTGACTCGGGTGCTGCTGATGATGCCAAAGGCAAGGGCCGTGGCAAACCAGTGCGCCGTGATCTGACTGCAGATGATGATGCGCCTAAATTGCATAAAGTATTGGCTGAAGCTGGCCTGGGTTCACGTCGCGACATGGAAGAGCTGATCGTCGCTGGTCGTGTCTCTGTGAACGGTGAGCCAGCCCATATTGGCCAAAGAATTTTGCCGACTGATCAGGTGCGTATCAATGGCAAGCCCATTATGCGCAAAGTCAGTAAAAAACCACCGCGTGTACTGATTTATCACAAGCCTGCTGGCGAAATCGTCAGTACTAACGATCCTGAAGGCCGTGCATCCGTGTTCGAGAGCTTGCCAACCATGAAAGTCGGCAAGTGGCTGGCAGTTGGTCGTCTGGACTACAACACCGAGGGTTTGTTGCTGTTTACCACATCCGGGGATCTGGCAAACCGCTTGATGCACCCGCGTTACGGTATTGAGCGTGAATACGCTGTGCGTACCCTGGGTGAACTGGAAGAAGGCATGCGTCAGCGTCTGCTGGCGGGTGTTGAACTCGAAGATGGTTTGGCGCAATTCTCCAAAATTACTGATGGCGGTGGTGAGGGTGTTAATAAATGGTATCGCGTCATCATTGGCGAAGGCCGTAACCGTGAAGTGCGCCGTATGTTTGAGGCGGTCGGTTTGACAGTGTCACGCCTGATACGTACCCGTTATGGTGCCATGACCCTGCCTGCCAACCTCAAGCGTGGCCGCTGGGAAGAGCTGGAAGAAGATGCAGTCCGCGCCTTGTTGAAACTGAGTGGGCTGGAAAAAGCCGGCGGTGATAAGCCGACTGCGCCAACCAAGGGTGGCAAGCCATTTGGTAATAAGGCCCCAGGTTTTGGTACCGGCCCGTTTAGTCAGAAGCAAGTTGGTTTCCCTATGTCCAGTGGTCGTGGTGAGCGTGCTGAATATGGTGCGGGTCGTGGCGGCAATGCCAACGGCAATAACGCATATGGCAACAAGGCAGGTGGTAATGCTGGCAATGGACGTAATGGCCCGGGTAATGGTGCTGGTAACAATGCCAACAACGCTAACGGTAAAAAACGTAGCCGTCAGCCAGATCCCTTGCAAACGGCATTGGGTTTCCCTGATGCTGGACAGCGTCGCGGCCCTACATCCCGTGGCAGTGGTCAGGCCATAGGCCAGGGAATTGCAGCGCGCAGGCGCTCACGCGGCGCATAATGTTTTTTGCTTGTTTTAAGCGTTTTGCAGTAGCGGGACGTGTTGAAATTACCTCGTTTTCCATTGCGACGAGGTAATTTATCGTTTATAATCTTGTAGTTAGCAGATTTTGCCTTTATTTGAATTTAAAATCGAGGCGCTACAAAAAAAGATGGGCAGTTGCCCATTTTTTTTTGGTTTTAGCGATTGATATCGTGTTGAGTGAGTTGCGGCGCAACGCTCAATAGCCCGAATCGCCAGGCCTGTAGCGGGTTTTGCCCGGTTTGCAAATCGTCAGTGTGTTTTTCGGAGAATAAGTTTGGCTTTGTTGGATTTGATAGAAAAGACCGTCAACGGTACCGGATATGATCTGGTAGATTTTGAGCAGGCCGAACGCGGCTTGTTCAGGGTCTATATTGATTTTTTGCCGGAAGATCTGGAGCGCGGCAATATCACAGTGGAAGACTGCGAAAAAGTCAGCCACCAGTTATCGCATGTGCTGACAGTAGAAAACGTCAATTACAGCCGCCTGGAGACTTCTTCTCCTGGCCTCGACAGGCCACTCAAAAAAATCGCTGACTATGTGCGCTTTGCTGGTGAGAAAGCCAATGTGAAATTACGTATGCCCATGCCGGGCACGCCAAATCGCAAAACTTTCGAAGGTGTCTTGCACGAACCTGAAGGTGAAAATCTGAAGCTGGAATTTGAAGTAAAAGATGGGTCGGCCATGCTGGAGTTTACGCTCGCCGATGTGGATAAGGCACGCCTCGTGCCGCAAGTGGATTTTAGGAGTCGCAAAGCATGAGTCGTGATTTGTTGTTATTGGTGGATGTGCTGGCGCGTGAAAAGAACGTCGATGAAGAGGTTGTTTTCGGATCGCTGGAGCATGCTTTGGCGCAAGCGACAAAAAAACGTTTTCCCGGTGAAGTCGATATTCGCGTAGAAATCGACCGTGATACTGGTGAATTCAGGTCTTTCCGCCGCTGGCACGTGGTGCCGGATGAGGCAGGCCTGCAATTGCCAGATCAGGAAATCCTGCATTTTGAAGCAGTGGAAGATGATCCTGAAATTCAGGTTGATGATTACATCGAAGAAGAAATTGAATCGGTCGATTTTGGCCGTCGTTTTGCGCAAGATACCAAGCAAGTCGTCTTGCAACGTATCCGTGATGCAGAACGTGAACAGATCCTGGCTGACTTCCTGGAGCGTGGTGATTCCCTGGTAACGGGTACCATCAAGCGCATGGAGCGTGGCGAAGCCGTGGTTGAGTCCGGCAAGATTGAAGCGCGTTTGCCACGTGATCAGATGATCCCCAAAGAAAATCTGCGTGTTGGTGACCGTGTGCGTGCTTATATCTTGCGTATCGATCGCAATGCACGTGGCCCGCAAGTTATTTTGTCGCGTACAGCGCCAGAATTCATCATGAAACTGTTTGAACTGGAAGTCCCAGAAATCGAACAAGGTTCTTTGGTGATCAAGTCTGCCGCACGTGACCCTGGTGTGCGTGCAAAAATTGCTGTGTACACCGCTGACAAACGTATTGATCCTATCGGCACTTGTGTCGGTATGCGTGGTTCACGCGTACAGGCTGTCACTGGCGAGCTGGGTGGTGAGCGTGTTGATATCGTGCTGTGGTCAGAAGATCCGGCGCAATTCGTTATCGGCGCACTGGCACCAGCCAATGTTTCATCCATCATGGTGGATGAAGAAAAACACGGCATGGACGTGGTAGTGGATGAGGAAAACCTGGCAATTGCTATCGGCCGCAGCGGACAAAACGTTCGCCTGGCAGCTGAATTGACAGGCTGGCAAATCAATATCATGACTGCTGAAGAGTCTGCGAATAAAGCCGAGCAAGAAACTGCCGGTATCCGCAGCCTGTTCATGGAAAAACTCGACGTTGACCAGGAAGTCGCTGACATTCTGGTGGACGAAGGTTTTTCCAGCCTGGAAGAAATCGCTTACGTACCTATCAGCGAAATGCTGGAAATCGAAGCCTTCGATGAAGATACCGTCAATGAGTTGCGTAACCGCGCTCGTGACGCTTTGTTGACAGAAGCAATTGCTTCTGAAGAGGGCCTCGAAGGTATGGAAGATGAATTAGTCAATCTCGAAGGTATGACCCGCGTGACGGCAGGTAAGCTGGGTTTGGCTGGTATCAAGACCCTGGCGGCTTTCGCTGGATTGGCTTATGACGAATTTGGCGCGATTCTGGCATTGTCTGCCGACCGCACACGTCAATTAATTAAAGATGCATTTGAAGATGTGACCGATGATGAGATGAAACTCATCGACGCTAAATATGATGATCAGGCCAAGGCTTTGTTAGCCAAAGCCTGGAAACTCGTAGAAGCTAAGTAATTCACGGGTTTCAATCTCATAACGCGCACATAGAAAAAGAGGACTGAATGGCGAGTAACAATGTAGCCCAATTTGCCACCGAGCTAACGATGTCAGCAGATTTGCTGCTCACGCAATTGCGTGCAGCGGGCGTCAGTAAGAGCTCGACGTCAGATTCGCTGACAAAGGAAGACAAAGATAAGCTCCTGGAGCATCTGCGTCGTTCCCACGGCGTTTCTGCGGACACCGAAAAGAAGAAAATTACCTTGACTCGTAAGGAAACGACCGAGATCAAGCAAGCCGATGCGACTGGGAAGTCTCGTACCATTCAGGTTGAAGTTCGTAAAAAACGTACCTTCGTTAAACGTGATGATGCTCCAGCGGATGAAGCGCAGGCTCCTGCACCGGTACTGGATGCAGCAGAACAGGCTCGCCTTGATGAAGAAGCGCGCCACGAAGCAGAGCTGATTGCACGCCAGGAAGCTGAGTTGCTTGAAAAACAAGAGCGTCTGGCCAAGCTGGAAGCTGAAAAAGAAGCCCAGGCGCAAGCCATGCGTGAAGCTGAGTTGGCAGAAGCTGCTAAAGCAGAGGCTGAAAAAGCCAGGGCGGAGCAAGCCGCTGCTGCTGCCAAAGCGCTCAATGCCAGCGCTAATACCAAGCCTGCTGATGCCAAACCTGCAGAGGTAAAACCTGTGCCGGCTGCTCAAACTGCTCAAGCTGCCGCTGACGAAGACAAAAAACGTATCGAAGCAGAAGATGCGAAGAAAAAAGCGGTAGCCGACGCTAAAGAAGCGACTGAGCGTGCTGCTGCTACTGAAAAAGCCAGAAAAGCTGTGGCTGATGAAGTTGCGCAAATCAAAGAAATGATGAACGCGGCACGTCGCCCGGCCAAAGCACCGGAGCCTGCTCCGGTAGTAGCCCCCAAGGTTGCTGAAGGTACTTTGCACAAGCCTGCTGATAAAAAAGTGGCTGAGAAAAAGCCTGGTGCTGCAGTAGAGAAAAAAGACGAGAAAAAACCAGCTGTTGGCGACAAGAAGGCAATCAAATCTGCCAATGTGTCCTCCACCTGGCAAGAAGACGCAGCCAAGAAACGTGGCGGCGGTCTGAAAACACGTGGTGATACCTCCGGTGGCCGTGATGGCTGGAAGGGCGGTCCTAAAGGTCGTCGCAATAGTCATCATGATGACCGCGAAAGCAACTTCCAGGTGCCGGTAGAGGCCATCGTTAAAGATGTGTTTGTGCCTGAAACCCTGACCGTTGCTGAGCTGGCGCACAAGATGGCAGTCAAGGCATCCGAAGTCATCAAGCATTTGATGAAACTGGGCCAGATGTGCACGATCAATCAGGTACTTGATCAGGAAACAGCAATGATCCTGGTTGAAGAGATGGGTCATAAAGCCTTTGCTGCAAAACTGGATGATCCTGAAGCGATGCTGACGGACACCACAGAGCACGGTGAATATGAGTCCTTCCCGCGTGCACCTGTGGTTACTGTCATGGGTCACGTTGATCATGGTAAAACATCCCTGCTGGATTACATCCGTCGCGCCAAAGTCGCGTCTGGTGAAGCCGGTGGCATTACACAGCATATCGGTGCTTATCACGTAGAAACACCACGTGGCATGATCACCTTCCTTGATACACCAGGCCATGAAGCGTTTACTGCGATGCGTGCCCGTGGTGCCAAGGCGACGGATATTGTTATTCTGGTGGTGGCAGCAGATGACGGCGTCATGCCGCAAACCAAGGAAGCGATTGCCCATGCGAAAGCAGCTGGCGTGCCTCTGGTGGTTGCTATCAATAAAATTGATAAGCCGGGTGCCAATGCAGACCGCGTGACACAAGAGTTGATCGCTGAAAGCGTTGTGCCTGAAGAATACGGTGGTGATTCGCCATTCGTGCAAGTATCTGCGAAAACTGGTCTGGGTATTGATTCCCTGCTGGAAAACGTGCTGTTGCAAGCTGAAGTGCTGGAATTGAAAGCGCCGAAAGATGCACCTGCCAAGGGCCTGGTAGTTGAGGCGCGTCTGGATAAAGGTCGCGGTACTGTTGCCACTATCCTGGTGCAGTCCGGTACCTTGAAACGTGGTGACGTGGTTCTGGCTGGTTCAGCCTATGGACGTGTCCGTGCGATGCTGGATGAAAATGGCGCGAATATCTCCGAAGCTGGCCCGTCCATCCCGGTAGAGATTCAAGGTCTGACAGAAGTGCCGTCTGCTGGTGAAGAAGTCATGGTCATGGCTGATGAGCGTAAAGCGCGTGAAATCGCCTTGTTCCGTCAAGGTAAATTCCGTGACGTCAAACTGGCGAAACAGCAAGCTGCCAAGCTCGAAAACATGTTCGAAAACATGGGCGAAGGCGAAGTCAAGAACTTGCCTATCATCGTCAAGACCGACGTACAAGGTTCGCAAGAAGCGCTGGTGCAATCCCTGGTCAAATTGTCGACCAGCGAAGTGCGTGTACAGGTTGTGCATGCAGCAGTTGGTGGTATTTCCGAATCCGACGTCAACTTGGCGGTCGCGTCCAAGGCTGTCATCATCGGCTTTAACACCCGTGCTGATGCGTCTGCCCGTAAATTGGCAGAGTCTAACGGCGTTGACATCCGCTACTACAACATCATTTACGATGCGGTAGATGAAGTTAAAGCAGCTTTGTCCGGCATGTTGGCTCCAGAGAAGCGCGAACAAATCATTGGTATGGTCGAGATTCGTCAAGTCTTCGTGGTCAGCAAAGTTGGCGCGATTGCAGGCTGCCTGGTTACTGATGGCATGGTCAAGCGTACATCTTCTGTCCGTTTGCTGCGCAACAACGTGGTTACCTGGACAGGCGAGCTGGATTCGCTCAAGCGTTACAAAGACGATGCAAAAGAAGTCAAAGCCGGTCTGGAATGCGGTCTTTCACTGAAAGGCTACAACGAGATTCAGGTTGGCGATCAGCTTGAAATATTTGAAGTACAAGAGATAGCACGTACTCTGTAACTCAAGATAACCCCGGACTAGTTCCGGGGTTGTGGTTTATGGAGATGTAAGAAAATTATGGCAAAACATAGCAAAAATATCCCAGGTCGTGGCCTGCGTGTAGCAGACCAGATTCAAAAAGACCTGGCAGAAATCATCTGGTCTGAATTGAAAGACCCGCGTGTAGGCATGATCACGCTGACTGAAGTACAGTTGACCCCTGATTATGCCCATGCAAAAGTGTATTTCACGACACTGGTGGACGATCCTGTGGCCGTCAAAAATACTGTTGAAGCCCTGGTCAAGGCATCCGGCTTCCTGCGCAATCAACTGGGTTTGCGTCTGCGCATCCATACCTTGCCGCAACTGCATTTCGTGCATGACACATCTACCATCCGTGGCATGGCCATGTCGAAACTGATCGATGAAGCCAATGCCACCCGCGCCAAAGACGACGGCGAAGAGTAAATTCTGAACGATACATTGTGCGGCCTGGTGACAGGCTGCTGACAACATGACGACTCCGCAGATTAAAAGAAAGCGCGTGCCTGTGCACGGTGTATTGCTATTGGATAAGCCAGTTGGTTTTTCCAGTAATGATGCGCTGATCAAAGCCAAGCGCTTTTTAAATGCCGCCAAAGCCGGACATACTGGCACGCTTGATCCATTTGCCACTGGCCTATTGCCTCTGTGCTTTGGTGAAGCCACCAAGTTTTCCCAGGATTTGCTCGAAGCTGACAAGACCTATACTACGGTAGTGCACCTTGGCATCACGACCACAACTGGTGACACTGAAGGTGAAGTGCTGGAAGAAAAGCCGGTAGCAGTCAGCCTGGAGCAAATTCAGCATGCTTTACGGCAATTCACTGGCTCCATACAGCAAGTGCCGCCCATGTATTCAGCGCTCAAGCGAGATGGCAAGCCCCTGTATGAATACGCACGTGCCGGTATCACACTGGAACGCGAAGCGCGCAGTGTCATCATTCATGAGCTGGAACTGCTGGCTTATGAAGCGCCTTTCCTGAACTTGAAGGTGAAATGTAGCAAGGGCACCTATGTGCGTGTGCTGGGTGAAGACATAGGTGCGGCATTGGGCTGTGGTGCGCATTTGAAGGAATTGCGACGTATTGGTGTCGGCCATCTGGTGTTGGAGAAATCCATTACCCTGGAGTATCTTGAAAGCTTGCCAGAGCCAGAACGCCTGGCGTTGCTGGACCCGGTTGATGCCTTATTGTCCAGCTTTGCCCCGGTTTACCTGACCGATGAGCTGTCCCGCCGCTTCCTGCATGGGCAGCGTCTGCCATTAAATAAAGAAGAAGTCGTTTTACCCATTGAAACTGGCCGCGTTCGCGTCTATCGTGAATCGGACGGGCAGTTGCTGGGTTCTGCCCAGTTACAGGAATACGGCATACTCGCGCCCGAGCGCCTGATTGCCACTGAACACTAGGGTGTGTTGATATATCTTTTAGACAAAGCGTTCCCCTCATATCGCGGGCTGGCAATGTGATGGAGCAGGGATTGCGGGCGGCATGCTGCCCGCCTGCGCAACGATGTGCGCCTACCAGCGCACATGCGCCCTGCATGGGCGGTGCAGTCAGGGCTGGTGCCCCTGACAAGACGCAGAATCTTGCAAACCCTGCAGTCCAGCGTGCGATATGGGGAGAACCCGGAGGGAATGGGTCAGAAACCTCGCCTGGCGTTGTTGTGCGTCGCTCACTTGGCTCGCCAGGCAGCGCTCCGTACGCCTAGCCAGACAAGGTTTCTCACCCATTCGTTTGACTGAAAGATATGTCAGCACACGCTGATTGTGTCATCGCGCGGTAGCAACTCCTTGAAATAATAGGAGTTTTTCTACTTTTGCGCTGCAGCATGTTATAATCGCAGGTTATCCGATTTACCTCATAGATTTACCCAATAAGAACGCTATCATGTCTACTTCAAAACGCGCTATTCGTAACATCGCCATTATCGCTCACGTCGATCACGGCAAAACCACTCTGGTTGACCAGTTATTGCGTCAGTCCGGTACTTTCCGCGACAACCAGCAGGTTGATGCCCGTGTTATGGATTCGAATGATATCGAAAAAGAGCGCGGTATCACTATTTTGTCCAAGAACTGTGCTGTTGAATACAAAGGTACACACATCAACATCGTCGATACGCCAGGCCATGCTGACTTTGGTGGTGAAGTAGAACGTGTTTTGTCCATGGTGGACAGCGTTTTGTTGCTGGTTGATGCGCAAGAAGGCCCAATGCCGCAAACGCGTTTCGTTACGCGTAAAGCGCTGGCTCTGGGTTTGAAACCTATCGTTGTCGTCAACAAGATTGACCGTGAAAACGCTGATCCACAAAAAGCCGTTAATGCGACTTTTGAATTGTTCGACAAACTCGGCGCAACCGATGAGCAACTCGATTTCCCTATCGTCTACGCATCCGGCTTCAAAGGCTATGCAGGTCTGGAAGACTCCGTGCGCGAAGGTAATATGGAACCATTGTTTGACGCTATCCTGGAACACGTTCCTGCGCGTGAAGATGATCCAGATGGTCCTCTGCAATTGCAAATCACTTCTCTGGAATACTCTTCTTACGTTGGTAAAATCGGCGTTGGCCGTATCCTGCGTGGCCGCGTCAAGGCATTGCAAGACGTAGTCTGGATGAATGGTCCAGAAGACAAGCCAACCAAGGCACGTATCAATCAAGTATTGACATTCAAAGGCCTGGACCGCGTTCTTGTTGATGAAGCGCTGGCTGGTGACATCGTCCTGATCAACGGTATCGAAGAAATCGGTATCGGCTCCACCATCTGCGCACCGGACACGCCTGAAGGCTTGCCGATGTTGAAGATTGATGAACCAACTCTGACCATGAACTTCATGGTTAACAGTTCTCCATTGGCTGGCCGTGAAGGCAAGTTCGTGACGACACGCCAAATCCGTGACCGTCTGGAACGTGAATTGAAATCCAACATGGCTTTGCGCGTTGTGCAGGCTGAAGGTGATGATTCTACGTATGAAGTTTCTGGTCGTGGTGAGTTGCATCTGACCATCCTGATCGAAAACATGCGTCGTGAAGGTTTTGAGCTGGCAGTATCCCGTCCGCGCGTTGTTTTCAAAATGGTTGGTGACGTACGTCATGAGCCATATGAAAACCTGACAGTCGATGTCGAAGAAGCCAACCAGGGTGGCGTCATGGAAGAGCTGGGTCGTCGTCGTGGCGATCTGCAAAACATGGAACCGGACGGCAAAGGTCGTGTCCGTCTGGAATACCGTATTCCAGCACGTGGCCTGATCGGCTTCCAGGGTGAATTCATGACTTTGACACGCGGTACAGGCTTGATGAGCCATGTGTTTGATGAATACGCACCAGTCGACAACTCCAAAGGTGAACTCGGTGGCCGTCGTAACGGCGTACTGATTTCCCAGGATGATGGTGCAGCAGTTGCCTACGCTATCTGGAAATTGCAAGACCGTGGCCGTATGTTCGTCAGCCACAATGACCCAGTATATGAAGGCATGATCATTGGTATCCATTCCCGTGACAATGACCTGGTTGTGAACCCGATCAAGGGTAAGCAATTGACCAACGTTCGCTCTTCCGGTACGGATGAAGCGGTGCGTCTGGTTCCACCTATCCAGTTGAACCTGGAATACGCGGTTGAGTTTATTGACGATGATGAACTGGTGGAAGTGACACCTAAGAGCATTCGTCTGCGCAAGCGTTTCCTGAAAGAGCACGAACGTAAAAAGGCATCACGCGAATAAGCTGATTTCCTTTGACTGGTGCGGCTGGTAATTTTGCCGCACGAAGATCAACCCGTTTTGCTCTAGCCAGTCTGGCCAGGGTCAAACGGGTTTTTTTATTTGGATCCATATGCAAAATAAAATGTCTCACCGCAAAGCGGTGATGCTGATGATTTGCGCTGCTACTTTGTGGAGTATTGCCGGTGTATTTACCCGTCACCTCGAAGTTGCGCGTGATTTTGAAGTTACTTTCTGGCGCAGCTTTTTTGCTGCAGTCTTTATTGCTGGCGTCATGGTGCGGCAATACAAGTGGGCCTTCATCCCGCGCCTTAAATTGCTTGGTAAGATAGGCTTTCTGTCTGGTTGTATGTGGGCCACCATGTATAGCTGCTTCATGATCGCACTGACCATGACGACAGTCGCCAACACTTCCATCATGGAAAGCCTGTCGCCTTTGTTCACGGCATTGCTGGCCTGGCTGGTCTTGCACCAGCGCATACCAGCACGTACCTGGTGGGCGATTGCAGCAGCCTGCGTAGGCATGGGCTGGATGTTTGTCGGCAGCATTTCTGAAGTGGATGAGCGCGGTTTGATTGGTATGCTCATCGCCTTTGGCATACCCTTGGCGGCTTCGGCCAACGTCATCATTCTCAAAAAGGGCGGCCATGCGGTTGATTTGGTGCCTGCGGTGTTTTTGGGAGGTACTATTTCTGCGCTGATGATGCTGCCATTTGCCTGGCCTTTTCATGCCTCGCTGCATGATATTGGCATCCTGGCGATACTCGGTTTCTTTCAATTGGGTTTGCCTTGCATGCTCATGGTCAGGGCATCGAATAGCCTGACTGCTCCGGAGATTGCCTTGCTGTCTCTGCTTGAAGTTTTGCTGGCGCCGATCTGGGCCTGGCTAGGGGCAGGCGAGGTGCCAGCTACTGCCAGTATCTATGGTGGCATAGTCGTACTGGTTGCGCTGGTGTTTAATGAGTTGACTGCCATGCGCAGCAATGATGCCTGACTATGCATGGTTGATGTACATCAAATAATGGGTAGGTAAATTTTACCTGACTGCTAGCATGGCACTAAAATCGCGGACATTTTTCTTTTCGGATTTTCTTGCCATGCTCAAAGCCCCAGAACTTCTCTTGCCCGCCGGTTCGCTGGAAAAAATGCATGCCGCTTTCGACTTTGGTGCCGATGCGGTATATGCAGGCCAGCCACGCTATAGCCTGCGTGCCCGCAATAATGAATTTTCTACTCTTGATGTATTGCAGCAGGGCATAGATGGTGCTCATGCGCGTGGCAAGTTGTTCTTCGTCGCCAGTAATATCTTCCCGCACAATAGCAAGCTCAAAACCTATCTGCGCGATATGGAGCCGGTCATCAACATGAAGCCGGATGCGCTTATCATGGCCGACCCTGGTCTGATCATGATGGTCCGTGAGAAGTGGCCAGAGGTGCCTGTGCATTTGTCAGTGCAAGCCAATGCCGTGAATTGGGCGGATGTAAAATTCTGGAAAAAAATGGGTCTGACACGCGTCATTCTCTCGCGTGAATTATCGCTCGATGAAATAGAAGAAATTCGCCAGCAATGCCCGGAAATGGAGCTGGAAGTTTTTGTTCATGGTGCCTTGTGTATCGCCTATTCAGGGCGTTGCCTGTTGTCCGGCTATTTCAATCACCGCGATCCCAACCAGGGCACGTGTACCAATTCTTGTCGCTGGGATTACAAGGTCGAAAACGCCACCGAAAATGAAACTGGCGACCTGGCACGCATCCCGGTCGAGAGTATCCAGTTCAATTATCAGCAGGCGCTGGAAGAAGCCAATCAGTCTTTCTCTGCCATGGGCGATATGCCACGTCACCCGCTCGCTGACCGACCTTATCTGATAGAAGAGGGCGGTAAACCTGGTCAGTTCATGCCCATACTCGAAGACGAACATGGTACCTATATCATGAACTCCAAAGATTTGCGTGCCGTTGAGCATGTCGAACGCCTGGCAAAAATCGGTATTGATTCACTGAAGGTCGAAGGGCGCACCAAGTCCTTGTACTATGTTGCCCGCACTGCCCAAACCTACAGGTGTGCGATAGATGATGCTGTCGCTGGTCGCCCGTTTAACACTGACTTGCTGGGCCAGTTGAATGGTCTCGCCAACCGCGGTTATACCGATGGCTTTTATCAGCGCCACCATACGCAAGAACACCAAAATTACATGGAAGGTGTATCAAAGGCGCACCGCAGCCAGTATGTGGGGCAAGTCTTGCAAGTGACAGATGGTTGGGCAGAAGTCGAAGTCAAAAACCGTTTCGCTGTTGGCGATGAGATAGAAATCATTTCACCGAATGGCAATGAAATGATTAGACTCACCGAGATGCGTAATGCTGAAAATCAGCCCCTGAATATCATAGGTGGGGCAGGGCACAAGGTGCGTATTCCACTGGATGCCAGGCATGAAAAAGCCTTGATAGCCAGGATGTTGTAATCAGGGAGTTGACGCTTCCTTCATAGGGTGTATTCTTGATTCAAAGGGATATCAAATTTGGCACTGGAGCATGGCTATGAAAAGGCAACTACAGAGTTTCTTATTGACCTGCTCCTTGGTCATGATGTCGGCTGGTGCGGCAGCAGCAGAACCTTTGCCCATATTCGATGCCCACATGCATTACAACACCGAAGCGCGCAGCACCTGGTCGCCGCAGCGTGTTATTGCCTTGTGGCGTCAGCTTGGCATACGTGCCGTGTTGGCGACCAGTCGCCCGAATGATGGTACGCTGGATTTGATTGCGCAAAATGCGCCTGACATCAAGATCGTCCCTTTCCTGCGCCCCTACAGAGTGCAGCCTGACAGACATGACTGGTTTGCCAATCCAGAGATAGAGCGCTTCGTTGAAAAAGAACTGCAGCGCGGCATCTATCGCGGCATTGGTGAATTCCATATATTTGGCAAGGATGCTGATGCACCCTATATGGCAAAAATTGCCAGGCTGGCCAGGGCGCGTGACCTGTGGCTGCATGCGCATTCCGATGAAGATGCCATAGAACGTATTTTGCATCACGCACCCGGTGTAAAACTGATCTGGGCACATACTGGCATGAGTACTTCGCTCGATAAAGTCGAGGTCATGTTTGCGCAATATCCAAACCTGCTAGGTGAATTATCTTTTCGCTCCGATCTTGAGCAAAACGGCAGCCTGAGTCCGCAATGGAAGCGCCTGTTTTTGCGTTACCCCGACAGATTCGTGCTAGGCACTGATACCTGGGTGACTTCGCGCTGGGATGATGTACCGCAGTTGATAGCCTTTTATCGTCGTATGCTAAGCGAGTTGCCAACAGATGTTGCAGAGCGCATTGCGTATAAGAATGGACTGGCGATGTTTGGTCTGCAATAATCCGGGCTCTTTCATCCCCCGCGCGATGGCATGGATTTTTTTGATCAAATTGCAGAAGTCTTATCCTCAGGACATGCCGACCAGAAACTGCAACTGCTGGGCTTGGTTATCATCTATGTCGCCATGAGCATCATCACCCTGATCATGTATGGTCTGGATAAGGCGGCGGCACGCAAACGTGAGTCAAGGATCTCCGAACGTAGCTTATTATTGTGTGGTCTGGCTTGTGGCTGGCCAGGCGCTGTCCTGGCGCAAAAAATATTTCGCCACAAGACCATCAAGCCCTCTTTCCGGCTGGCATTTGCCGGTACGGTCATTTTGAATTGCCTCGCAATTGGCATGCTTTTATTCTGCTCATAAGCTCACTTGAACTTATTGATGTAATATTGTCTAATTACTAAAGATATTATTGCAAGATGCCGATATGTAGATATGTCAGCGAGGACAAGATGATGGATTTGAAATGGGTCACTGTGCAAGATGGAATCGATTGGCAGGCGCTGTCCGAGCTATACAGGATTGCTCCACTTGGCAATAAACCCGCAAAAAATCTGGAAATCGTGTTTTCCAACAGCATGTATAAATGCTTTGTGTATGCCGGTGATCAATTGGTGGGTGTCGGCCGCGCCCTGGCAGATGGCCTTGATTGCTCATATATCTGTGATATCGCTATCCATCCTGAGTTTCAGGGCATCAAGCTGGGTAAGGCTATTGTGGATCACTTGGTGGAGAAATCGCAGGGTCATAAGAAAATCATCTTGTATGCCAATCCTGGCAAGGAAGGTTTTTATCAAAAGCTGGGTTTCCACCCCATGAAGACGGCCATGGCTATTTTTGCAGACCATGCGCAAGCAGTGACTTCAGGCATTATTACTGAGTAAATCAGCTGATAGTTATTGGTCAGCAATACCAAATATTTTTGCAGAAAATCCATATTTTTAAGGAGGCTAAACATGAAAATAGAACCTCAAAAAACCTATGTCGCATTAGCTGCCGATGGTATGGCGACCGTACTGACCGAGGGCCCGGCGTTCTGGAACTTGCCTGAGTCAGATATTGAGGCTTTTGGCAAGCACTGGCTGATCAGTGAATTCAGTTGCGAAGCTGACTGGCCCACTTGGGAAATGCATCCACGCGCTGATGAATTCGTGTATTTGTTATCGGGACTTGCTGATTTCTTGATTGAGGTGGATGATGCCGTTCAGCATATACATATGAAAGCAGGGGAGGCGGTACTGGTACCCAAGGGGCGGTGGCATACGGCAAAAATTTTTGCGCCTAGCCGCATGCTATTTATGACGCGCGGTGAAGGTACGCAGCACAAGCCTGTGATTAAAGCCTGATTAAAGTGATTAGCAGTTTGGTTTATTTACTGTTGATCTAATTGGTAGAGTTCAGGATTGTGATTCCTGTTGTCGTGGGCCGGACCCATCACTGCCTCCCAGAAGGGGGGGGCGGGCATTATGGTCGATGAGGAAGGCGAGCGGATGATCTGGCCTGTGTTGCACAGATGCGGTGTCGTGAGACGCCGCATATCAGGATATTTAAATCCACTGCGGCGTCAAGCTCAACTTTCAGGTCGGGCGTTCTGGTTCGTTTGAATCTACAATTATCTTGCTGCGCTACATTTGCCTGGTTTGGCCATTTCTAGCTTGGAGATACTTATTTTACCTTGCTCTTCAGGGATGCTCTCTAACCCTGCGCCACCAACAAAGACACCCAACTTAATGTACTGTCGAATAAAATATTTTTTACCAGCCTCGAACATTAATTCAAGAGTATTTGGTGAAAACTCAGATTCTGTATCGACTTTATGTTTTTTCCCGCCCTCGACTTCCGTATAAAAAAATACATCTGGCGCACTCTCGCCTATGCATTTCCCATCAACCCATACGTCTTTTTTCAAAGCCTTGCCAACGAAACTGTCGCGATAAATATAAACGCCAGCATTACCTTGACTAGGCGGATTGAATTCTTTTGCCTTTGATGATTCAGCTTTTGAGGCCATATCCACAGATGCACACCCAGAAATGAGAAGTGTGGTTGCAATTGTGAGAACGGTGATGATCTTCATTGAGTTGTTACCTTGATTGATTGTTGAAAGTTTGAGTTGATGTGCGCGGTAAAGGCGAATTGATGTCCAGCGTTAAGCAGACCAGATCGCAGTCCACAGATTAAATAAAACGGACGCATTGTTAGCGATTCCTGGTCGAGCGTCAAGTTCGACGCTTCATTCGGCCTGTCCTTTTTGAGCTACATATCGTCCCCTTGCAGGGCGCATGTGCGCTTGCAAGCGTACATCGTACGCAGGCGTCAGCATACTGCACGAATTCCCTGCTTTACTCTTGCCAGCCCGTGTTATGAGGCAAACGCATCTCACCCTATTTATGAAATAAGTTCTAATGTTTTTCGAAGAATTGACGAAGGGATCGTGCTTTCTGTTGTCGTGGGGCTGTGCTTGCTTTGAGTGTATTCAAAGGCGATTTTCCCATCACAGGTTACAATACGGCATTGTGAATTGCCGTCTTGTTTTATTGTGAATACAAAAGCACTACCCCCACGCCGCGTATCCGTGGCCCCAATGCTGGATTGGACTGACAGGCATTGCCGCCAGTTCCACCGTCATATTACCCGCAACTCCTGGTTGTACACTGAAATGGTGACGACAGGCTCGCTCTTGCATGGTGATGTACAACGGCATCTGGAATTTAATCCAGGCGAACATCCGGTTGCCCTGCAATTGGGTGGTAGCGAGCTGGTTGACCTGGCGCATGCAGCCAGGCTGGGCGAGCAATGGGGCTATGATGAAATCAACCTGAATTGCGGCTGCCCTTCTGAACGCGTGCAAAAAGGTGCATTTGGTGCCTGCCTGATGGCAGAGCCGCAACTGGTTGCTGATAGTGTCAAGGCGATGAAGGATGTGGTCTCTATCGATGTCACGGTCAAGCACCGAATAGGCATCAATGAAGTGGATTCTTATGAATTCATGCGTGACTTTGTCGGCACCGTTGCTGACGCAGGGTGCAAGACCTTTATCGTCCATGCGCGCAATGCCATACTCAAGGGTTTGTCGCCCAGAGAAAACCGTGAAATCCCGCCGCTGAAGTATGACTATGCCTATCGCCTGAAAAAAGAATTTCCAGAGTTGGAAATCATCCTGAACGGTGGCATCAAAACCCTGGAAGACATGGACTTGCATCTGCAACATGTCGATGGTGTCATGATAGGGCGTGAGGCATATCACAATCCCTATTTCATGGCCAGCTTCGATGAGCGATATTATGGCGATACCACTCCGGTGAAGAGCAGGGAAGAAATTTTGCAGCAGATGATTCCCTACATCTATCATCAACTGGAATTGTATGGCAATGGTGGCAAAGGCTTGCGCCTGAATACCGTCATTCGTCATATGCTGGGCTTGATGATGGGTCTGGTGGGCGCGCGCGTGTTCCGTCAGATACTGTCTGATAGCAAGAGACTCGCTTCCGGCAAGCCTGAATTATTACTGGAAGCGGCCCTTGCCATGCAAAGCGTTACTGCATTTGACAGAAGCCAGGACACGCAAGCCTCTATTGCAGTGTAGCAAGTAGTGGATTTGTGTGGATCACTCAAGTCTGATACATGAGCTAATTTGTAAATCAAACGCGAGTATTCGTAAGAATTTGTAATACATCATTGAGTTGGGTTCTTGTCGGAATATATTGCTTATGTTTCATTGCACGCTCCTTCAACTCACTACCTCAGTGAGATTTCGCCTACGCATTCATATGCGTGGGCTTTTTTATGCCTGGTGTCATGCTCAGTGCCTGGGCTTGTGTCTTTTTAGGCAGGAATGATATGCACTCCATTAACTTGCGCAACATCGTCTTTTCCGCTTGTTTTACCCTGTTTACCTCCCTCTCATATGCAACACCAGTCATGGAAGTACGTCTGGACAGTTTGCTGGCCAAAGCAGGGGAGTTAAAGAAGGAGCTGAACCTGAATGCCAATCAGCAAGTGCTATGGCAGCAGACCGAGAGCAAATTGTCGACCATGCTACATCAGCGCGATGTACGCAGGAACCGTATGCAAGCAGAACTGGAGTTGCGCCTGGAGCAAAATAATATCGAATTGCGTGACCTGAACCCGCAAATTGAGCAAGAAGAGCAAACCACCGTGCAAGAAAATAAGCAAATGCGCGAACTGGTACTGACCTTGAACGACGCGCTGGATGATAGGCAACGCCAGGCTCTGCAAATGTTTGTCAATGCATCCTTGCGCACCACGGTAGACGCGCCTAAAGCCAAACGCCCCGATAATGGTGAAGCGCCGCAACGTAAAAGCGGCATGGGTAGGCAGCGTGAGGGCGGCAGCAGCAAATTCTGATGAATCAGTTATGCTGGGTGTGGGCGGTAAGGCAGGTAGCAGAGGCTGTGTTGGCATAAGTTAAATGGGCCTGCGCCTGATTGCCCAAGAATGCTATTGCCAGCAAGCCAAATTCCTCGTATAATGCGTAGCTCTCTTGCACTGCAATATTAGTGCGCGATACAGTGGTGGCCGTAGCTCAGTTGGTAGAGTCCAGGATTGTGATTCCTGTTGTCGTGGGTTCGAACCCCATCGGTCACCCCAGAATTTCACTAAGTAAATCAACTGCTTAGTATAAAAAGCCTAGTCTAAACACTAGGCTTTTTTGTTTTTTCTGGAATTTGATTTTCCGGTTTGTTCTTTACTCTGTGGAATGTAATTTTTCCTGTGGATAGTCATGTATTCAGTTGCTAATTCTCTCATTGCTATTACACGTTTCCCTAGGCTGTGGCGATTCTTGATTTTGATATAACTCGAATATTTAAATGTAATTTAGTGTGTGCACCTGATATATACCTGCTACTCTGTGAATAGTAACTCTGCTGTTCAAAACGGAAATGCTTTTTTGCAATTCTGATCAGCCATGTCTTGCAAAATCTTTTACTCTCAGGAGTGTCGGAAGCGATCTGATGAGGTCGTGTGAGCAGTCTTGCTCAAATTAATACCGGATTTGTTGTTGTATGTGCGCCAGCGTACATAGTTATAATTTGAAAACAGCGATAGTGGCGTTATCGAGATGCGACCAGTGCTTGAGATTCCTGATTGCGCATTCAATAAATTAAGCAGGCCAGACTGTTTAATTTTCTCTGCATTATTTTCTACGTGTTTGATATCGAGCAGATGCTTTAAGTATGGGTACCTTTTAGAAAAGGCGCGCAAGGCATGCTGAGCAGATTTTCTGGGTAGATGTGGTGTCTTTTACTTCGCTCTAAAATTATGCGGAAATTCGATATGGATAGTCAGATAGACCCGAATCAAAACCATTTGCTGGCAGCATTATTGGATACAGAATTTGATCGCCTGGCACCCCATCTGGAACTGGTTTCCATGTTGCTTGGTGATGTTTTATATGAGTCGGGTGGCAAGTTGCAGTATGTGTATTTCCCGGTGACGGCGATTGTTTCACTGCATTATTTGCTGGAAAACGGCGGTTCCTCAGAAATTGCCGGTGTCGGTAATGAAGGTCTGGTCGGTATTTCCCTGTTCATGGGCGGCGATACCACACCCAGCCGTGCGATAGTGCAGACAGGTGGCTTTGGTTATCGTCTTAAGGCCCATATCTTGCTGGAAGAATTTAACCGTGCCGGGCCGGTGTTGCGGCTTTTGTTGCGCTATACCCAGGCATTGATTACTCAAATGTCACAAACGGCAGTATGTAATCGCCACCATTCGGTCGAACAGCAGCTTTGTCGCTGGCTCTTGTTGACGCTGGATCGCATGAAGAGCAATGATCTGACCATCACCCAGGAGTTGATCGCCAATATGCTGGGTGTGCGGCGCGAAGGAGTAACCGAAGCGGCAGGTAAATTACAAAACTATGGCTTTATCAGTTATCGGCGTGGGCATATCACTGTCGTTGACAGAGGCGGGCTGGAAGAGCATGTGTGCGAATGTTATGGCGTAGTCAAAAAAGAGTTTGCCCGCCTGCTGTCGGATGTTTTGCAGCGTCAGGGGAAAGCCATGTCTGTCGCGCCTGCCGCAATTGTCAGGAAAACTGGCTATGTACAGGGCGGCGTACAGAGCAACACACAGAGCAGCATATAAAGCAACATGGGTTTGTAAATGCTGGTCTGAATTTCGAAATTTACTGAAGGTTTGCTGTGAATGAAAATATATGAAGGCAATCTCGGTAGAGCGTCTGACCTTAATCGGCTTTGGTATCACCTTGCTGGCCTTGTTGATGATAGGTGGTATTGCCTGGAATATCGCGGTACCTTTTGATGCAGTCAAGTCTATAGATCATACCCGCAAGGTGATAGATGACCTCAGCGAATTGAGTGTCAAACTGTCTGAGGCGGAGAACGGGCAAAAAGCATATTTCCTGACCAAAGAAGATCGTTTCATCAGCCAGCGTAACAGCCGGCTCAAAGACATGGCGATAGTCGTCCAGCATTTGCATGCTTTGACACTGGATAATCCCCAGCAGCAGGCACGCATACAGCAATTGCAAAAAGCTGTTGATGAGAGGCTGGTTATCATGCACGAAAGCCAGAAGCAATTTGATGTTTCTGGCTTTAACGCTGCCCGGGTCTTGTTTAATGCGGGCTTGCTGGCATCTGCCAAGGTGCAAAATATTTTGACTGAAGCGATTGTCGACGAGCAGGTGTTGCTCGATGAGCGTAAATTAAAAGCAGCATTCCGCATCAAACTGGTGGTAGGCAGCGTTGGGTTTTTACTGGTATTTTTATTGCTATGGGCTTTACAGATACGTCGCGCCACATTGGGTCGTATGGCTGGTGAGCAAACCTCACTCAAGGTGCGTGAAGTATTGCTTAAGATGGGGGCCTTGCAGGATGCCATTTTTAATAGCCAGAATTTTTCCATTATTGCGACTGATGCCCAGGGGCTTATCCAGATTTTTAATGTTGGTGCCGAACATATGCTGGGCTATGACGCTGCCGATGTCGTCAACCTGATTAGCCCCGCTGATATCTCTGATGCTGACGAACTCGCCGCCAGAGCAGCTGCGCTGAGTGCAGAATTCAATACCCCGGTTGCCCTGGGTTATGATGCGCTGATTTTTAAAGCGATGCGTAGCCTGGAAGACAATCATGAACTGACCTATATCTGTCGTGACGGCAGTCGTTTGCAGGCCATTGTTTCAGTCACGGCATTACGTGATGCGCAGGGGGTTGTCATAGGTAGTCTCTTGATAGGCACAGACAATACCGCACGCAAGCAAGTGGAGGCAGAGCAGGCCTTGTTGGATCAGCGTTTACGTGATCAGCAATTTTATACGCGCTCATTAATTGAAGCCAATATTGATGCCTTGATTACTACGGACTTGAATGGCGTCATCAGCGATGTTAATCACCAGATGGAAGCCATCACTGGGTGTACGCGCGATGAATTGATAGGTGCGCCATTCAAAAATTATTTTACCGAACCTGCGGCAGCAGAACTGGCGATGAAGCGTGCGCTGCAAACTGGCAAGGTCAGTAATTGTGAACTGACTGCGATTGCAAAAGACGGTAAGGAAACTGAAATTTCCTACAATGCCAGCACGATATACGATCGTGAACGCAGGTTGCAAGGCGTGTTTGCGTCAGCCCGTGATGTCACTGAATATAAATTATTTGAACAAAGACTGCAGAATAACAATATAGAACTGGAATTGGCCAAGGCTATTGCCGAAAAGGCGAATCTGGCCAAGTCGGAATTTTTATCGAGCATGAGCCATGAATTGCGCACACCGCTCAATGCAGTGTTGGGTTTTGCGCAATTGATGGCATCAGATAATCCACCACCGTCAGACAATCAAAAATTATCTATAGACCAGATATTGCAGGCTGGCTGGTATTTACTGCGATTGATCAATGAAATCCTTGATTTGGCGATGATAGAGTCTGGCAAGGTCAGTATTTCAAAAGAATCCATCTTGCTTGCCGATGTCTTGCTTGACTGCCAGTCCATGATAGAGCCACAGGCGCAGACGCGCGGCATAGAAATGATTTTCCCTGTCATAGACATGCCATTGTATGTATTTGCTGACCGTACCAGGCTCAAGCAAGTCATGGTGAATTTGTTGTCGAACGCGATTAAATACAATCAGCACGAAGGCTCGGTTACGGTCGAATACGCCATGCGTGGCGAGGGTCGCATACGTATCAGCGTCAAGGATGCTGGCAAGGGATTGTCGCCTGAGCAGGTGGCGCAGTTGTTTCAACCCTTCAATCGTCTGGGACAGGATGCAGGTAATGAAGAGGGAACCGGCATAGGTCTGGTCGTGACCAAGCAATTGGTTGAACTCATGGGTGGCGTGATTGGTGTTGAAAGCAATGTCGGTGTTGGCAGTGTGTTCTGGATAGAGTTGGCTTTGGCCTCTGCACCGGCTTTGCATGATGAAGGTATGGATGAATTTGTAACTGAACCATGTGGCGAACAGCAGGCAGTTCATGCATCAGCGCAACGTAGTTTGTTATATGTTGAAGATAATCCAGCCAACCTGGCTTTGGTAGAGCAATTGATTGCGCGCCGCAGCGATCTCAAGCTGTTGACGGCAGTGGATGCTCATTTGGGCATCAGCACGGCACAGATATGCAAACCAGATGTGATTTTGATGGATATTAATCTGCCTGGCCTTAGCGGTTTTGGTGCGCTCAAGATTTTGGCAAACGACCCGTTGACGGCGCATATACCCGTCATGGCCCTGTCTGCAAATGCCATGCCGCGTGATATCGCAAAAGGTTTGGATGCGGGCTTTTTCCGCTACCTGACTAAACCCATCAAGGTGAGTGAGTTCATGGATGCGTTGGATCTTGCATTGCATCATGCAAAAGAACATGGCCTGGATCGTAAGACGGGCGAATTGGACAGCAAGACACAAAAAGATGTCGTTGAGATTTGATCTGAAAATGTAGTATTGAGGTGACAACGATTTTGAAAGAATGAAATGCTTGAAACAGTCGAAATTCTCAAGGCCAGCATCCTGATCGTTGACGATCAAAAAGCTAATGTGATGTTATTGGAGCAAATGCTGCGTAATATTGGCTATACCAATATCACCACAACCATGGATGCACGTACCGTGTGCGCACTGCATATAGAGCACAACTATGACCTGATATTGCTGGACCTGCAAATGCCCGGCATGGATGGTTTTGAAGTCATGGAAGAATTAAAGAACATCGCAGCTGATGCCTATTTGCCGGTACTGGTGATTACTGCCCAGCCGGGACATAAGCTGCGTGCCTTGCAGGCTGGTGCCAAGGATTTTGTCAGCAAGCCTTTTGACCTGCAGGAAGTGCAGACGCGCATACACAACATGCTGGAAGTGCGCTTGTTGTATCAACAGTTGGATAATTACAATAAGCGGCTAGAGCAAACTGTGCTGGAGCGCACGGCAGAGTTAAGCGCCAGTGAAGCACGCTTTAAAAGTTTTACCCAACTCTCATCTGACTGGTATTGGGAACAGGACCAGTTTGGTAATTTCACCAGTGTATCGGGGCCAGTATTTGAAATGTTGGGTATACAGGCAGAAGACATGCTGGGTAATGCACCCAGCGGTGGCATGGAAGGCTGGGACGTCGATGAGCGCGAACAACTCGACGATAATATCGCCAATCGCCGGCCATTTCTGGATTTTATCTACCGGCGCTGCAAACAGGATGGCACAATACAATATCTGCAAGTCAGCGGGGAACCCTTCTTTGACTCGGCCAGCCGGTTTGCCGGATACAGAGGTGTAGGTATGGATGTAACCCATCGACGACCATAAGATCAAAAGCAAACACTCGCATTCGAAAATCAGGATATGAATAAACCGACTTCAAGTGCGTCTACAGACTCCAAAGAATCGTCCCTGTTAAAAAAACTGGGGCCTGGCCTGATCACTGGCGCAGCAGATGATGACCCTAGTGGCATCGCCACTTATTCGCAAGCGGGTGCCCAATTCGGTTTTAATATGTTGTGGACGGTGTTGTTTACCTACCCCTTGATGGTGGGTATACAAATCGTCAGTGCCCGCATAGGCAGGGTCAGTGGTCATGGTCTTGCCACCAACATCCGTCGTCATTATCCTGCATGGTTATTGTATGCAGTGGTTGGTCTTTTGCTGGTCGCCAATACCATCAATATTGCTGCCGATATTTCTGCCATGGGTGAAGCATTGAAGTTACTCATAGGCGGCAAGGCACATCTGTATGCCATAGGCTTTGGCGTATTGTCTTTGCTGCTGCAGGTCTTTATTCCTTATCAGCGTTATGTGCGTTTCTTGAAATGGCTGACACTGGCTTTGCTGGCCTATGTCGCCACTGTCTTTGTCGTACATACGCCCTGGTCCAAGGTCTTGTTGAGTGCAGTCATGCCGCAACTATCGTGGAAAAAAGAATACATCACGACCGTGGTTGCACTGTTCGGTACCACCATCAGCCCCTATCTGTTTTTTTGGCAAGCCTCGCAAGAGGTCGAGGAGATGCGCGCTGATCATCAAGCGCGCCCGCTGATCCATGCACCTGAACAGGCACCAGCCAATTTGAAGCGCATAAAACTTGATACTTATGTAGGGATGGCATTTTCCAATCTGGTGGCTTTCTTCATCATACTGACCACTGCCGTCACTTTGAACATGCATGGTATTGCCGATATCCAGACTTCTGCCCAGGCGGCACTGGCATTGCGGCCCGTCGCCGGTGATTTTGCTTTCATGTTATTCAGTGCGGGTATTATCGGTACTGGTTTGCTGGCTATACCTGTACTGGCTGGTTCATCAGCTTATGCCATGGCAGGAGCCTTCAAATGGAAAAACAGCCTGGAAGATACGCCCATGCAGGCCAGGCAGTTCTACGCCATCATTGCGCTTTCTACCGTCATCGGCATTGTACTGGGGTTTACTGCAATTGACCCCATCAAGGCACTGTACTGGAGTGCCGTCATCAATGGTGTGATTTCTGTGCCTATCATGGTGGTCATGATGTTGATGGCAGTGAGGGCAGATATCATGGGTAAATTTGTGATTACCCGAAGGCTGACAATATTAGGCTGGTTAGCCACCGGTATGATGGCACTTGCTGTTACATCGATGTTGGCGACATTCTTTTATTGATACCTGTTCCAGCGCATCATGCGTTCGTCTGAAGCTTCCTTGATTAAATGCCTGGCTTTCAGCGGGTCTTTTTCCATATGCTTACTGCCGCTTTCCAGTTCCATTGCCAGCGCCTGAATCGCAACCGGGTATTCAAGTTCTGCAGATTCTTCCAGCCATTTTCTGGCCAATGCCTGATCTTGTTTGACGCCTTCACCCGCTGCATAGGCGTTCGATAGCAGGAACATGGCCTGGGCATTGCCTTGTTCGCTGGCTTTCTCCAGCCATTTGACAGACAGTACAATGTCTTGTGACGTGCCTTGACCATACTTGGCCATGCGTGCCAGCATAAAGCTGGCTTTGCCATAGCCATTGTTTGCAGCTGCTTCATACCATTTCCAGGCTTGCTGCTCATTCTTTGCCAGACCCAAGCGGCTTTTATAATAAGCTTCGGCCAATTGGAACTGGGCTTCCGCATCGCCACTTTGATTTTTTGCGGCGCGTTCAAGCCAATGCAATGCCAGGGCTTGCTGTTCAGGTTTGATCGCATACGCTAAACCCAACTCTCGCTGCGCCACTGCATTGCCAGCATCGGCCCATTTTTCCAGTGATGCGATGGCAGATGGCAGTTGCGCATGCAAGGCCTGTATGCCAGCGGATTCAATTTCTGCCGTGGTTGGTACCGGTGCGCAAGCGCATAGGCTGCAGGCTAATAAAATGCCTGCACTGATTTTAAATTTGTTCAACATAGTGTCGCCAAGAGAGCAGACGTGCACCTCACTTTGAGGTGCACGCTTATTCATTAATGCTGTTTTATGCAAATTTTTACTTGCTCAAATCTATCGCATATTTTGCAAAACCACTGGCATCCAGTGCGCCTTCAGACTTGACGCGACCCAGACCCAGTGCTTGTGCCACGGAGATTTTGCCTGGGGCGGAGCGCAAAATGACGGGGCCTTTGGTCGTTACTTTTACAAAACTCCAGCTTTGACCAGTGCCGTTCGCTGCAGCAGTAATCTTGCCTTGTTTTTTAACGAAGTCGCTGACCACTGCCTGGTTTGCGTCTGGTGACTTGATGATGGTTTTGCTGCCATCAATGCCTGGGAAGTTGCCTCCGCCACCGGCACGATAGTCATTCGTCGCAACGATAAAGTCGTCATTGTCACCTACGGCCTTGCCTGCATACGTCAGGTTGACGATACGTTTTCCTGCTGGCTGGGTAACGTCGATCTGGTAGGTCAGGGCATTATTGTCTGCATAGAATACATCGTAGTTGTAGATGGTTGAATAAGACGGTACCAGGTCTTGCTCTGTCGTCAGTGTCGGGTCTATCTGGCCGAATTGTTTTGCTGCAGTTTCCAGCCAGTTCTTCAAATCAGAACCCTTGATTTTCACTGCTTGCAGATTGTTATTGCCATACAGGTAAAGGTCACCCGGATTGCGCACTTGCAAACCAAATGGCGTAGCCGGGCTGGCACCAGGGGCAACATCAGTGAAGTCGGTCGGGCCATTGCGGCCTGCCTTGAATGGCGCGCTGCATGAAATGACAGGAATGGATTTGTAGCTGGCTATCGTCGCGTCATTCGACGTGGCGATGAATTTTTTCACATAATCGATTTGTGCCTGATTGACGATTTGTATCGCAGAGACATCGCCGACCAATGAAAAGTAGGCCGACATTTCAAAGTCTGTTGTCGTGCCCAGAGCTTGCGTTGCATAGTTGATGGTGGCTTTGTGCTCGGTATCAACCAGTGGCGCGATAGACGCATCAGCATCAACGATACTGGTGCCATCTTTGTATTTGAAGCCGCGCGCTTCTACATTGGTCAGGTCTTTTTGCACGACCCATTTACCGCTTTGGTATTTGAGCGTCATTTGTATGATACCCAGTCGGCGGCCCCAGCTTTGTGCCATGACGGCTGGCACGCCATTTACCAGACCCTTTTTTGTATCCACGATAGCGGCGGGCAGGGCAGCCAGAGATGCATCAATGGCTGGCGCGCCGACTTCTTTCGGTGCAGGGAAAATCAAATGAGCATGACCCAGCATCAGCGCATCAATACCGGTTGTGCTCAGGTGCAGGCTGCCGTTTTCCATTTTAGGGCTGTAGGGTGATGCATCCAGTCCGCCATGTGACAGGGCGACGACCAGGTCTGCCCCTTTGGCGCGTAGTTCGGGTACATATTTGTTGGCAGATTCTTGCACACCATTGACAACCACTTTGCCCGCCAGAGATTTTTGATCCCAGTCCATGATTTGAGGTGGTACAAAGCCCATGATGCCCACATTCAGTTTGACATTCATGCTGCTGCCATCAGGCTTGGTCGCAACGAACTGTTTGTTGATGATGGAAGTGGGGTTGAAGATAGGTTTCTGGCTTGTGGCACCGACAACGTTGGATAAAACCAGGGGAAAGTTAGGGGCACCGCAAGTGCCAGCTTTGCTGACATCTGGCAGGCCAAAGTCAGTATTGGTGATCTGGCTGAGGAAGCCCAGGCCATAATTGAATTCATGATTACCCAGGCCAGCACCATCGTATTTCAGTGCATTCATGACTTTGTAAATGGCCAGCGTGCCACTGCAAGTGACGGGCGCTGCCAGTGCCTGGTAATCGCCCAGCAAGGTACCCTGGATAACGTCACCATCGTCGAGCAAAATATTATTGGGATTTTCTGCGCGCGCATCTTTGATCAGGGATGCCGTTCTTTCCAGGCCCAGGCTGGTATCGGCTTTCAAACCGTAGTAGTCGTAGCTCAGTATGTTTTGATGGATATCCGTGGTCTCAAGCAAGGCGAGTTTGACGACCGTTCCCTCCGGGATGCTGTTAGGGTCAACCACGGGCGTTACATTGGTTGTAGCCGCTGGATTGCTGCTGCCGCAGCCTGCCAGGGCAATTGCTACCAGCGCCGCGATTGGAGTGAGTGGCGGTAACCAGGAAATTTTTTTCATAAAATCTTTCAAGTATAGCTTCAGACATCAAGTGTTTAACGAATGGCGTCATCGCAAATGGCGGGACTTTCCGGACAACTGGGTCGGTAATGACGCGACAAGTGCGGGATTATCAATACTAATTATTTCTATGGCATGACATATAAGTAAGCGAATGCTGTATATCATGATTTTGTGATATCTGACTTGTGGTGTGATTAATTAAATCGCTGTAAATCGCTGATTTCTCGTGGGTAAGCTGGCAGTGCAGCAGTTTTTTTAGACATGTCCTGTACTATGGCTCTTTTAGAAATATAATCACGCACCTGCAAAAAGTCCCGTTCGCCGGAACTTGCACCTCATTTACTGTTGAAACTTAGAAATCACATGTCGCGTATATTTTTCCGTCCACTAGCTTTACCTGCTGGCAAAAATTCTGTTCTTGCTCGTCTCGCCTTGCCGGTAATGCTGGCATTTGGCCTTTCTGCCTGTAATACTTCGCCACAACAAGTGACACCTGCCGTGGCGCCAGCCATACCAGTGGCTAAGACGCTCAAGCCTTTGCGCATAGGTCTCGCGCTAGGTGGGGGCGCTGCACGCGGCTTTGCACATATTGGTGTCATCAAGGCGTTGGAGTCGCAAGGTATTAATCCTGATCTTGTGGTTGGTACCAGTGCGGGCAGTGTGGTGGGGGCCATGTATGCTGCTGGTAACAACGGGTTTGCCTTGCAGAAAATGGCTTTGGATATGGACGAGGTAACTATTTCTGACTGGTCGCTGCCTTTGTTTTCCAAGTCCAGCGGGGTATTGAAGGGGGATGCCTTGCAAGCCTATGTGAACCGTCTCGTGGTGCAAGCCCCGATTGAAAAACTGCGCAAGCCTTTTGGTGCGGTTGCAACTGATCTGGCTACAGGCCATGCTGTGTTGTTCCAACGCGGTAATACTGGTGCGGCAGTGCGCGCTTCATCTGCAGTGCCTGGTGTTTTCCAGCCTGTGAAAATCAATGAACGCCTGTATGTCGATGGTGGCCTGGTATCGCCAGTGCCAGTGCGTTTTGCCCGTGAAATGGGGGCTGATCTGGTGATTGCAGTCAACATTTCTTCACCGCCAGAACCGCTGGTTTCAAATGCTACCCTTGATGTTTTGCTGCAAACAGTAGCTATCATGGGGCAAAGCATTAATCAGTTTGAATTGAAGCAGGCTGAGATTGTGATTCGCCCGGAATTGCCGGGCATGAAGGGAAATGATTTTAATGGCCGCAACCTGGCCATCCTGGCTGGTGAAAAAGCAGCGATGGCGATGATGCCTGAAATTAAGCAAAAAATTAAAGCAATGCAGGAACGTTGATCAACGGTTTGCTTGATTTGAATGAGGCAGGGCGTGAATTGCTCTGCCTTTATTTTTTTGAGGGCGGGGAAATGTGTTGTGAAAGTGGTGTTAAGGCTGCTTGGGCTAAATAATTTACTTATTTGACTTCATCATCATTGATGCGGCGTGCGCCATTGAAGCGTTTTTTCCAGTAGGCGATGTCCATGCTTTCTACTCTGACCTGGCCGCCTGCTGAAGGGGAGTGGATGAACTTGTTGTCACCCAGATAAATTCCTACATGGGAAAAGCCGCGTTTAAGTGTGTTATAAAAAACCAGATCACCCGGACGCAAATCCTTTTGTTCTACGTGTTCACCTACTTTGCTGATTTCTGCCGAGGTGCGCGGCAAATTGGCACCGACCACATCCTTGAATACATAGCGTACAAAACCACTGCAATCGAGACCGTTTTCCGGTGAGTTGCCGCCGCGCTTATAGCGTATGCCCATCAAATCCATGGCTTTAACGGTCAGGTCGGATGCGCGTTGCTTGATTTCCTGCAGTTTGGTATAGGCGGTCGAAGATTCGGGGAAGGGATTGTCTGCGCTCCAGGCTGGGTTGGCCGCTGCGGCTAGCAGCATAGTCGAGATAAGCACTAATTTGGCTTTCCTTGATAGTCTGGAAACGGTTATTAGCATCTTTGCACCTGGTTGGAAAAACCGGTCAACTGTAAGCGAACTCTGAAAAAATGTAAACTATTTGGGATGCCTTTCTGCGTAACAATAAGTTTCAGTCATTAATTAAAACAATGGCAATATGGTGGCAAGGTTTTGCATAAGTCACAATTGCTGCCCGTCGATTGACTCACTTAAATTGGTAAAAACTGTTTGTATACCTAAGCGCAATTGCTTGGCGTACAATCCGCTGACTTTTAATGGAGAGGTATTTATGCAAACAAAACCTGTGATGACATTGGATGATGTCAAAAAAATTGCTGCCGCTGCAGAAGCAGAAGCCAAAGCCAACAACTGGCCTGTTGTAATCGCCATTGTGGACGATGGTGGTCATTTGATGTGGTTGCAACGACTGGATGGCGTAGCCCCAATTTCCTCCCAAATCGCACCAGCTAAGGCGACTACTGCAGCCTTGGGTAAGCGCGAATCAAAAATCTATGAGGATATTATCAACAATGGCCGTTTCTCTTTCCTGAGTGCACCTCTGGAAGGCATGCTCGAAGGCGGTGTACCTATTATTGTTGACGGTCAATGTGTTGGTGCAGTCGGTGTTTCTGGTGTGAAGTCTGCAGAAGATGCGCAGATTGCCAAAGCAGGTATTGCTGCACTGGGCCTGTAATTTTTATCATCAGTATTTTTGGTAAACTGCGTTTCGGCAGGGATTCCAGAGGAAATAGTAGCGACTTGATTTGCGAACGCCCGTACTACTCTTGAGTTTGCAGACAATTTAACGGCCCATCAGGCATTTCGTATTTGCCTGATGGGCCGTTTCGCGCTATAATTCGAGGGTTTAACTAATCCGAAATCTCGCCGTAGCGCCTACCCAAATTCACATCGCTCCATCATCTTTCCAGGCCACGCGGCAATTCTTGCGCGGCCAGGGAAACGACAGCTTGGGGCGTCGCAGCGGCGGTAACAATACAGGAGTTGCCCTTGCTGCCCATTCCGCAGTCCCTTCTTCGTTCCGGCCAGGACACCGCTATACTTGCTCTCGCCGATGGAAGCATTTTCACTGGATATTCGATTGGCGCTGCCGGTCAGACCATAGGTGAAGTTGTCTTCAATACCTCAATGACCGGTTATCAGGAAATTTTGACTGACCCCAGTTATAGTTCCCAAATCGTTACCCTGACGTATCCGCATATTGGTAATACCGGCGTCAATGCCGAAGACGTAGAGTCTGACAAAATCCATGCAGCCGGTTTGATTATTAAAGACCTGCCTTTGCTGGTATCGAATTTCCGCTCTGAACAATCCCTCTCTGATTATCTCAAATCCCAAAACATCGTTGCTATTGCAGGTATTGATACCCGCAAGCTGACACGTATCTTGCGTGAAAAAGGTGCGCAGGGCGGTGCTATCCTGATAGGTGCCGATGCTGAAAAAGCCGTCGCACTGGCCAAGTCTTTCCCTGGTTTGTCTGGCATGGATCTGGCCAAGGTTGTGTCTGTCAAACAGGCTTACAACTGGACAGAAGCTGAATGGGTACTGGGCCAGGGTTATGGTCAGTTGGAAAATCCAAAATTCCATGTTGTTGCTTTTGACTTTGGCGTCAAGCGCAATATTCTGCGCATGCTGGCAGAGCGCGGCTGCAAGGTCACGGTATTGCCTGCGCAATCCAGCGCTGCTGATGTGCTGGCACTGAACCCGGATGGCGTGTTTTTGTCGAATGGTCCTGGCGACCCTGAGCCTTGCGATTACGCAATTGCTGCCACCAAAGAGTTGATAGAGAAGGGCATTCCTACCTTTGGTATCTGCCTTGGTCATCAAATCATGGCGCTGGCATCCGGTGCCAAAACCCTCAAGATGAAATTCGGTCACCACGGTGCCAATCATCCGGTGCAGGATCTTGATACCAAACAGGTATTGATTACGTCCCAAAACCACGGTTTCGCAGTGGATGCAGCAACTTTGCCAGCCAACTGCCGCGTCACCCACGTGTCTTTGTTTGATGGCTCGCTGCAAGGCTTTGCCCGTACTGATAAACCCGCTTTCTGCTTCCAGGGTCACCCTGAAGCCTCGCCAGGTCCGCATGATATTGCCTACCTGTTTGACCGCTTCACCGCGATGATGGCCAAGGCAAAGACAGGAGAATAAGAGAATGCCAAAACGTAACGACATAAAAAGTATCTTGATTATCGGCGCTGGCCCCATCATCATTGGCCAGGCTTGCGAATTCGATTATTCCGGCGCACAGGCTTGCAAGGCTTTGCGTGAAGAAGGTTACCGCGTGATCCTGGTCAACAGCAATCCTGCGACCATCATGACTGATCCGGAAATGGCCGATGTGACTTACATTGAGCCTATCACCTGGCAAGTTGTAGAACGCATTATCGATAAAGAAAAACCGGATGCGATCCTGCCCACCATGGGTGGCCAGACTGCATTGAATTGCGCACTGGACCTGCATCGTCATGGCGTATTGACCAAATACAATTGCGAACTGATCGGCGCTTCACCAGAAGCCATCGACAAGGCTGAAGACCGCTTGAAATTCAAGAATGCCATGACCAAGATTGGTCTGGGTTCTGCGCGTTCTGGTGTTGCTCATTCCATGGATGAAGCCTGGACTGTGCAAAAGGATGTCGGCTTCCCGGTCATCATCCGACCATCATTCACCATGGGTGGCACTGGCGGTGGTATTGCCTACAACCCTGAAGAATTCGAAACAATTTGCAAGCGCGGTCTGGAGGCATCTCCTACCAATGAATTGCTGATCGAAGAATCGCTGATAGGCTGGAAAGAATATGAGATGGAAGTCGTGCGCGATAAGGCCGACAACTGCATCATCGTCTGCTCCATTGAAAATCTGGACCCTATGGGTGTGCATACCGGTGACTCCATCACGGTTGCACCAGCGCAGACACTGACCGATAAAGAATACCAGATCATGCGTAATGCCTCTTTGGCAGTGCTGCGTGAAATTGGTGTGGATACTGGCGGTTCCAATGTACAGTTTTCCATCAACCCTGCTGATGGGCGCATGATTGTCATTGAGATGAATCCGCGTGTGTCGCGTTCATCTGCACTGGCATCCAAGGCAACTGGTTTCCCTATCGCCAAGATTGCTGCCAAGCTGGCAGTTGGTTTCACGCTTGATGAATTGCGCAATGAAATTACTGGTGGTGCTACACCTGCTTCTTTCGAACCTTCGATTGATTACGTCGTCACCAAGATACCGCGTTTCGCATTTGAAAAATTCCCACAGGCAGATAACCGCCTGACGACACAGATGAAATCTGTTGGTGAAGTGATGGCGATAGGCCGTACCTTTCAGGAATCCTTCCAGAAAGCCCTGCGTGGCCTGGAAGTTGGCGTCGACGGTATGAATGAAAAAACCCAGGATCGCGAGACCCTGGAAAAAGAACTCGGTGAGCCTGGTCCGGACCGTATCTGGTATGTCGGTGATGCTTTCGCTCAAGGCTTCACACTGGAAGAAGTGCATCAACTGACGCATATCGACCCTTGGTTCCTGGTGCAAATCAAGGACATCGTCGATATCGAATTATGGCTGGATGAACAGTCACTCGACAGCGTTGATAAAGCCCTGATGCTGCAACTGAAGCAAAAAGGTTTCTCTGACCGTCGCCTGGCAAAACTGCTGAAAACGACTGACACAGCGATTCGCGAAAAGCGTAAAGCTCTGAACGTGCGCCCAGTCTACAAGCGCGTTGATACTTGCGCCGGTGAATTCGCAACGAATACAGCCTACATGTATTCGACGTACGAAGAAGAGTGCGAGTCCAACCCAACCGACAAGAAAAAAATCATGGTATTGGGCGGTGGCCCTAACCGTATCGGCCAGGGTATTGAGTTCGACTATTGCTGCGTACACGCAGCGTTTGCGATGCGCGAAGATGGCTATGAAACCATCATGGTCAACTGTAATCCTGAAACTGTTTCTACTGACTACGATACATCCGACCGTCTGTACTTTGAACCACTGACGCTGGAAGATGTACTGGAAATCGTCGACAAAGAAAAACCAGTTGGCGTTATCGTGCAATACGGTGGGCAGACACCTTTGAAGCTGGCACTGGATCTCGAAGCCAATGGCGTGCCTATCGTTGGTACTTCGCCAGACATGATCGATGCTGCGGAAGACCGCGAACGCTTCCAGAAAATGCTGCAGGACCTGGGTTTGCGTCAGCCGCCCAATCGCACTGCGCGTACTGAGGCCGACGCTTTGGCACTGGCGCAAGAAATCGGTTATCCGCTGGTGGTGCGTCCGTCTTATGTACTCGGTGGTCGTGCGATGGAAATCGTGCATGAGCAGCGTGATCTTGAGCGTTACATGCGTGAAGCCGTCAAGGTGTCACATGACTCTCCAGTCTTGCTGGACCGCTTCCTGAATGATGCGATTGAAGTCGACGTCGATTGCCTGTCTGATGGTGAGCGTACCTTCATTGGTGGTGTCATGGAGCATATTGAACAGGCTGGTGTTCACTCTGGTGACTCTGCATGTTCCTTGCCACCATATTCCCTGTCACAAGAAACCATTGCTGAACTCAAACGCCAGACTGCGCTGATGGCAAAAGGTTTGAATGTCGTCGGCCTCATGAATGTGCAGTTTGCGATCCAGCAGCAAGAGGGCAAAGATGTTGTGTTCGTGCTGGAAGTGAATCCGCGTGCGTCACGTACCGTCCCTTATGTATCCAAGGCCACTGGCTTGCAACTGGCAAAAATTGCTGCCCGTTGCATGGTTGGTCAGTCTCTTGATTCACAAGGCATAGGTGCAGAAGTCGTGCCACCTTACTTTAGTGTCAAGGAAGCGGTATTCCCATTCGTTAAATTCCCTGGTGTTGATACCATCCTCGGTCCGGAGATGAAATCGACCGGTGAAGTCATGGGTGTGGGTAAAACCTTTGGTGAAGCTTTCGTGAAATCACAATTGGGTGCGGGCGTGAAATTGCCAACGTCTGGCAAGGTATTCCTGAGTATCAAAAACAGCGATAAACCACGTGGCGTCAAAGTGGCGCGTGATCTGGTTGAGATGGGCTTCTCTATTGTTGCTACACGTGGTACGGCAACCGCGATTGCTGCTGAAGGCATCCCGGTTTCTATCGTGAACAAGGTTGTCGAAGGCAGGCCACACGTTGTAGACATGATCAAGAACAATGATATTGCCATGGTCATCAATACAGTAGAAGAAAAGCGTAACGCCATTACTGATTCACGCGCTATCCGTACCTCTGCATTGATTGCCCGTGCAACAACGTTCACCACCATTGCAGGTGCCGAGGCTGCGGTTGAAGGCATGCGTCATCTCAATGAATTGCATGTTTATGATTTACAAGGTCTGCATAAAACCTTAAACTGATAGAAATAACAGTGTCCCTGAGTACTGACTGCAAGCCCAGGGAAGCTTGAACTTCGATACAGAGGTCACAAAAGGCATCGGTAATGCTGGTGTCTGACGTGGCCTCTGTATTTTTACTTTTATGAGTGTGAATGATATGAGTACAGTACCTGTCACCAAGTTCGGCGCAGAATTGCTTAAAAAAGAATTGCATCTTTTAAAGACCAAAGAACGCCCGGATGTTATCAATGCGATTGCAGAAGCACGCGCACAAGGCGATTTGTCTGAAAATGCAGAATATGATGCCGCCAAAGAACGCCAGGCATTTATCGAAGGTCGTATTGCTGAACTGGAAGGTAAGCTGGGTTCTGCGCAAATCATCGATCCAACTACACTGGATGCAGAAGGCCGCGTTGTGTTTGGCTCTACCGTACATCTGGAAGACCTGGAAACTTCACAAAAAGTCAGTTACCAGATCGTTGGCGAAGATGAGGCAGACTTGAAATTGAGCAAAGTCTCCATCACTTCTCCTATCGCACGTGCCTTGATTGGCAAGTACGCTGGTGACGTGGTTGGTGTGCAAGCGCCAGCTGGCGTGCGTGAATATGAAGTGCTGGATGTACTGTACGTCTGATATTGACGTTTTTAATTCATATTCATTCAATGAATATGAATGGATGTAAAACGATGTAGCGTGACTTGAAAGATGTATTTTCTGGCAGAAATGTTACCCGGCCTGGTTTGGCCGGGTTGAGTACTGATCGGATATCAGAAGTATTCAGGCTTAGCTGTTGGCTAGAGATGATTTTTTTGCACTACTTTGACGTGGTTTGGCGCGTTTGATGTTGCCGCCCTGGGTAACGCGTTCATTGCCTTTAACCATGACTTTGGATACAGTCGGTTTTTTGGTTCCACTTGGGCTAGGCTTGACGATAGTGACTTCGCGCATGCCTTTACCTTTTTTAACCAGTTTGGTTTCTTTCGTGCCTTCCAGTTTTGGACGGTAAACTACCAAAAGTTTTCCAATATGTTGCACTGGGGCTGCATTCAGCTCGGCGCAGATGGTATCGTACATACCTATACGTGCTTCTCTATCATCGCCAAATACGCGTACCTTGATCAGGCCATGGGCATTCAGGCCAGCATCAATTTCTTTGATCACAGCAGGAGTCAATCCAGCTTCGCCGATTAATACGATAGGTTTCAGTGCATGTGCTTCGGAGCGGAGTTCGCTTCTTTCAGCGGGCGTAAGTTTTAACATAGTAATTCCTTTAAAAGCAGTATTTTACGCGAATGGCAAAGAATAAATTCAATCAAAATTGGGTTCACGACCATATTAATGATCCTTATGTGAAACTTGCACAAAAGGAAGGCTATCGTGCGCGCGCCGTTTACAAGCTAAAAGAAATAGATGAATCAGAAAAACTGATACGACCAGGGCAGGTGATTGTTGATTTGGGTGCAACACCAGGTAGCTGGTCACAGTATGTAAGGAATAAGCTGGCAGGTAAAGAAGGTGGCGGCATCATGGGTGAAATTTTTGCCCTGGACCTGTTGCCTATGGAGCCTATCGCTGACGTGCAATTCATACAGGGCGATTTTCGTGAAGATGAAGTGCTGGATCAATTGGAATCTAAATTGTTAGGCCGCAAAGTTGACTTGGTTTTATCAGATATGGCCCCAAATCTGTCAGGTAACTCAACTGTTGACTCTGCCCGTGTCGAATATATTATCGAATTGGCAGTTACTTTTTCCAAGGCACATCTCAAACCAGGCGGTGCTTTGCTGGTGAAATGCTTCCATGGGCCTAGCTATAACAACATTTTCACACTATTTAAAGATGAATTCAAAACGGTGATCAACAAGAAGCCAAAAGCCAGCAAGGACAAGTCTTCCGAGATATTTTTGCTTGGCAGAGGCTTGAAAAACCCTGAATAATTGCATGTACCTCTTGATAATCATCAATATCGCCAACATATGCTGGCTAGCAAGCTCTACCCAATGGGGGTAGAATGAACGTTTACAGTATCAAATGGCGCATCCTGCCTTCAAGGAGTTCTCGTGAATAATATGTTTTCAAAAGCTGCTATATGGGTGGTGGTTGCCCTGGTGCTTTTTACACTTTTTAAGCAGTTTGATGGAAAAGGTATCGGTGCTGGCGTCAAGTCCATCCCGTATTCCGAGTTCCTGGATGAGGTCAAATCCAAACACATCAAGGATGCCACCATCGATGAGGCTAATCGCTCCATCGTTGCGACCAATTCTGAAGGCATTAAAGTCAAATCCCAGATTACAGTCCTCGACAAGGGCTTGATTCGTGATCTGGTGGACAGTGGCGTCAAGTTTGATGTCAAACAGCCTGAAGAGCAGTCTTTCCTGTCACAAGTCTTCATTTCCTGGTTCCCGATGCTGTTGCTGATTGGCGTCTGGGTGTTCTTCATGCGCCAGATGCAGGGCGGCGGTAAAGGTGGTGCGTTCTCTTTTGGTAAATCCAAGGCCAGGATGCTGGACGACACTAATAATAATGTCACCTTTGCCGATGTCGCCGGTTGCGATGAAGCCAAGGAAGAAGTCAGCGAAATCGTTGATTTCCTGCGTGACCCAACCAAATTCCAGAAGCTCGGCGGCCGTATTCCTCGTGGCGTGTTGATGGTTGGTCCTCCTGGTACTGGTAAAACTTTGATTGCCCGTGCGATTGCGGGTGAGGCGAAAGTACCTTTCTTCACTATCTCTGGTTCTGATTTCGTTGAAATGTTCGTTGGTGTAGGTGCTTCGCGCGTTCGCGACATGTTTGAAAATGCCAAAAAACATTCACCTTGCATTATTTTCATCGATGAGATTGATGCTGTTGGCCGCCATCGTGGTGCTGGTATGGGCGGCGGTAATGATGAACGTGAACAAACTCTGAACCAGATGCTGGTTGAGATGGATGGTTTTGAAGCTAATTCTGGCGTCATCGTGATTGCTGCAACCAACCGTGCAGACGTGTTGGATAAAGCCTTGTTGCGCCCAGGTCGTTTTGACCGTCAGGTGTCTGTTGGTTTACCCGATATCCGTGGCCGTGAACAAATCCTCAACGTTCACATGCGCAAAGTACCAATCTCTGCTGATGTTAAGGCAGATATCCTGGCGCGTGGTACGCCTGGTTTCTCTGGTGCTGACCTGGCCAATCTGGTCAATGAAGCAGCCTTGTTCGCCGCAAGACGTAACAAGCGTCTGGTCGAAATGATGGATTTTGAAGATGCAAAAGACAAAATCTTCATGGGACCAGAGCGTCGTTCCATGGTCATGCGTGAAGATGAGCGCAGAAATACTGCTTATCATGAATCTGGTCATGCCGTAGTTGCCAAATTGATGCCTAAGGCTGATCCTGTTCATAAAGTCACCATCATGCCACGTGGATTTGCTCTGGGTCTGACCTGGCAATTGCCGGAGCATGACAATATCAGTGGTTATAAAGATAAGATGCTGGAGGAAATTTCCATCCTGTTTGGTGGCCGTATTGCAGAAGAAATTTTTGTTGGCCAAATGTCTACGGGTGCTTCCAACGACTTTTCCCGTGCTACCAAGCTGGCACGCTCGATGGTGACACGCTTTGGTATGTCCGACAGCATGGGCGTGATGGTCTATGAAGATAGTCAGAGTGAAGGTTACTTTGGCGGCCCATCTAAAACCATTTCCGAGGCAACCCAGCAAAAAGTGGATGCCGAAATCCGCAGCATTCTCGATACACAATATGCCTTGTCTCGCAAACTCCTGGAAGAAAACCGCGACAAGGTAGAAGCCATGACCAAGGCTTTGCTGGATTGGGAAACAATAGATGCAGACCAGGTCAATGACATCATGAATGGTGTGGACCCACGTCCGCCAAAACAAGGACAAACAAGCAGCCGTCCTTCTTCTGGTAATTCTTCTGGTGGTGTATCTCCAAGCGCAACTGCACCGGCCTGAGTTACTCTACAAATATTGCACAATTAATTTTTGAATTTCATGTAAAAGGGTGGGGATTATTCCTCACCCTTCGTCTTTTTAAAAAATGAAATATTTCCAATGTGGCCGTTTTCGCTACCCTTTGAGCGGAGCACAATCCAGAACTCTCGTCATGGGCGTGCTGAATATCACGCCTGATTCTTTTTCCGATGGCGGCAAATACCTGAATCTGGAAAGTGCCATCGCCCGCGCTGAACAGATGATAGAAGATGGTGTCGATATCATTGACATCGGTGGCGAATCCAGTCGCCCAGGCTCTGCCCCTTTGCCGCTGGATGAAGAGTTGAATCGGGTCATGCCCGTCATCTATGCTTTGCGTGATTGCGGCAAACCCTTGTCCATAGACACTTACAAGCCACAAGTCATGCGCGAGGCCTTGATTGCCGGTGTTGATATGATCAATGACATTCAGGGTTTTCGCTCACCTGAATCCATTGCTGCAGTGCAAAATGCAGATGCTGCCTTATGCGTCATGCATATGCAAAATACGCCAGAAAACATGCAGCTCAGCCCTGAGTATGCTGACGTCAATCAGGAAGTGAAGATATTTTTACGTGAGAGGCTTAGCGCGCTGGAAGATGCAGGTGTGGAAGCCAATCGCATATGCCTTGATCCTGGTTTTGGTTTTGGTAAAACTTTGGAACATAATGTGGCCATGTTCAGGCACTTGCCGCAATTTCAGCAAGAGTTGGGTTTGCCTGTGCTGGTTGGGGTGTCCCGCAAATCCATGATAGGCGGTTTGACGGGCAGGGTAGCACCAGAGCGCATGGCAGGCAGCATTGCTGCAGCCCTGCTGGCAAAACAAATGGGCGCAAACATTATCCGTGTGCACGACGTGGCAGAAACTGTCGATGCATACAAAATCTGGGATGCATTATCCCCTTGATGAGCAGGAAGACTATGAGTAGAAAATATTTTGGTACAGATGGTATACGCGGCAAAGTGGGTGTTGCACCAATTACGCCTGATTTTGTCATGCGTCTGGGTTTTGCAGCAGGCAAGGTGCTGGCGCAAGCCAACGTTACTGGCGATGCCCGCCCCACAGTCTTGATAGGCAAGGACACACGCATCTCAGGCTATTTGCTGGAAGCATCGCTGGAAGCCGGCTTCGCCGCTGCGGGCGTGGACGTTATGTTGTCTGGTCCGGCCCCAACCCCGGCAGTGGCCTACCTGACGCGTGCATTGCGCCTGTCCGCAGGTGTCGTGATCTCCGCTTCGCATAATCCATTTGACGACAATGGCATCAAGTTTTTTTCGGCGAACGGCAACAAGCTGGCTGATGAAGTTGAGCTTGCTATCGAAGCCGAACTTGAGCGTCCCATGCAATGCGTCAGCTCAGAGAAATTGGGCAAGGCGCGCCGTTTGAATGATGCCAACGGGCGCTACATCGAATTTTGCAAAAGCACTTTTCCGGCAGAGCTGGATTTGCGTGGCCTGAAGATCGTTGTTGATTGTGCTCACGGCGCCGCCTACGATATCGCCCCGCATGTCTTCCATGAACTGGGTGCAGACGTCATTGCCATTGGTAACCAACCGAATGGCCTCAACATCAATGACAAAGTTGGTGCAACATCACCTGATGCCCTGTCCCTGGCCGTGCGCGCCAATCATGCTGATCTGGGGATTGCCCTTGACGGCGATGCTGACCGCTTGCTGATGGTGGATAAGCACGGCAAAATTTATAACGGCGACCAGCTCCTGTATCTGATGGTGCTGGACCGCATGGCGATAGGCAAGGTTGAAGGTGTCGTCGGCACTTTGATGACGAATATGGCTGTCGAAGTCGCTTTCAAAAAGCTGGGTATAGGATTTGCCCGCGCCAAAGTCGGTGACCGCTATGTGCTTGAGCAAATGCAAGAGCGTGGTTGGCTGCTGGGTGGTGAAGGCTCTGGCCATCTTCTGTGCCTGGACAAGCATACAACTGGCGATGGCATCGTTTCAGCCTTGCAAGTGCTATCTGCGTTAAGGCGCAATGGCAAAAGTCTGGATGCATGCTTTGATGATCTGGAATTATTTCCGCAGACCTTATTGAATATTAAAGTTCCCGCCGGTTTCGACTGGCAAAAAAATGAGAAGCTGGTTGCCGAGAAACAAATGGTCGAAGCCGAACTGGCAGATCGGGGCAGGGTATTGATACGCGCATCCGGCACCGAACCCTTGGTACGTGTCATGGTTGAAGCAGAAGACACAGAGCTGGCTTCTACCAGCGCTCGCCGCCTGGCAGATTGCATTCCACCAGCAATCTAAGTAAATTAGCTGTCAGAAGTGGTTTCATTCTTGAAAGTGAGGACGATACCATGTACTATTCAGCCTTCAGTTTTTGGGCTCGCAAACATCTTTTTTGTTAGCCATTGACAAGACTGTCCATAGCTCAGTTGGATAGAGCACGAGCCTTCTAAGCTCGGGGTCGCACGTTCGATTCGTGCTGGACAGGCCAACAGATTCAACAAAAAGCCCCTGAGCTTACTTCAGGGGCTTTTTGTTTTTGCAAACTTGTCAAACAGTTGCCTTGTATGAATTAATTTGCGACTATTCACCAATTGCTAAAGTCCGGACCCTCAAAAATGAAATTTAAAAAAATAAGCCTGAGTATTGTCTTGTCTTTGCTGGTATTGGCTGCACAGTTTGCGCAGGCAGATGAAATTGCTGATCGTGAAAAGATAGGGTGGAAGGTCATAGAATTGTCTGTGGACGAAAATTTCGCCGAACTGGAAAGTATGGCAAAAACTTTTCGTACGTCCAAAGCTCGTACATCAAGCGGATTGTGGAAGCTGACACTTTTTTATGTGGGTCTTTCGGGGTCATTCAGGTACGAAAAAAATGATGCGCTGGTATGGTCCAAAATGGAGGACCGTATTAAAAGGTGGCAAATTGCTTATCCTGATTCTGCTGTTGCACATTTGGCGTATGCGGATATGCTGATGAATCGAGCATGGACTATCAGAGGAGGTGGTTACGCTGTCGATGTTAAAGAAAAAAATTGGAAGCCTTTTTACGAATATGTGGAAAAAGCCAGAATCTATCTGGAAGAGCATAAGAAGGCAGCCGCAAAAGACCCGTATTGGTATCAACTCATGGGAAACATTGCCAGATTTCAGGGCTGGCCTGAGGATAAAATGGAAAAACTGGTTAACGAAGGTCTTACCAAAGAGCCTTTGTTTTATCAGTTGTACTTCGGCGCTATTGATTATTACGTCCCAAAATGGGGTGGTAACGCTTACGCCGTAGAAAAATTTGCTCGGAAAGCAATGGAGAGGACCAAGCCCCAGGAGGGCTTTGGAATGTATGCGCGCATCTATTGGTATGCTTCGCAGACGCAATACGGTAATAAACTGTTTTCTAATTCCCTGGTTGATTGGCCCATCATGAAAAAGGGTATAGATGACGTGCTAAAAAAATACCCCGATGCATGGAATATCAATCATTTTGCCAAGTTTGCATGCTATGCCAAGGACAAGGATAAGACTGCAGAACTGATCGCAAAATTGAAAACTGAAGTGCTGCCTGATGTTTGGGGTTCGCAAATTAACTTTGAAAACTGCAAACGATGGGCCAATCTGATTTAAGCTAATTGTGAAACATTGCAACGAAGATGGCGCGGTAAACAGCTTTGGCAAGCATGCTTGTAGTTCACGAACCTGCCGATTGAAGCTGGTTATTTCAGTTGGTGCTTAAGCAGGCTTGTCTGAAAGCTATAAACAATCCTTATTGCTTAATCGCATCTGTGTGTCAAACCGATGTTGCAATTCGCCATCATTGCCACATTTGCTCAGCCTGTCTTTCAGGCTATACTCTGATCAAGCAATACCTCTTGTGAAGCAGAGAATTTGATCAAAATTCAATGCAAGCATAATCAAACTGCTATTACTCATTGCATTTTGAAGCAGGGTTTTTCTGAAGTTTTTCATGTTGAAAATATAAAAATCAGAATACATGGAGACATAAAAAGAGGGTGAGCATGCCCCGCGATTTTTTCTTTTCATGGCAGTCTGATTTCCACCTTCCGTCTTTTTCGGACACTCAGGAAAATGTATGAATCAATTGTCGCGTTTGAAGATTAGTGGTCGCCTGGCCTTGGGTTTTGGCCTGGTCATTTTGTTGTCCTGTGGTCTGCTCGTCCTTGGTTTGTTCCGGCTAAGTCAGTTGCAGGCTTCGACGGACTATATTTTCAATACCAAGGTTGCCAGTCTGGACGCTGCTACCGACATGCGCGAGCAAGGACGAGCCTTGGCCCTGGTGCTGCGGAAAATGACTGCGCCCAGTGATATGGCTGAAGCAGAGCGTGAAACCAAAAGGCTGGCCAAGATACTGGAAAGCTACGATGCTTCCGAGCTGGCAGCAAAAAAACTGATCGACGATAAAAACGGAAAAGATACGCTGCAAAATTCCGTTGATCAAAAACGTCAAGTCCTGGCAATTGCCAACAAGATCAAGGGCCTGGTCGCCGAAGGAAATTATTTCGATGCTGCATCTGTATTGCAGACAGAATTCAATGCTCCCAATGAAAAATGGATGTTGGCTTTAACTGAGCTGGCCAGCCAGCAGCACAAGGCCATGAAGGCGGCATATGATGAATCTCTGACCAACTACAAAAATGCCAGGCTTGGCATGCTGATCATCGGCGTTCTGACGATAGTGATAGGCTCCATAGCTGCCTGGCTGATTGCAAGAACCATTGCTGGTCCCATCAAACGTGCGGCCATTATCGCGGATCAAATTGCCAATGGTGATTTAACTCAGCACGTGGAAGCCAGTGGCACGGATGAAATTGGTGATTTGCTGCACTCGCTGCAGATGATGCAGGAAAACCTCTTGAATACGATTTCCAAGATCAAGACAGGTACAGAAACCATCACCGTTGCCTCTCAAGAGATCGCCTCAGGCAATGCCGATTTGTCGAGCCGCACAGAAT
>NZ_JBYTAV010000002.1:390052-678178 GCF_058788535.1 Undibacterium sp. FW305-107
ATTACGCAAATGGATGAAATGACGCAACAGAATGCGGCATTGGTTGAGCAGGCAGCGGCTGCGGCAGAGAGTATGGAGGAGCAGGCGGTAGAATTGACACGCGCAGTGAGTGTGTTCCATCTGCCATCCACCATGCAGGCTGCAGAAGTAGCCGGGCCGCAAGCGCGGCGCTTTACACCACGACAATTAAGTAATTGAGATATGTCCCTTCCTCAATGCCCTCGCTGGCATTGAGGTGAGTTACAAGACCTTGCCAGGGTTCATTAAATTTTGCGGATCCAGCGCGGCCTTGATGGTGCGCATCATGGATAATTCCAGCTCAGATTTATAGAGTTTGATTTCATCCCGCTTCAGCATGCCCAAGCCATGTTCGGCAGAAATCGACCCCTTGAATTGATGCACATGGTCGTGGACTATACGGTTGATAGCGGCTTGTTGCAAGACGAAGTCAGCATCGCTGCTGCCAACGGGTGCCGAGACGTTATAGTGCAAGTTGCCATCGCCCATATGACCAAAGCAGACGATCTGGCAGCCGGAAAATGTGGCTGTTAATTTTGCATCCGTGATTTGTATGAAGCGGGGTATCTGTGAAACTGGTATGGAAATATCATGCTTGATATTCTTGCCTTCCCTGGCCTGTGCTTCGGAAATATGCTCGCGTAGCTTCCATAAAGACCTGGACTGACTGATAGATGTCGCGCAAACGGCATCAGCAGCATGGCCATCATTGATCGCCTGTTCCAGAACCTGCTCCATGAGTGCAATCGCATGGCTTTCTGATTCGTGATCAGACATTTCCAGCAAAGCATAATAAGGATAACTGCGAGGGTCGCTGCACCCGAATGGATGTTGGAATTGCGGGAAATGCTTGAGTACCAGTTGCAGGCTGAAGTCAGATATCAATTCAAACGCAGTCAGGGTAGGGCCCAGCGCATCCTGGCTATGGTTTAATAAGGCCAATGCGGCATCTGTACTTTCCAGTGCAGTGAATGCGGTAATTTGTGCGCGTGGCTGCGGGAATAATTTCAGAACGGCTGCCGTGATGATACCCAGTGTGCCTTCTGCACCTATTAACAAGTCGCGTAAATCATAACCAGTATTGTCCTTGCGCAGGCCGCGCAAGCCATTCCAGATTTCACCCTGTGCCGTGACGACTTCCAGCCCCAGACATAATTCTCTGGTGTTACCGTAACGCAATACCGCGGTGCCACCAGCGTTGGTGGACAGGTTGCCACCTATGGTGCAACTGCCTTCTGACGCCAGCGATAAGGGAAATAATCTTTGCTTTTCGCTTGCAGCAACCTGTACCTGAGCCAACAGGCAACCAGCTTCCACCGTTATCGTGTTATTGGCGACATCAACAGCAAGCACACGATTCATGCGCTTCAATGAGATGACTACAGCGTGGCCAGACTGGTCGGGTATGCTACCCAATACCAGACCAGTATTGCCGCCTTGAGGCACGCACGCGATATGGTACAAGGCGCACAGTCGCACCAGGCTGGCAACTTCATTGGTGGATTGTGGCAACAGCACGGCCAGTGCCTTGCCCAGATGGCGCTGGCGCCAGTCTATCAAATACGGGTATTGGTCCGCTGCATTTGTGATGACGAAATCATTTCCCAGAATGCTGACACAGCCCGCAAGAAATTCTGTTTGCATGATATCGACTTCACTCATTGCCATCACTCTGCCGCTGACTTCGCTGCGTTTGCTTTCACCAGTGCTTTGGCGGCTTTTTTCAAGGGGCGCAAATACAGGATGATGGAGATAAAAAACAGCATGGACAGTGCGACCTCTGCATAAGCCAGGGCCATGGAAAGGGGGAGGCGGTCACTGTACGCCCTGACTATTCCTTCTGTGAAGTACAGCCAGATCAACATCGAAGACCATTGCATGGTGTAATTATCGCGCTTCAATACACCACGCAAAGGTATTAGCAGTGGCAGGACCTTAAGCACCATCCATGAGCCACCTGGGCGCAGCGGTGCCAAAAACCATTCCCAGCAGATGCATAGCAAGAGCAAAGCGATCAGACTGGCGGAAGCGAGCAGGTAATATTTTTTTTCTGGTGTTGCCGTACTCATGCTGAAGCCTGTAATTTTTTGCTGACTTCAGCCAGACGTTTACCTAGTGCGATTGCCAGTTTTCGACTATCTTCCGAAATAGCTTGTGCACCATCCTGACCAGCCCAATGGGTCGCACCATAAGGGCTGCCACCAGTTGTTGTTGTCATCAGTTCAGCGTGACTATATGGCAGGCCCAGCATCAGCATGCCATGGTGCATGAGTGGCAGCATCATACTGAGCAAGGTCGATTCCTGGCCACCGTGCATACTGCCGGTAGAGGTAAATACGCAGGCTGGCTTGCCAGTCAGGGTGCCGGATAGCCAATCAGCTGCCGTGCCGTCCAGAAAATACTTCAGGGCTGCAGCCATATTGCCGAAGCGGGTAGGGGAACCCATGGCAAGTCCAGCGCATTCTTTGAGATCAGACAATTCCACATAAGGCGCACCTTCTGCTGGCACGTATGAGGCCGTTGCTTCTGTCACAGTGGAAACTGCAGGTACGGTGCGCAGGCGTGCGTTGCAGCCAGGTACGCTTTCTATACCCTGGGCAATAAATTCTGCCATTTTTCTGGTATTGCCATGCCGTGAGTAAAATAAAACTAAAATCGTGAGTTCTTGTGTAGTCATGCTTGTATTATAGAAGTCTTTTTTCCTGGTCTCTCGTTAAAATCGAGGCATTTATATCTCTAGCTGCAAAAACTATGCGTGGTCTGTCGTGGAAACAAATACTCAATCTCTTCAAATTTGCCCTGCAGCGTCTGCAGGAAGGCCGTTTGCCACAGGTTGCAGGTAGCCTGACTTTTACCACGGTACTGGCCCTGGTACCGATCCTGACTGTGGCTTTTGCCATTTTTACGGCTTTTCCGCTATTTAATACCTTCCGCACTTCGCTGGAGGCGTATTTTATTCAAAGTCTGATGCCCAAGGGGATTTCCAATACAATTTTGGGTTATTTGACGCAATTTGCTACCAAGGCGACCCGTGTTTCTGCTATCAGCGGTGTGGCTTTGATGGTGACTGCTATTGCCACCATGGCAATGATAGACAAGTCATTCAACCAGATATGGCAGGTCAAACGCTCGCGCCCAGCCTTGCAAAGGTTGCTGGTGTATTGGGCGATTGTCACTTTGGGGCCTTTGCTGGTTGGTGTTTCTATTTCCAGTACTTCTTACTTGTTCACTGCCACCAGTGGTGTGGTGGGTGCTGTGCCGTTTCTGGGGGCAGTATTTTATACTCTGACCTCGATTGCCTTCACGACAGGCGCATTCACCTTGCTGTATCTGGTAGTACCAAATCGCTCGGTTGAATGGCGCGATGCTGCCTGGGGCGGTCTGTTCGCAGCGGTGGCATTTGAAATTGCCAAGCGTATATTTGCCAGCTTCGTCATCCAGTTTCCTACCTATACCATTGTGTATGGTGCCTTGGCAGCTGTGCCTTTGTTTCTGGTCTGGATTTATGTTTCCTGGCTGATTATCCTCATAGGGGCGGTCATCGCTGCTGCATTGCCTGTCGTCAAATTTGAGCGCTGGTGGCATGTGCCTACCCCAGGTAGTGCTTTTGAAGATGCTGTCAGCATCTTGCAGGTACTGGTCGATGCACGCCTGGCTGATGCTACCGCTGCGGTCAACGTCAATACCATACGAACCGAGACCAGACTGGGTATAGATGAAATTGAAGGTTTGCTGGAACGCATGTCAGAAGCAGGCTGGGTTGCAAGAGTGACGGTGAACACGACGGCTTCGCGCAGTCGCTTTTGGCTACGCAAAAATGAGGCTGGGGCTGAGTTGTGGATCATGCTGGTGAATCCTGCCAGCTTGCGCTTGTCCGATATTTATCGTTTGTTTGTCTTTGATTCAACCCGCCAGAGCCAATTATCAAGCCTGGTTGATCAAAGTATAGAAAATGGCTTGCAACAAAGCCTGCAGACTTATTTTTACCCGGCGGAGCGGGCTTAAATGAAATTCCGTTTGATCAGGGCAAAAGAACTTGACACGCCTTTAGTTGCGCGCTGGGCGGAGTTGCGCAGTCAAAACCCTGTTTACGATAGCCCTTATTATTCTCCGGCTTTCACCACCATTATCGCCAATGCCAGGGAAGACGCACGTATTCTGGTATGTGAAGATGCTGGTCATATAGTTGGTATCTGGCCCTTTCATGCACTGAGCAGCTTTCGTGCTGTATCCATAGGTGATTTCCTGGCCGATTATCAGGGGCCGATATGTGAGGCACCCCTGGATTTACGCTTCAGTGATGCCTTGAGCGCCATGCAATGCCGCTACTTCGCCTTTAACCATATGCCAGCGGATCTGGGCAAGTTCAGTCAATATGCATGGACGCACAGTCAGTCGCATATTCTGGATTTAACGGGTGGTTTTGATGCTTATGCGCAGCGCCTGACCGACAGACGTGACGCTTCACTCTTGAAAAAGGTGGCAACCAATGAGCGCAAACTCAGTAAAAAATCGGGTGAGTTGCGTTTTGAATTGCTAAGCGTTAGCGACGCAGATTTCGCCGCCTTGATAGCAGGGAAGCGTGATCAGTTTCAGCGCACCGTAGGGGCTGAGCATGATATTTTCAGGCTGGATTGGGTCAGGCAGGTAATGGATGAAATCAGGGCAGCAAATGCCTCTGATTTTGCTGGTATGTTATCGACGCTGTATGCGGGCGACACATTGATAGCGGCGCATTTTGGTATGCGTTCCGGCAAGGTCTTGCATTACTGGTTTCCCTGGTATCACACAGATTTTGCTGAATATTCACCTGGCTTGATTTTACTGGCGCAATGCGCCAGACATGCCACACAAATGGGGATAGCTACGATAGATTTGGGCAGGGGAGACCAGGCTTATAAATTACGTTTTGCCACAAGCGCGCATCAACTGTGTGAAGGGGCTGTCAGTTCGCCAGCCATCTTGAGCAAAGTGCAGGCTGGTCTCTATCACGGCAAGCAAATGTTGAAAACATCCAGCCTGGGGCAGCACTTGCGCAAATTACGTCAGGCTACCAAGTAGACCAGGGTTAATAAGCGTTTTTATCACCAAGTACGACCTTGATGGTGCGCCAGATAATAACAATGTCCAGCCAGATGGACCAATGCTGGATGTAGTAAAGATCATATTCAATACGTTCTTCCATTTTTTCCAGAGTCTCGGTTTCACCACGCAAACCATTGACTTGCGCCCAGCCAGTGATGCCAGGTTTGATCTTGTGACGAAACATGTAGCCACTCACCAGCTTGCGGTACAACTCATTATGTTCAACCGCATGGGGACGTGGGCCGACCAGGCTCATCTCACCCTTGAGCACATTGAATAACTGAGGCAATTCATCCAGAGAAGAGCGGCGCAGGAAGCGTCCAAATTTGGTGACACGTGGATCGCCAACAGTGGCCTGTACTACCCGTTCATTTGGATTGCTTTGGCGCATGCTGCGGAATTTGTAGACGTTGATGGGGCGGCCAGCTATCCCATACCTGACCTGTTTAAAAAACACTGCTCCTGGTGAACTCAGTTTGACGCCTATCGCTAACAGCAACAAAATTGGAGACAAAAAAATCAGGCCAAAGAAAGAGCCAAATAAATCCAGCATGCGCTTGGGCAGGGCCGCCAGGCCTATGAATGGCGTTTCTGTCGATGCCAGTACCGGGCGGCCAGCCAATTCACGCAATTGTATGCCCGGCATACCAAAAATCAGTGATTCGGGTACAAAGTAAGTGGATGCAGTGCTGTCTTCCAGAATTGCAATAATTTCTGCCAGTTCTGGCGGTTCCCTGGTATTCAAGCCTATGAAGACCACATCGACGTTGACGTGGCCTGTCTCGGCATCAACAATCCAGGCGGCGGCGTCGCTCAAGTCGCCCAGTCTTTCCAGATTGCTGGGCGGGCGCGACTCATTCCTGTTATCGAAAAAGCCGACGAAGTCAATCGCAGCCAGTGGTGTATTGCGCAGCGACTCTACCAGGTCCGAGCAAGCCGAATTTGACCAGATCAGCACTGCCTTGCGTCTTCTTGTAGGGTTGGAGTAATAATATACAGCCAGCTTGCGCATGATCAGCGCAGTCAGCAAAAGCGTGAATGGTGTGGTGAACAACCAGATCAGCATGACTGCCCGTGACAGTCGTTCGGCAGACTTGTCGACGTAAGCACTCAATAATACAACCATGAACACTACAAACCAGCGTGCAGTAATACTGGGGAAGGCGGCCAGTACGTGCTTTTCCTGTAGTGTTCCCAGTAGCTGTTGGCTGGAGAAAACGATGATGCTGGAGAGGCCGGCAATCAACATGCGTACGCCAAAAATCTCAGTATCCGCGTGATTGGAATACAGGATGATGCCCAGCAGTGTCAGGTAGGTCGTTATGCCAAATGCAACGCCTGTGAATGCAGCCAGAATTTGCGCTGATTGTGAAGTGTTGGAGGCGGGTGAAGCATTGAGCATGATTGTGGGGTTTTTCGCTTATATTTCTGGGATTGATGCGCTAGAAATTCTTTTCGCACAAATTACTGTGCACGAATGTTTAGTTTTTTTGCCCTGACAATAGTTTTTTGATCTTCCCAAGCTGCCAGCGATGCAGGTGTTCCCGGAATTCAGGGTTTTCATATCTGGGCGCACGCTTTATTGCAGCACCAAGGTAACCTGCAATAATGAGCAAACCGCCAATGACAAAAGGTTTTTCACGCATGCGGAAAATCCCTGAGGCCAGCGCATACAAGGGGTGGTAGCCCATGAACCAGATGCCGCGCCCCCAGCGCAGACGACCCCGATACACGTTCTTGTCAGACGAGCCCATCAGGCGGTGATGCATGAGTATGGCGTCAGGATGCAAAAAGCTTTTGGTCGTCCAGCCTTTCATGCGGGCAGTATGCACATCAATACCATCCCACAGGACTTCTTCCACAAAGCCGCCGATTTCTTCAAATGCCGTTCGACGGTAGAGCTTGAACTGACCAGCGACATGCTCATCAATGATGATTTCTTCTATCCTTTGACCTTCTTCTTCACGAAAGACCTTTCCTGACACTGCGGCCAGTTTGGGTTCAAGGGCAAATTGTTCAAACATGCATTCAAGATAGCGCGGTCCAAACGACATATCGCCATCCAGCTTGGCGATATATTCATAGTCCTGATGCTCAATTTGGGTGATGCCAAATTTAAAAGCGGCGACCACACCGCCACCGACCTTGCGAAAACCACGGTCGGGGCGCTGCACCAGCCGGATAAATGGGTGTTCGGCGGCATATTCGCGGACGATATCAGCGGTACCATCTTGTGAGCCGTCATCGACGATGATCCACTCTACCGGTTTGACTGTTTGCGCTACCATCGAGTCCAGCGTCAGCCTGATCAGATCGGCTTCATCACGTACCGGCGCAATAATGACCAGCGGGACCACTCTGGCAGGACTTGCTGATGGTAGTGTACTCGGGCTTTGCATAATTAGTCTTTCTTACTTTTATTTGCATGTTAACTGAGCTTTGAGTTGCCCACAATTCAATAAAGGTTAATTTTTGTAATTAAATAGCAATGCTATTAGCGCTGCTACCTTATTGCTACAGGGTTTTGTTGTCCTGACAAAAATTTGCATCTATTCTTACTATTGCAATATAAAATGAAGTTCTTTCTATGAAATGTCCCAAGTCAGATGACAATTTGGTCCAAATTTTCTGCTTATTCTGAAATAACTGCCCGTAAACTGCTGACTGCAGTGCTGGTCTTTGCTTTTATTGGACAACTGCAAGCACAAGAAATCAAGACTGGCCCGGCAAATGGCATGAAACTGGAAAACCAGCTTTTGCAATTGCCTCAGACAGATAAAACACCGGCACCCGCAAAAAATACTATGGATGAACTGCCAGGCGAGGCTGCTGCTGACGTAATAGGTGAGGGCGATCAATTACTGATTACTGTGTTTGGGCAGCCCGACCTGACTGCCGATGTCACCATAGGTGAAAGTGGTGTCATTACCTTGCCTTTGGTTGGTACTGTCGAAGTCAAGGGTAAGACTGCGACAGAAATTGCCGCCATCTTTGCAAAAAAACTGGAACAAGGGCAGTACATCAAAAATCCCAGGGTTTCCATTAAAGTCATGCAACAGCTAAGCCGGACTTTTTCTGTGCTGGGTGAGGTATTGCGGCCAGGGCGTTATCCCCTGACGGGGCAAATCAGTATTCTGGAAGCCTTAAGCCTGGCCGGTGGCGTTTCGCAAAAAGCAGAAAAGAGCTTGCGCATATTGCGCCGTGAGCCAGGTAAGTCTGCTTCTGAGCTGCAAGAATATGCGTCTTTAAAGCTTGAACTCGACGCTACAAAACTCGCACCCGAGCTGGCACAAAAAATTCAACCGAATGATGTTTTATTCGTCCCCTTGCAAAAGAATTTTTATGTCTATGGTGAAGTGCGTCGTCCCGGTGAATATCCCATGGAAGATGATTTGAATGTCATGCGGGTATTGTCCATAGGTGGTGGTGTTACTGACAGGGGCTCGGTGCGGCGTATCATCATCCATCGTAAAACGGAAAGTGGTGAATTGCGCGAAATTTCGTCTGGCATCACTGACAAGGTGTTGCCGGGTGATGTGGTGTATATCAAAGAAAGAATATTCTGACGTCTATGATAAAAACCTCCCCCAGTGAATTGGTACTATCCTTTGCACAAATAGGCGCGATGATACGGGCGCGCCAGTTGTTGATCGCTTTCGTCATGATAGTTGCGGTTGTTGGTGCTGCGGTGGCCAGCTTGATGTTGCCAAAAACCTATGTTGCAGTAGCTGATATTTTCATCGATTACCGCGTCAACGACCCTATCGGTGGCAGGCAATTTCATCCCATGCAGGATGAGAGTTATCTGCAAACGCAATTTGATGTCATCAAGAGCGTGCAAGTGGCTGAGCGTGTTATTCAGGCTTTGGGTTTGCAAACTACGCCTGAGGCCAAGCGCTTTGTGCAGAGATATGGCGAGCAACGCGGCTTGCGGGCTCTGGCCGAAACCATCGTCAGGAATACCGATGTTTCACCACATAAGAATAGCCGCGTCATAGAAATCCAGTATTCATCAAGTGACCCCAGGCATGCCAAGGATGTTGCCAATGCCATAGTCAAAGCCTATATAGACCTGTCGCTGGAGATGATGAATGCACCAGCCAGGGCGCGGCGCGATCAATACAATGCCCAACTCGAATCCATGAGCAGGCAGATTGATGAGTTGCAGAAAAAACTGACCGCTTATCAACAGGAGTACCAGATCGTCGATGTCGATGAAAGAGCTGACCTCGAATCCAAGCAAATGAATGCCTTAAGTGTGCGTTTGATCGACATACAACTGCAAAGAGTGGAGGCACAAGCCAAGCGCCAGTCTCTTGAGAAATTGGTCAGAGGGGGCAGTCCTGAATCAGATATTCCTGAAATTGCAGGTATAGGTCATATTTCAGGGTTGAAAGCAGCCTTGATATCACTTGACGTTCAGTTGGCAAATGCAAAAATCACCCTGGGGCCGCGTCACCCAAAATATATGGCGATCAACGATGAGCGTCAGGCATTGCTGGACAAATTGAAACGTGAATCTGCCACAGCATTTGATATGCTGGGCGCGGCAGAGGCACGCCTGACTCAACAAGAAAAAGCGATAGAAACAGAAATTGCCAGTTACCAGAAAAAGACTTTTGAAAACAAAAAGCACAGGGACGTTATCAGTTCTTACCAGCGTCAGCTCGACAGCGTACAAAAAATCTACAATGCGGCAATCCAGAAATTTGATGAATTGCTGATGACCAGTAATGTGGCAATCTCCAATGCCTCAGTCATGCAATGGGCTGAATTGCCTGAGAAGCATGCCAAGCCTTTGCTGCGCAATAATCTGGTGTTTGGTTTGCTGGCCGGCCTGGTATTTGGATTTGGCCTGGCTTTCTTGTTGGAATTGATGAACCGTCGCGTGCGTTGCCTGGAAGATCTGGAGCGTGAATTTGATGAACCTGTGATGGCAAAAATTGGATTTGATGAAAAACTGACTGGCAATGGACAAGGTGGTTTGCATGCAAGCTGAACCCATGAACCAGCCAGCCTCAAAAATAGGGCGACTCGGCGAGTTATTCCTGCAAAAAGGTTTGCTCACACCTGAACAGATTGATCAGATCGCTCAACTGCAAAAAGAAAAGAAACTCAGGTTTGGTGATGCAGCCCTGGCGCTTGGTTATTTGACTCAGATACAGCTTGATCAGGCTTTGGGCGAGCAATTCGGCTATTCAACCAAGGACTTGATGAACGGCCGCGCCGACAAGTCTCTGAAATTTTTCTATTTCCCCTTCAGTAAAGAGGCTGAAGAAATTCGCCGCCTGCGCAGTGAGTTGCTCTTGAAGTTCAGTGGGCAGGATAAAATCAGGATCACCCTGGTCAGCCCTGCACGTCGTGACGGTAAATCCTATATGGCCGCCAGCCTGGCGATCGCTTTGTCCCAAGTCGGCAAGCGCACTTTGCTCATAGATGCAGATCTGCGCAGTGGCAATCTGCATGAATATTTCTCTTTAGGTAAGCCGGATGGTTTGTCTTCAGTACTAGCCGGACGTATTACTGCAGCCGGTGTCTTGATACAACTCATGCCGAATTTGCATTTTTTACCCTCAGGGCCACAACCTCCAAATCCGCTGGAGATTTTACGCGCCCCGCGCATGCGTGAATTGCTGGAATCCTGCTCCGACCAGTTTGATGCTTTTGTCGTGGATACGCATACGGCCACTCTGGCATCTGACGCACAAATGGTTGCCCACCAAACGGGTAGTGTCTTGCTGGTAGCAAGAAAAGATCATACCTATGTCGATGAATTGCGTCAGGCCAAAGCCGATATGCAGGCTGCCGGTGTCGAAGTATTGGGCACGATTTTCAATCAGTATGAACTTGCAGGTGCGAACCGGTTTGCACCATTTACCTGGGGTATGCGTTTGTTGTCCAGATTGTTCCGGCGAAAAAACTGAGTTCTCATGGCTGAGTTGAGTATTTGTATCTGCACCTATAAAAGACCAGAGTTATTGCGGCGCTTGTTGCAAGCCATTTTGACGCAGACCTTGCGAGATGTGGCGATAGAGCTTGTCGTTGTGGATAATGACAACAATCAGTCTGCAGCAAAAGTGCTAGGCGAGATGGCTGCCAGTTTCGAGGGTAGACTCAAGTCGCTGAACCTGGCGAATTCGAATATCTCATTGGCCAGGAATGCAGCGATAGCTGCTGCCAGCGGGAACTGGATAGTCATGATCGATGATGATGAAGTACCGGTGCCTGACTGGCTGGAACAGCTATTGAAAGTACAAAAGGCTGAGCAAGCCGATGTCGTGTTTGCCCCAGTATTACCTGAATACTCTGAGAGTACGCCAGCATGGATACGTGAGGGGGGCTATTTCGATCGCCGCCGCATGCCTACTGGCACAAAAATAGATCACAAGGACGCCCGCAGTGGCAATGTCCTGATCCGTCGCTCAATACTGCAGGATATAGCTTCCTCACAAAAAGACGGCATAGGCCCGTTTGATCCCGCTTTTGGTACTACTGGTGGCGAAGATACCATGCTGTTCCGCCGCCTGGATAGGCTGGGTGCTGTCATGGTCTGGTGTGATGAGGCGCCGGCAGATGAATTTATTCCGGCGGACAGAGCAACCGCAAAATGGTTGCTGCAAAGGTCTTACCGCACCGGGCAATTATTCATACGTACCGAACTGGCGATGAAAGAGGGCAACAAGAAGATCGGCCCTGCATTGATACTCAGTGCCCGTGCTTGCGTGCAATTTTTCCTGGCACTGATATTCGCGTTGCTGCTATTGCCCTTCAAGTTCTTGCGCAGTTTCACCTGGCTAAGAGTGGCTGCGTCACAATTGGGCAAGCTCAGTTATTTTTGGGGTAGTGCCAGCCACGCATATGGCAGCCAGCCAGCAAAGAAATAGTTCATGACGGTTCATCAATCTCATCGCTTGCAGGCTCTGGACGGCTTACGTGCTGTATCCATTGCGCTGGTTTTTTTATCGCACATAGGATTTGGCCATCTCTTCCCTGGTGGTCTGGGCGTGACTATTTTCTTTTTTATCAGTGGCTTTATCATTACCAAGCTGATGCTGGCAGAGTGGGATGCCAGCGGCAGCATGAGCATAAGAAATTTTTATCTGCGCAGGATATTCAGGCTGACACCAGCCTTGCTGGTTTTTGTATTGACGTCGCTGATATTGATGTGTGTGGTGGGAGATCACTGGGAGTGGGAAGAGGTCGCCTCAGTCTTTTTTTATTTTGCGAATTACTACGGGATTTATTCAAGCTTTAGCGGTGAGTTGATCAAGCAACCGCTGGCGATTACCTGGTCATTGGCGGTGGAAGAGCATTTCTATTTTATTTTCCCTTTTCTTTTCATGGGCTTCGTCAGCGTGCCTAAGCGTTTTTTGAGCCTGATTGTAGCAATTCTTCTCGCGATGCTGACCTGGCGCATCTATCTCGTGCTTGACATAGGCCTGGATAATTTACCGCATTACAGGATTTATACCGCAACCGATACCCGTGCTGATTCAATATTGTATGGAGTTGCCCTGTCGCTGGTATTCGCACGCTATTCAGACTTTGCGCAGCAATTGTCACGTGGGCGGATTTTCTTTCTTGGTGTATTTTTGCTTTTACTGACCTTGGCAATACGTAGCGAAGAATTTCGTGAATCTTTGCGCTATTCCATGCAGGGCGTCGCCTTGTTTTGCATGTTCCCAGCCCTGGTCTATGGGAAAAATGGGATAAGCAGTTTTCTGAAATGGTCGCCAGTTGTTTATCTGGGACGCATCAGTTACTCCCTGTATCTATATCACTGGCTGGTGACGCATAGCGTCGCCCATTTTTTGCCAGAATTGACAACACTGCCGAGAATAATGCTCATCACTTTGTTGTCTTTGGTGCTGTCCCATTTGTCATATCGTTACATAGAGCAGACTTTTCAGAATCTTGGGCGCAAATTAATGGATTGACGCTTTCTGTGCCAGTTTAAATCGCCGACTGGAAGAGCTGACAGCGATGAGGCTGAAGATAAAGAATACGTTCTGGAATACAAAACCGCGAAACAGGCTGCTTTCAGTGAAATTGGTAATGATGACCACAACCAGCATGGCGGACCAGAAGGCGGCTTGCTGCCTGTCCTGATGCGACAGGGTGACCAGCATTTTTGCTTGCATCAACAAGGTCAGGATCACCAAAATCAATCCAACCAGACCTTGCTCATTCAAGATATCCAGATAGCCATTGTGGGACTGCAAAGGTATCCAGTGCAGGGCATCAATCACAAATTGAGAGAGGCTGTCTGGCCCCAGCCAGAATGCGCCATAACCCAGGCCAAACAGATAATGTTTGTTAATTTCCATTTCAACCAGTTGCCAGACATCGGTGCGGCCAGTCAGGTCTGTACCTTTGCCAAACAAACCAGCAATAGGTGATGCAGCTTCTTGCCAGGTAGGCAGGCGAGACTCTTGCATAAAGAAAATATAGATGGCGATGGTGAGCAGGCAAATCACTGCCATGCTGGCGCGTGTCAACGAGTAAGAAGAAGAAATATGTCGCTTGCGCAGCATATGAAAAACACCTGAGGTCAGCAAGGTGATGATCATGCTGGTAGAGCTTTTGCTCATGACCAGCATGAAGAAAGAAAACAGTATGCCTGGCACCAGACTCCTGATGCCCACGGTTTCAGTGCAAGCCTTGATCTGCCATAATAAGATGCTGAGGGCGGCAACCTGGCCCAGTTCATTTTTTTGTGACAAGGCACCACGCCATGCGCCGCCCAGATCGTAGTCTATGCCTATGGTGGGGACTGCGACTGCCATAAAAAAAGACAGTATCAGCATGCCCGTCAATGTGTACAGGACATAATTCACCATCATTTTCAGTGGGCGATCAGCCAGTTGTATGCTGAAACCTATCATGACCAGACCGTAGAGCTGTATGGCACGTTTAAAGGTGGTTGCAGGCAAGGGTGACCAGGCACTTGATGCCAGGCACCAGATCAGCACGATCGCCAGGAAAGGGTTCATGGCCCGTATATCCTGCAAGGCTTCAGGCAAATGGCGATAAAGGATGAATGATGCCAATAGAAACAGGCTGCCCCATTGGAGTTTAGTGGTCAGCGATCCTTCCATGGTCAGGGCGGAAGAGCCGGTATAGTCCCAGGATATGCCATAAGGTAACAGGGAAAAAACCACGAACAGAATGATCATCAGTTTGACGATTCTGGTTTCCAGCAGGTTCAGGCTGGTATTGCCGGGCAGTACGGACAAATTTTGCATTTCTCAATACTAATGTCATGTGTTTGTGCGATATTCTAATGGCTACCTTGTCTGTTGCGACCCAAACTATGAAGTATTTTCGATTGCCAGTATTTTTTGCCTTCAGATTGACGCTGCTGAGTCTTGTCTGCCTCTTCCCGTCTTTCGCAACAGCCGGTGATATTGCCTGGTATCGCTTTGAAATCAATGAAGACGCCTTGTCGCCGGTGGTGGATTTTGGCGGCATGAATCACGCTTTGGAAGCCGCTGACCGGATATTCGTCAAGCAGGGACATTTTTACCGGGTAGGGCCAGATGGCAGGGCGGCTACAAAAGACGATGCACGCGTGCGCTTCTTTGGTATCAGCTTGTCCAGTGCTGCAAATTTTCCTGAAGAAAAAGATGCGCAAAAAATAGCCCGTCGTTTGCGCAGGCTGGGTTTCAATGCAGTGCGGCTGCACCATCTGGACAGTATCCTCAGTGATAGCCAGGATCAACCACGTGGTATTTTGACCACAGCGGCATATCCCAGCTTCAATGAGGCAGCATTGCGGCGTTTGCGTGTTTTTATTGACGCGCTCAAGGCCGAGGGCTTGTATATCAATCTGAATTTGCATGTGGCTTATCAATTTCGCCCCGCCGTTGATCAGGTCACGCCCCTGATGACTGGCGAGCAAATGCCTTTTGCCAGCCATCCCTTGCATCTATTCGAGCCGCGCATGATCAGTCTGCAGGCAGAATATGTGCAGCAGTTATTGCGCAGGCTGGATCTCAAGGACGAGCCTGCTTTGGCCATGGTGGAAATCAATAATGAATCTTCCCTGTTGGGTGCCTGGCAGCGTGGCCAGCTGGATGGTTTGACTGGCGAATATGAGAGAGCTTTGCAACAGCATTGGCAAAAGTGGGTGCTGCGCCAGCATGGACATGCGGATAATGTCTGCAAGCTATGGGATAGTTGCTCGTTGACGCGCAAAGGTGTTATCAATGTCAAGTCGTCTGAAGCTGCCATATTGGAATATGGTGAAGGCTGGGTCGCCGGCGTGCAGCGCTTTTCACGGCGGGCCATCAATAAATTGGGTTGGGAGACGCCAGTCTCCTTGCAGCAGCAATATCGTCCCCATCAAAAAGGCAATGGCCGCAGGGTATTGGATTATGTGCGGTTTTTATCTGATCTTGATCAGCAATATTTAAATCTCATACGCAAAACTATTCGACAGGAAGCAGGGGATTTGTTGCCTGTGACTGGTACCCAAATGTATTTCGGTGGAGTTGCCTTGGCCGATGCGCAACAGCAGATGGATTATGTTGATGAGCATTTCTATGTTGATCACTATGATTTCCCTCGTAAGGAATGGGACAGAAATGACTGGCGCATCCGCAATAGCTCAGTCTTGCGTGAGGGCTGGCAATCGTTGTTGCAGCGTGCCTATGTGCGTGATGCACGCAAGCCCTTTGTGGTCAGTGAATTTAATCAGGCTTTTCCAAATCGCCAGTCTGCAGAAATTTTGCCCGTCATGAGTGCAATTGCCAGTGCCCAGGATTGGGATGGACTGTTTCTGTTTCAATATATAGACGGTGATCGCTGGCTTTCTGTTCCTGACAGCTTTGGACTAAGCGGACATAGCGGTCAATTGGCGGTGAATGGCTTGGCGGCGGCCTTGTTCAGGCAATACCAGGTGCAGCCATTGCCAACCCAGATGAATATAAACCTGGCACCGGACGAGCGCACTATGCTGGGTGCCTTGCGTGATGGTGTCAGTGGCGGCGGTTTGCCAGCGTATTTGCAGGCGCAGTACGGCATAGATTATAAACATGCTTTTTATACGCGTGTGGCTATGTTATATGGCACGCAATCCAAGTCAGCAGGGTCAGCACAGCGTACTGCCAGGCTGTGGCATGAAGATGATATGCATTGGGCTGCACCTGGCGGGCAATTGCGTTATAGCGAGTCTGGTCCATGGTTGACGGCTGATACAAGTTATACGCGTTTGTTTGCAGGGCGCAAAGCGCAAGTTTCATCCATGATGGATGTTGACAAATACCTGCCCGCATTCCCAGAAAAAGGGCGGCAATATGGCGTCGTCATGCTGACCAGCCGCGATGCCTTGCCCTTGAAGGACAGCCGCCACCTGCTGCTGGTCTTGAGCGGGGCCACTGCGACAACGCAGCCAGGTGTACAACCTGAGCGCCCCAAGCAATTGATCAATTATGAGGGGCAATCTGCCTGGTGGACGCTGGAGCCTGATTTGGCAACAGCCAGGAAACCCTCAGGTTCACTTGATGGCGCCGCACCTGTCTGGTTGGAGCGGATACCAGTCAAACTATTCCATGCCAGCAAAAGCAAAAAGATCACGATATTTCCTCTGGATGGAAATGGTGTGCGCATGAAGGCTTTGCCAAATACTGCGATCATCAAAAAAACAGATGGTTTTGAGCTGGATTTTGATTTTCCATCACCCTGGTATGAGATTGTACTGGAGTAGGTAAGCGGGAGTCAGCGCTCAAAACTGAGTGTGCCGAATGTATCGCGCTGAAATAAAAGCGTTCTGAGTAAAAAGATTGCAGTTTCTTGCAGGAATTTGAAACTTAATTTTCTTTAAGTAAAAACTTGAATCGCCGAATTTTATAATGTGAAATGAATTTTTCACATTGTGAAAAATAACTATCTCACTGCACAAATTATTTTTCTCATTCTAAGAAATATAATTTCACATCGCAAAAAAGTAAATTTAAGTATATGATTTTAAACGATTAAATATTTGTCATATGTCTTATATAAGACCTTGTTGCTGCGCAAAAAATACTCTATTATTTCTCTCAACGGATTCACTTTTTCATTTGATTTGCCCACAGGAGAGAAACATGACAACTCGCGCACAACAAGTAGCTGAATTGCAAAAAGACTGGGATACCAATCCACGCTGGAACGGTATCAAGCGTAATTACACGGCAGAAGACGTGGTTCGCCTGCGCGGTTCCATCAAGGTTGAACATACTATCGCCAAAAACGGCGCGATCAAATTGTGGGATCTGGTCAATAACGAGCCTTTCATTAATGCCCTGGGCGCTTTGACTGGTAACCAGGCCATGCAACAGGTCAAAGCTGGCTTGAAAGCCATCTACCTGTCTGGCTGGCAAGTTGCTGGCGACGCCAACGTTGCCGGTGAAATGTATCCTGATCAATCCCTGTACCCAGCCAATTCTGTGCCACTGGTTGTCAAGCGCATCAACAACACGCTGACACGCGCTGACCAGATCCAATGGTCTGAAGGTAAAGACGACATCGACTTCTTCGCCCCTATCGTGGCTGATGCTGAAGCCGGTTTCGGTGGTGTATTGAATGCTTTTGAATTGATGAAAGCGATGATCGAAGCGGGCGCATCTGGCGTCCACTTTGAAGATCAACTGGCTTCTGTCAAAAAGTGCGGCCACATGGGCGGCAAGGTTCTGGTTCCTACCCGTGAAGCGATTGAAAAACTGAACGCAGCACGTCTGGCTGCCGACATCATGGGTACATCCACTGTGATTTTGGCCCGTACCGATGCTGAAGCAGCTGATTTGCTGACATCTGACGTTGATCCTAATGACCAGCCTTTCTGCACAGGTGAGCGCACAGTTGAAGGCTTCTACAAAACCAAACCAGGTCTGGAGCAAGCCATTTCCCGTGGCTTGGCTTATGCAGAATATGCAGATTTGATCTGGTGTGAAACTGGTAAACCTGACCTGGAATTCGCCAAGGCATTTGCTGATGCTATCCATGCCAAGTTCCCAGGCAAATTGTTATCCTATAACTGCTCACCCTCTTTCAACTGGAAGAAAAACCTGGACGATGCAACGATCGCCAAATTCCAGAAAGAACTGGGCGCAATGGGCTACAAATTCCAGTTCATCACACTGGCAGGTTTCCATGCATTGAACTACGGCATGTTCAACCTGGCACACGGCTACGCACGTCGCCAGATGTCTGCCTTCGTTGAATTGCAGGAAGCTGAATTCGCAGCGGCAGAAAAAGGCTTTACAGCCGTTAAGCATCAACGTGAAGTTGGTACTGGTTACTTTGATGCAGTGACACAAACTATCCAGCAAGGTAAATCTTCCACGACAGCTTTGCATGGTTCTACAGAAGATGAACAATTCTTTGATGCAAAAAAAGTAGCATAAGTATTTAAAGTAATCTCCCAAGAAAAAACCGCGCAGATTGTTATCTGTGCGGTTTTTTTATTGCATGGTGTGTTGCGTTCTTGGTTTGCTCTGATCTGATGTTTCAGCGCATTTGCTTTTGGACTTTTCTCTCACGCAGCAATAGCCCGATAAAGCGCCAGGCTTGCGTCGTGTAGCGTTGCCACAGACGGCGCGGTTCGCTGGCCAGGCGCCAGAACCATTCCATGCCTATCTTTTGCATCCATAAAGGCGCACGTTTCTTCTGGCCCAATGCAAACTCCATCGCCGCACCTACGCACAATATCAGTGGCACATTGTCAGTGGTGAATTGTGCTCGATAACGAAATGCCAGTCTTTCCTGCTTGGGCATGCCCAGGCAAATGAAAAGGATGTTTGGTTTTGCAGCCTGTATGCGCTGTATTGCCATGTCACTTTCTGCACCATCTGCAGTGAACTGCATGGATGGGCAAAAAATATCGACCTTCAACCCAGGATAAGTCTTGGCGAAGGATTCCAGCAAAAGACTCTCTTGTCCCGGCATGCCACCCAGGACAAAAATCGATAAATCTTTTTCTATGCAGCCACGGCACAGCGACACAAACAGGTCGGCACCAGTCACGCGTTCAGGCAAGGGCAGGGCGCACATCTTGCTGGCCCAGATGATGGGCATGCCATCGGCAAAAATATAATCTGAAGTCGCATACAGGGTTTTGAATTCAGGTTCATATTCCAGCTTGGTCATATGATCCACATTCGGCGTCACCACCACACGGCTGGCATGATCACGGCCGCCGGCAACTTCCAGCAAATGCTGATTGGCCTCTGCAAAGCGCATATTGCAGATATCCAATCCGAACAGGCGGGTAATGAGCGGTTGTGTCGCGGGTGAATTCATGATGTGTATGGCTGAAGTGGTAAATTAATTATCGCATAAGAGATACGCGGAAATGCTCAAGGCATGAGGAGTAAATGGATTAAGCAGGTAAAATAAAGCAAACTAAAAACCGGTGGCATCCATGCAACACAGAACCAGAATCAAAATTTGCGGCTTAACCCGACCAGAAGATGTGCGATTCGTTGTCGCGGCTGGTGCTGATGCTTTGGGGTTTGTGTTTTATCCACCCAGCCCGCGCTATGTTAGGCCTGAGGTAGCGGGTGCTTTGTTGCGAGGAGTTCCTCCTTTCGTGATGTCAGTAGGTTTGTTCGTCAATATCGATGAAGCAAGCTTGCAGGAAGTCATAAAACTAGCTCCCGTGCAATTGCTGCAATTCCACGGCGATGAAACCCCTGAGCAATGTGCCAGCTTGGCTGCTGGTGTGAATCGTCCTTTTATTCGTGCTTATCGCGTCAAACCTGACACAAAGCCCGAGGATTTGCTAGAATGTGAGCAGTCTTATCGTAAGGCTAGTCCTTTATTCAGTGGTTTATTGCTAGATACCCATGTTGATGGGTACGGCGGTAGTGGAAAGGTTTTTGATTGGTCTCTCATTCCAAAAGAGCTCGCGCCTCGGGTCGTTTTAAGTGGTGGCTTGAGCGTACAGAACGCGACTGGCGCAGTTAGTCAGGTTCGCCCGTTTGCGGTCGACATCAGCAGTGGTGTCGAAGCGGCAAAGGGTATCAAGGATGAGGCCAGCGTGTGCGCGTTTATCGCAGCAGTGCGTCTGGCAGACAATCAGGAATAGTGATGGTATCTGGGGTGTCTCCCCGGTGCCTCGCTTTCAAGCCAGTTTGAAGGAAAGAAAATGAAAGAACTCCAGTCTTTGGATGCTCAGTTTGAGCGTCAGTCTATCGCCGGTCAGGCAATTTACCAGTCAGCCCAATATCACTTACCCGATTCACGCGGGCATTTTGGTCAGTTCGGTGGCACTTTTGTGTCGGAAACGCTGACTCATGCTTTGACTGAACTTAAAGAAGCCTATGCCAAGTTCCAGCACGATGCTGAATTTCTGGAAGAGTTTCGCAATGAATTAAAATACTTTGTCGGTCGCCCATCGCCTGTGTATCACGCCAAACGCTGGTCTGATCTGATGGGTGGGGCGCAAATCTATTTCAAGCGTGAAGACTTGAATCATACCGGTGCTCACAAGATCAATAATGTCATCGGCCAGGCTTTGCTGGCCAAGCGCATGGGCAAGCCACGTGTGATTGCTGAAACAGGTGCCGGTCAGCATGGCGTTGCTACTGCCACCATCTGCGCCCGTTTTGGACTCGAATGCGTGGTCTACATGGGGTCGGAAGACGTCAAGCGCCAGGCGCAAAATGTGTATCGCATGAAGTTGCTGGGAGCTACCGTAGTGCCGGTGGAATCTGGTTCCAAGACATTGAAAGATGCACTCAATGAAGCCATGCGTGACTGGGTGGCGAATGTCGACAATACTTTTTACATCATAGGCACGGTGGCTGGGCCACATCCTTACCCTATGATGGTCAGGGACTTTCAGTCTGTCATCGGTGAGGAATGCTTATGGCAGATGCCTGAGCAAACCGGACGTCAGCCAGACCATGTCGTGGCTTGCGTAGGCGGTGGCTCGAATGCCATGGGTATTTTTTATCCTTACATAGATCATCAGCAAGTAAGGCTCATCGGTGTTGAGGCTGCAGGCGAGGGCCTGGACAGCGGCAAGCATTCTGCTTCGCTAACAGCAGGCTCACCTGGCGTACTGCATGGTAACCGTACTTATTTGTTGCAGGATGAGAATGGCCAGGTCATAGAAACCCATTCTGTCTCAGCGGGTCTGGATTACCCGGGCGTAGGCCCTGAGCACGCATGGTTGAAGGAAAGTGGCCGTGCGCAGTACGTGACGATTACCGATGATGAGGCGCTCAAGGCTTTTCATGATTGCTGTCGCATTGAAGGCATTATCCCTGCGCTGGAGTCCAGTCACGCTCTTGCTTATGCCGCCAAGCTCGCAGCGACTTTGCCTAAGGACAGAATCGTCCTGGCAAATCTGTCTGGCCGTGGCGACAAGGATATGCATACTGTGGCAGAGCGGGCAGGGTTGAAGTTCTGATTCGCCAATGCGCAATGACATACAGGCACATCCATAGAGAGATGCTGCCTGTATGTTTTTCCTATCAAGAATTTAGATTGATGCCATCACATTGTTGATAGCGCATCAAATGAGGACCGACAAGATGTCAAGAATTCAAAATACTATGGTTGCTTTGGCGGCCAGTAATAAAAAAGGTTTGATCCCTTTCATCACCGCAGGTGATCCTGCGCCTGAATTAACTGTGCCTTTGATGCATGCCCTGGTCGAAGGTGGAGCCGATATTATCGAGCTGGGCGTACCATTTTCTGACCCCATGGCAGATGGCCCCGTCATTCAACGCGCTTCTGAAAGAGCCCTGCAATTTGGAGTTGGCTTGCGGGATGTATTACAATTCGTCCGCGAATTCCGGCAAAGTAATCAAAAGACACCAGTTGTGCTCATGGGGTATGCCAACCCTATAGAGCGCATGGGCCAGGATGCATTCATTGCCAAGGCAGCTGAAGTTGGGGTGGATGGCGTGCTGGTAGTGGATTACCCGCCGGAAGAATGTGAAGAATTTGCAAGTAAAATGCAGCAACAGGGTATGGATACCATTTTCTTGCTGGCACCGACATCGACTGATGAGCGTATTGCGCAAGTTGGTAAAATTGCCAGTGGTTATGTCTATTATGTGTCACTGAAGGGTGTTACCGGTTCTGGTGCATTGGATCTGGATGCGGTTGCCACGATGATCCCGCGTATCAGGAAGCATGTCAAAATCCCGGTAGGCGTGGGCTTTGGCATACGTGACGGGGCGACGGCAAGAGCCATTTCCACAGTGTCGGATGCAGTGGTAATAGGCTCGCGCATCATTCAGGAACTGGAAAATACCCCGCGTGAAAACGCTGTTGCTGCAGTGAAAAGCTTTATTTCTGGTGTCAGACAGGCTTTGGACGAGTAAAATACGCGCCTGACTGGTTCTTTTACCAGAATGAACCTGATGCCAGGTTGTTAAAAAAACAGCCTGGCGGCCATAAGGAGAAAACATGAGTTGGTTAGAAAAACTGTTACCACCGCGCATACAACGCTCGGAATCTGCAAATCGTAAGTCGATTCCTGAAGGTTTGTGGGTCAAGTGTCCCTCTTGCGAAGCGGTGCTTTACCGTTCTGATCTGGAAGCCAATATCCATGTTTGCCCCAAATGCAGCCATCATTTGCGCATAGGTGCACGTGAACGCCTGGATGCCTTGCTCGATGCAGGTGGCCGTTATGAAATCGGCCAGGAAGTCTTGCCTATCGATACACTGAAATTCAAAGACAGCAAAAAATACCCCGATCGTCTGAAAGATGCATTGGAAACTACCGGTGAAACCGACGCCCTGATTGTCATGGGTGGTTCCATCATGGCGGTGCCTGTCGTTGCTGCTTGTTTTGAATTCGAGTTCATGGGCGGTTCCATGGGTTCTGTTGTTGGCGAACGGTTCGTGCGTGGCGCGCAAGCTGCGCTGGAGCAAAAAGTACCTTTCATTTGCTTTACTGCTACCGGTGGCGCACGTATGCAAGAGGGCTTGTTGTCCCTGATGCAGATGGCAAAAACCACGTCCATGCTGACTAAATTATCTGAAAAGAAACTGCCTTTCATTTCGGTGCTGACTGACCCAACCATGGGTGGTGTATCTGCTTCTTTCGCCTTCCTGGGTGATGTGGTGATTGCCGAGCCCAAGGCTTTGATCGGCTTTGCTGGTCCGCGCGTGATTGAAAATACTGTGCGTGAAAAATTGCCAGAAGGCTTCCAGCGTTCTGAATTCCTGCTGCAAAAAGGCGCAATTGACATGATTGTTGACCGTCGCAAGATGCGTGAAGAGATTGCGCGTTTGCTGGCCTTGTTGCAAAACCAGCCTGCTGAAGCTGTCTCCTCCTGATTTATAATGAATATCCAATAAGCCCGAAGCATTTTGTTCGGGCTTTTTTTATCTTATGACAAATTTACCTGCCACCCTGGCTGACTGGCTGGCCGTACTTGAAACCCGTCATTCCAAAGAAATTGATATGGGTCTGGATCGTGTTGCTGCGGTCAAAAACAAACTGTCCATTCACTATGATTGCCCCGTCATCATGGTGGCGGGCACGAATGGCAAGGGTTCTACCTGTGCCATGCTGGAAGCGGTGTTAATGCAAGCCGGTTACCGTGTTGGTTTGTATAGCAAGCCACATTTCCTCGACTTCAATGAGCGCGCCCGCATTAATGGCGAGATGGTGAAGGATGATGTTTTCATTTCTAGCTTCAATGCCGTTGAAGAGGCGCGTGGCGATATTTCGCTGACCTATTTTGAATTTACTACCCTGGCAATCTGCAAATTGCTGGCTGATGCCAAGCTTGATGTGGTTATCCTCGAAGTTGGCCTCGGTGGTCGTCTGGATGCCGTGAATGTTATTGATGCCGATGTCTCCATTGTTACCAGCATTGATATCGATCACGTAGATTACCTGGGCGATACCCGCGAAAAGATAGGCTTTGAAAAAGCCGGCATCTTCCGTCCGGGTAAGGCAGCTATTTGTGGTGATCCTTTGCCGCCTCAATCCTTGATTGATCACGCGCAAGCCATAGGTGCTGATTTGTGGCTGTTTGGCCGTGATTTCAATTATAACGGTGATAAACAGCAATGGAATTTTGCTGGCCGCAGCCAGCGCCGCAATTCTCTTGGTTACCCCAGTCTGCGAGGAGCCAACCAGCTCCTGAATGCGTCTGCTGTACTGGCCGCGCTGGAAGCCTTGAAACTTGAACTGCCGGTGGGCGCGCAAGAAGTGCGTACCGGCCTGGTGATGGTGGATCTGCCCGGCCGTTTCCAGGTCATGCCAGGTCGCCCTACCGTGGTGCTGGATGTGGCACATAATCCGCACGCAGCCGCTACCCTGGCGCAAAATCTCGATAATATGGGTTTTCATGCCTATACCTATGCGGTATTTGGTTCCATGCTGGACAAGGATATTGATGGCGTCATTGCACAATTGAAAGATAAAGTGGACCACTGGTGCGTCTCGGCCTTGCCTTTGCCGCGAGCGGCCCCAGTTGAGGTCTTGAAAGACAAATTGGTCGCCGCTGGCGTGCTGGCAGATACAGAGAAAACCGTCACCAGTTTTGATACGCCAGAGCAGGCGTATGCGGCCGCCATCAGCAAGGCGGGCGAAAATGATAGAATAGTGGTCTTTGGATCCTTTCTGACGGTGGCAGGTGTGATGCGCGCCCGTCGTTCGGCACTCCATTGATGTTTTTTGCGAACTGGTTTGTTGACGATTATGTTGATAGACCAGTTGGCTAACCAACCAGAAATTTGCACATGGGTTTGCTCTCGCGTTTTACACAGAAGCAAGAAACTTCCGATACTCAGGATAGCGGTGAATTCCGTTCCCGCGCTGAAGAAGAGAGTATCGAAACTCGTTCCAGGACCAAAAAGGCCGAGCCCAGAAGGCGCTCCAAGGTCGACGATCCCATATTGCCAGAAAAAAAACGCGCCAGACGTCGTCTGATAGGTGCAGTTGCGCTGGCGCTGGCTGCCATCATCGGTCTGCCTATGATTCTTGATTCTGACCCTAAACCTTTGGCGGACGATATCAACATCCGTATTCCGTCCAAGGACAAAGCACCGGATATCAATGCCGATACCGTTGCACCAAAATCAAAAAAACAGGCGCCGGATGAGCCACCTGAAGAAATAATAGAAGTACCAGCTGCGCCAAAAAACAAAGTGGCAGCAACTGATGGTGCTGACAGGCAGGTCAAGCCGATGGCTACTGCGGGAGGTACTACGCTAGCCCAGACTGCACCAGCAACGGTCAAGCCAGTCAAGCCTGAAGTAAAAACAGAAACTAAACCTGTAGTAAAAACAGAAACCAAGCCTGAACCAAAAGTTGAGGTTAAACCAGCGCAAACTCCCGCCAAACCTGTGGAGAAGGATGTCGCGACGGCAAAAAATGAGGCTAAAGCTGAAGCCAAACCTGCTAAAAGTGAAGTAAAACCCGTCGTCGCCAAACCCGGCAACGCAGACGATGAGGCAGCGCGCGCGCTGGCCATATTGGAAGGCAAAGCGCCGCCAGTCGCCAAGCCTGTCGTCAGCAAACCTGAAACTGCAGACAAACCGACAGAAAAATCATCTTACACGGTGCAGGCTGGTGCGTTTTCCACGCAATCCAAAGTGGATGAAGTGCAGGCCAAGCTGAATGCCGCGAATATACGTTCATATACACAAAAGATCATCACCACGAATGGTGAAGTGACAAGAATCAGGGTAGGCCCCTTTGCTTCCAAAGAAGAGGCAGATAAAATGCGCGCCAAATTAAGCAAGCTGGGCCTGAGTGCCAGCCTGCCACCTAACTAAATGAGTAAGGAATATCTGGCGTGACATTGTTTGATTATCTCGTGCTGCTGATCCTGATCTGTTCCATCGTGATCAGCACCTTGCGCGGTTTAATTAAAGAAATTTTGTCACTCGTCAGCTGGGTGGTCGCATTTGTGGTTGCCAATGCCTATAGTGATGTATTGGCGACCTGGTTGCCATCCATGGTGCCTGGCCAGATGCTGCGCCTGATCGTTGCCTTTATCGCCCTGTTTATCGGTGTGCGCCTGTTGATGGCGCTGATCATGATGGCGGTTGATGCCATGATCAAGGCTAGTGGCCTGACATTGGCAGATCGTGGTTTGGGTGGTCTGTTTGGTCTGGCGCGTGGTTGCATACTGGTGCTGGCTGCCGTGCTGGTGTGCGGTATGACTTCCATACCGCAACAGCCATTCTGGACCCATGCGTGGCTTAGCCCCCTTGCAGAAACTGCAGCGCGCACGGTGATCCCGTTGTTGCCAGTCTCGGTTTCGGAGCATGTAAAGTTTTAATTGTTTTTTTTAGGAGTCCACCATGTGTGGCATCGTAGGCGTATTCTCAAATAATCCTGTCAATCAATTGATTTATGACGCGCTGCTGTTGTTGCAGCACCGCGGTCAGGACGCAGCTGGTATCGCGACAAATCATGGTAATAAGTTCGCCATGCATAAAGCGAATGGCCTGGTGCGCGACGTATTCCGTACCCGCAATATGCGTTCCCTGCCTGGGAATGTTGGTATCGGCCAGGTACGTTATCCAACTGCCGGTTCAACCAGTGAAGAAGAAGCGCAACCGTTTTATGTGAATGCACCATTTGGTATCGTGCTGGCACATAACGGTAACCTGACCAATGCAGTTGAGTTGAAAATAGAGTTGTTCAAGAATGACCGTCGTCATTTGAATACTGATTCTGACTCTGAAGTCTTGCTCAATATCCTCGCGCATCAGATACAGGAAGTCACCAGCGGCTATTCACTTGATCCTGAAGGTCTGTTTCGTGCCGTCGCCATGCTGCACAGGCGTGTGCGTGGTTCGTATGCCGTCGTTGCACAAATCTCTGGTTATGGCTTGCTGGCTTTCCGTGACCCGTTTGGTATCCGTCCTTTGTGTGTCGGTGTTTCACAAACCGAAAACGGCGCTGAATACATGATCGCCAGTGAATCAGTTGCGCTTGAAGGCCTGGGTTTCAAGTTCCTGCGTGACGTAGAGCCGGGCGAAGCCTTGTTCGTCGATATGGACGGCAAACTGCATACCCAACAATGTGCAGATAATCCTAGCCTGAATCCTTGCGCATTTGAATATGTGTATCTGGCCCGTCCTGATTCCATCATCGATGGCGCTTCGGTCTACTTGACTCGCCTGAAAATGGGTGAATATCTGGCCGAGAAAGTGCGCAATCAATTCCGCGATGGTGAAATTGATGTCGTCATGCCTATCCCTGATTCTTCCCGTCCATCGGCGATGGAGCTGGCGCAGAAACTGAATCTGGATTATCGCGAAGGCTTTATCAAGAACCGCTATATTGGCCGTACTTTTATGATGCCAGGCCAGGCTGTACGTCGTAAATCTGTACGCCAAAAGCTGAATGCTATCGGTTCTGAATTCAAGGGCAAGAGCGTCTTGCTGGTTGATGATTCCATCGTCCGCGGCACTACCAGTCGCGAAATCGTGCAAATGGCACGTGAATCTGGTGCCAGGCGCGTGATTTTTGCTTCTGCTGCACCACCAGTGCAATTCCCTAACGTGTATGGTATCGATATGCCTACCCGTAGTGAATTGATCGCCTATGGCCGTAGCGAAGAAGAAGTGTGCCGCGAAATCACTGCCGATGCCCTGGTGTACCAGGATGTGGCGGCGATGAAGCGTTCAATTTCCGATGTTAATCCCATGTTGAAAAACATAGAAGCTTCCTGCTTTGATGGTTTTTACATTACAGGCGACGTCACATCAGGCTATCTCGACAAGCTGGAAACAGCGCGCAATAGCCCACGTCCGGATACTGAAGACTTGCTGCGTTCGCAACTGAACCTGAATCTGGCAGATCGCGCTGACTGATGAATGAATAAGAGCTGGCTATAGAGCCAGTTGGTTGAGTGCAAAAGGCCTGTACGCTTAAAGTGTGCAGGCTTTTTTTGTGCATTTGGTATCATCTGTGGCCATATCTGTTGCAATCTCGCGCATAGCCAAGATTCTTGTTTGCTGAAAAAGCATTGTATGAATTACCATTGCTGACACTGGTTCTTCAAATTGTTCTCAATTGCTCTCCAATAAGGCAAATCCCATGGCTAGCATGCTGCTGGATGTACAGAATTTGACCAAATCTTATGGCGCACGCAAGGTAGTTGATAATGTGTCATTTTCTATTGAGCGTGGGCAAACCCTGGGGTTGCTGGGCCCAAATGGGGCAGGTAAGTCAACCACGGTCAGTATAATCTGCGGATTATTGCAGCCGGAACAGGGTAAGGTATTGCTGGACGGCCAGCCCATGGGCGCAGGCAATAATGCTGTCAAATTCAAAATTGGATTGGTGCCGCAAGATCTGGCGCTGTATGACGAATTGCCTGCAAGAGAAAATCTGAAGTTGTTTGGTGCCTTGTACGGACTCTCTGGCAGCAAATTGCAACAGCGCTGCGATGCGGTACTTGAGCTGGTTAACCTGACTGACAGGGCAAGTGACAAGCCTTCTACTTTTTCAGGTGGTATGAAGCGTCGCCTGAATATCGCCGCCGCACTTTTACACGATCCTGAATTATTGATCTTGGATGAACCTACTGTTGGTGTTGATCCACAAAGTCGCAATGCGATTTTTGACAGTCTGGATGTACTCAAGGCACAAGGCCGTACACTGATCTATACCAGTCATTATATGGAAGAGGTTGAGCGTCTGGCTGATCACATTGTCATTATTGACCATGGCAAAGTCATCGCCAATGAAACGCCGGCAGATTTATACCGTCGCCTGCCTGCAAAGGCAGCATTGCAACTGGATTTGGATGCACCAATCACTGAGGTAGATGTCGCTGCCCTGAGTGTTTTGCCAGGTGTGGATAGCGTGCACATGTCAGACCAGGGCAAGCATCTGGATGTGACATTGACAGAGCATGAGGTAGCGTTTGGCTTACTTGCCTGGTTGGCAAAAACCGGTTACAAAACCAATCATTTTGCGACCGCGAAGACCAATCTGGAAGCGGTATTTCTGACACTGACCGGGCGCAGTTTGCGCGACTGATTTTATTCTTGATTTACTCTTGAAACCCGATCCATACGCATGCGAAATACTGAGGAATAATAATGACTGCCTTGATCGCACTGATTAGAAAAGACCTGATTCTTTTTCTGGCTGATCGCCGTGCCTTATTGCTTAATCTGGTGATGCCCATCTTGCTGGGCGCGTTCTTTGGATTTGTCACTGGCGGCAGGGAGACGAAAGATGCAGCCAAGATAGAAATTGCAGTGGTCAGCCAGGATGACCATGTCATCAGTCAAAAAATACTCAAGGGTTTAAAAGACGAGCCCACTTTATCAGTCAAGGAATTGCCATTGGAGGAAGCCAGGACCCTGGTATTGAAGGGGAAGTTGAGTGTGGCTGTGCTGATACCTGAGAAATTTGGTGAGCGTGCTGGTGGCGCACTGTTTGGTGGCAGGGAAAAGCCAGAGCTGGACATTTTCTACGATCCTTCACAAACAGCTGTGCTGGCCATGGTCAAGGGCATGTTGACGCAACAAGTCATGCAAAGTGTCAGTGCTGAAATGTTTGGTGGCAAGACCGGAACGACCTTTATTGACCAATCTTTGCGAGACCTGGAAAAGATGGGGGATGCCAATAAAAATAAAGGGGAGTTGCTCGACTTGCTCGGTAGTGTGAAAAAATTTCAGCTTAGCCAGCAGTCGGATAAAGATGCAAGTGCAGCAAGTTCGTCTGCTTCTGCGGCAAACACAGGATTGAGCATGCCCTTCGTCACTAAAGATCAGGCCATGACAGCGGGTGATCCCGTCACCAATAAATACAATGGCTATGCGCATTCATTTGCTGGTATGAGTGTGCAATTTATTCTCTTCATGGCGATTGACGCTGGTATAGGCATACTCCTGGCCAGGCGGCTGGGATTGTGGAATCGATTATTGGCAGCACCTGTTGGCTTGAATACTGTGTTGATTGCCCGGGCGCTGTCATGTGCCTTGATTGCCTGCGGTCTCATGTGTTTTATTTTCCTGGCCGCTGTTTTTGTATTTAATGTGCATATAGCGGGAAGCTTGCCCGGATTCATAGGTGTCGTGATTTCTTTTTCACTGATGACGGCCAGCTTTGGTTTGCTGATTGCCGCCTTCGGGAAAACACCTGAAGCAGCGCGTGGTATTTCCGTATTCGCGACCTTGATCATGGTCATGCTCAGCGGTGCCTGGATGCCTTCTTTCATGTTTCCACAATGGTTGCAGAGCCTGACGTTGATCGTGCCTACACGCTGGGCCGTGGATGGCCTGGATGCCATGACCTGGCGCGGTCTGGGTTTGGAGGCCGCTTTGCCGGCAGTCGGTGTGCAACTGGCTTTTGCTGCTGTTTTCGGTGCAATTGCGCTATGGCGTTTCCGTAAGAATTGAATTAACCGTAACTCTTGTCTGGTATCACAAAGTAACCAATACGAGTCGCTGTTTCAATTCTATACAAATATGAACCAGTCTTTGCTGGTATTCAAGCTTGCTTAAAAATACAATCTCGACATGAGAACATGGGCTTAGCCTGTGTTCATGCAGTTTTGTATTTTCTTGTTTGAAGCCTATGTATCCAAAATTTAGATTGCGTACCCTGACACTGGCTGTTGCCAGTGTTTTCTCGGTCACCACGTTTGCTTATGCGCAGACGACTACTCCTGAGTCCCCTAAAACCACTGAAGAAAATACTCAGGACGCCAAGGTCAAAGCCAAAGCGGGTGATAAAAAAGCAGATGCGCCCGCTGTCAAAGACACTATACAGAAAGTTACCATCAGTGGTGGCCGCACTGACCAGGAAGAGCGCCGTCAATCTACTGCTGCCAAGATTATTTTTGGCAGAGAAGAGCTGGACAGGAATGGTGACAGCAGTCTTGGTGAGGTACTCAAACGTTTGCCAGGTGTGACCGTAGGCGGACGCCCCGGGCGTGGTGGTGATATACGCATGCGCGGCATGGGTAACGGTTATACCCAGATATTGCTAAATGGTGAAAGGGCGCCCCGTGGTTTTTCCATGGACAGCCTGACGCCAGATCAGGTTGAGCGCATAGAAATTATCCGGGGTACTGTTGCCGAATATAGTACCCAGGCCGTTGCAGGTACCATCAATATTGTCTTGCGCGAAGAATACAAGCAAAAAGATGTGGATTTGAAATTCTCCCTGGGCTATGAACAGGGCAGGCTGGCACCAAATATATCGCTGACTATGCCTGGCGAAATTGGTAGTTTGTCCTATGCCTTGAGTGGTTCGGTATTTCAGAATCGCCAGCATGATGATGGACGTACATTTACTTCTGAAAAAGATCCTGCTGGCAATGATGCTTTGATACAGAATCAACAGGATCAAACCAATCGCAAGACTACTGGCATACATTTAACGCCGCGCTTTAATTATAAATTTGAGAATGGCGACACCTTGACGATGCAGCCCTTCCTGATGAATTCGCGTAGCGATTCCAGCGGGCAGAGCGAGGTGGATCAGATATTCCGTTCGGCGACACTGATTGCTCCTTTGCCTTACGCATTGGCGACATCGTCCACTCATGCAGAAACAACTTTCCTGCGCGGTTTTGGCAACTGGCAGCATAAGTTTGAAGACAATTCCAAACTGAACATCAAGTTCGGTGGCGGTGCTGGCAAGATGGATAGTTCTTCACTGCGCTATCAGTTCGATAAAGACGGCAAGCAGGTTGATGTCATTAGCGATGTCAATAATACCCGTGATAGCAGCATCAATACTGGCGGTAAATTCACCATGCCTTATGGTGAAGGCCATACTCTGGCGGCAGGCTGGGATCTGGAGGCTGGCAAGCGTACACAGACGCGGGTATCACTGGATAATGGTTTGCCACAGTTTGCAGAATCTGGTGATAACCTCGATGCCAGTACCCGTCGCCTGGCCGTTTTTGCACAGGATGAATTTGATATCAGTCCGCAATTTTCTGCTTATGCAGGTTTGCGATGGGAAGGCATTAAAACCAGCAGTACGTCTGCGGGCAGAGTTATTGATAATAGCAGTAGCGTATGGAGCCCAGTGCTGCATGGTGTCTGGCGCATTCCTGGTGCGGGCAAGGACCAGGTCAGAGCCAGCCTGACGCAAAGTTATCGTGCGCCAGCATTGAATGACCTGATTGCTTTGCCCAGTATTTCAAATTTAAACAGCCCTACGCGCCCTGATCGTACCGGTAATCCATCCCTGAAACCGGAATTGTCCAAGGGTATTGATCTGGCTTTCGAGCATTATTTGACACGTGCAGGCATTGTCAGTGCCAATTTCTTTGTGCGTAATATTGATGACCTGATACGCAGGCGCACTGTGCTGACAAATACCAGCACTGGTTTGCGCTGGGTTTCATCGCCTGTCAATATTGGTCATGCAACTACCAAAGGCATAGAGCTGGAAGCGAAATTCCAGTTGCAGGAGTTCTTCCCGGATGGGCCCGCTATCGATGTACGCAGCAACTACAGTCGTTTTTGGTCCAGCGTGGATGATATTCAAGGGCCGAATAACCGTCTTGACCAGCAGCCAACACAAACTGCGAATTTTGGCCTGGATTATCGTCCTGCAGGTATCCCGCTGACAGTTGGGGGTAATATCAACTGGACGCCAGCTTACGTCATACAAAGCAGTGATACGCAAGTTAACACTACAGGCATTAAGCGCCAGCTGGATTTTTATGGTCTGTGGAAATTCAATCCAAACTTGCAGGTGCGCCTGTCTGCCAATAATCTGCGTGCCAATGATTATCTGACCAGCAGCGCCGTGACAACCGGTGGTATTAATCATATTGATTACAACACTTCCAAAACCTATACCACCTGGACTTTGCGGGTAGAAATGAAGCTTTAAGTGGGACAAGCAAGTATAGGATCGTGCAGTGCAGCACGATCCTGTCATGGGGAGTACAATGCTTGGGAAGGGCGGTGCATGTATAAGTAATTCCTGGCTAAAACAGGCAGTCTGGAAAAAATGAACACCGTCAGCCTGATTTTCCATAGTATTCATCATGTTATCTCCAGAATTAAATGCCGATCTGCATAGTCACTCCATCGTCTCTGATGGTGTGCTGGCTCCTGCGCAATTGGCCGAACGCGCCAAGGCGAATGGTGTAGACGTTTGGGCACTGACTGATCATGACGAAGTGCGCGGCATTCCGGAAGCGCGTGCGGCTGCCCTTGATCTGGGCATGGGATATATACCTGGCGTTGAAATTTCTATCACCTGGGCTGGCAAAACCATCCATATCGTCGGCCTGAATATCGATGAAACCAATCCTGATCTGGTCAATGGCCTGGCACAAACACGTTCGGGCCGTGAACGTCGTGCACGTGACATGGCGGCGGAGTTGTTAAGCAAGGCTGGAATAGCAAACAGTTATGAAGGTGCGCTCAAATACGTCGGCAACCCTGACCTCATTTCGCGCTCGCATTTTGCCCGTTATCTGGTCGAGATTGGTGCTTGCGCAACAGTATCAGATGTATTCAGGCATTATCTGGCTGACGGCAAGCCTGGTTTTGTGCCGCATCGCTGGGCAACGCTGGGTGAAGCTGTTGCCTGGATACGTGGCGCTGGTGGCGTGGCTGTAGTGGCGCATCCGGGGCGCTATGACCTGAGTCCGCTGGCATACGACGCCTTTTTTACCGAATTCAAAAATCTTGGCGGTCTGGCAATAGAAACCGTGACAGGCAGCCATACCGTAGATCAGTATGATGAGTACACCAGGATTGCTGCTCATTATGGCTTCTTGTCCTCACGTGGTTCTGACTTCCATTCCCCGCAAGATGCAGAGGTGGATATAGGTCGCTTGCCAGCCTTGCCTAAAATGGCTAAACCAGTGTGGGAGCAGTGGTCTCTGTCTTGAAATTGATGATCTAAGCCATATTTAACAGAGTATGAATCGTGTGATTTCCCGTGGGAGGTGTTCATGAAACGTATAGTCCTGTTTTTGCTGACAAATCTGGCGGTTATCGCCGTCATGTCTGTTGTACTGTCCGTGTTGGGCGTTAACCGGTATCTCACCGCGAATGGCCTGCAATTGTCGACACTGTTGGCATTTTCTCTGGTGGTTGGTTTTACTGGTGCTATTTTCTCCTTGCTGATCAGTAAGCCTATGGCAAAATGGTCAACGGGTGCCAGGGTCATTGAATCTCCGTCTACCTCTACTGAACTGTGGCTGGTCAATACTGTCAAAGCCTTGTCAGAGAGAGCCGGTATCGGCATGCCTGAGGTGGCGATATATAATGGTGAGGCAAATGCCTTTGCCACCGGTGCTTTTAAAAATTCAGCGCTGGTTGCTGTTTCTACCGGCTTGCTGGAAGGCATGACGCGGGAGGAGGTAGAAGCCGTACTCGGTCATGAAGTTGCGCATATCGCCAATGGCGACATGGTGACCATGACCTTGATACAGGGTGTGCTGAATACTTTTGTCGTTTTCCTGGCGCGAGTGGTAGGTTATGCTGTCGATAAAGCAGTATTTCGCAATGGTGATGACGACAGGCCGGGTATAGGCTATATGATCACGGTGTTCGTATGTGAAATCCTGTTCGGAATTGCTGCGTCGATGATCGTTGCCTGGTTTTCGCGTCAGCGTGAATTTCGTGCAGATGCCGGTTCGGCGAATTTACTTGGTAACCGCCAGCCCATGATGCATGCGCTGGCCAGGCTAGGTAGTTTGCAACCGGGCGAGTTACCAAAATCCATGGCGGCGTCCGGCATAAGTGATGCACCGGGCTGGAGTGCTTTGTTCTCTTCGCATCCGCCACTTGAACAACGTATTGCCGCACTACAGAACATGCGTTAATTTTAGTCATTATTATGCGGCGGTAGCTGAGCTACCGCCTTTATTCTTTTATGAGCCAATTTTTTCAAATTCATCCTGATAATCCGCAACTGAGATTGATCAAGCAGGCAGTGCAAATTATTGATAATGGTGGCATCGTTGCTTTGCCTACGGATTCTTGCTATGCGCTGGTTTGTCATCTGGACGATAAGGATGCAGTCACGCGCCTGCGTAAAATCCGTGGCGTTGATGAAAAGCATCATCTCACTTTGCTGTGCCGCGACCTGTCAGAAATTGCACTCTATGCCAAAGTTGACAATAGCCAGTACCGCATGTTGAAAGCCGCGACACCTGGGCCATATACTTTCATACTGGAAGCGACCAAGGAAGTGCCGCGTCGCCTTAGTCATCCTTCACGCAAGACTATAGGCTTGCGCGTGCCAGAAAACTCCATTACCCATGCCTTGCTGGAAGAGTTGAAGCAACCCTTGCTGGGCACAACACTGATCTTGCCTGAAGAAGAAGAGCCTTTGACTGATCCTGAACAGGTCAGGGACAGACTGGCAAAACTGGTTGACCTGGTCATTGATGGCGGGGCCTGTAGCCTGGTGCCGACGACCGTGATTGACATGACTGGTGGCGCCCCGGAACTGGTACGCCAGGGGCGTGGCGATATTGCTCTTTTTGGTCTTTAAGTTGCAAAGGACAAGTGACAAGCTTGTTCCGCAGCACTACGGATAAGATTTTTTTTCTTTGTAACCACTTAGAGCTGATTCATGAATGAACTAATACAAACCGTTCTGGTTTATGCACTGCCTGTCGTTTTCGCCATTACTCTTTATGAGGCTGCACGTGGTTATGCGGCACGCTATTTCGGCGATACAACGGCGCAGGCACAAGGACGCTTGAGTTTTAATCCCCTGGTGCATATTGATCCTATGGGAACGCTGGTCATTCCTGTCGTTCTTTATCTGGTGACCCAGGGCGCATTCCTGTTTGGCTACGCCAAGCCCATGCCTCTGAATTATTCCATGCTGCGCGATCCAAAAAAGAACTTGAAATGGATAGCGCTGTCTGGGCCAGCGGTTAATTTGCTGATGGGATTTGCATGGATGCTGTTGTCCATCGTACTTGTCGCTCTGGCTGTGGAAGAGCCTTTTTTTGCAAAAATGGCGCGTGCCGGCGTTGTGACTAACCTGGCCATGTTTGCTTTTCATTTATTGCCGATACCACCGCTTGCTGGCGGGCAGATTTTGCTGAGCCTGTTGCCTCATGCACAGGCCTACAAGTTTGCGAAGATAGAACCTTACTGTTTCTTTATTCTGATAGGTTTGGCATTGTTGCAGGTATTGCAGTACTGGATGATTCCTGTGATGACATTGGGCGGCTATGTTTTGCAGTTGCTGGCATCACCATTTATCGCGCTCTTGACTTGAATATTCAGTTTGCGCAAGTGCGTATGTTGGTCACGTGGTGTTTCTTGTTTTGAGAATTGGGGCAGATGATGCAAGTAAAATTGGCTGAGGCTGTCACTCACCAAAGTCCCAATCCTTCTTCATGGTTGCAGCGATTTCCTCATTTGCTGCAGGCGCAGAGCGGGGCGGTGCTGGATCTGGCTTGTGGTAGCGGTAGAAATAGTTTTTATTTACATTCATTAGCCTTGCCTGTTCATGGGTTGGACAGGGATGGGCAGGGGTTTCCTGCGCTGAATGATCTTGGCATCAAGACGCAACTCCATGATCTTGAGGCTGGTGATGCAGGCTACGATTGGCCTTTTGCCGATCATAGTTTCGCCGCTATCGTCGTCTGCAATTACCTGCACCGGCCATTATTTCCGCATTTGCTCGCCAGTCTGAAACCGGATGGTCTGCTGATTTATGAAACCTTCGCGGCCGGTAATGAAAATTTTGGTAAACCCTCTAATCCTGCTTTTTTATTGCGTCCGGGCGAACTTCTGGCGCAAATGCAGTCTAATCCCCAAGTGACTATGTCTGTCATTGCTTACGAAGATGGCTATGTCGGGCTACCAAAAGCTGCCATGGTGCAGCGTATTTGTGCCAGAAAAACTGAAAAAATCAGTGTTTTGGATAAGCTTTGAAGCAAATGCTCACAAGTTTAGAGGCTTATTCCAGCTATTTGCGCCCCGATTAGCAGCGTATCCGCTACAATCAGGGTTTTACTTTTTTCTTGCATTAACATGACAAAGATTCAGGGTAGTCTGGTTGCGATCGTAACCCCCATGCATGCAGATGGCAGTCTTGATTTGCCTTGTTTGCGCAAATTGATAGATTGGCATATCGCCGAAGGCACAGACGGTATCGTCATCGTAGGCACGACAGGTGAGTCTCCCACTGTTTCTGTTGAGGAACATTGCGAATTAATACGTGTAGCGGTCGAACATGCCAATAAACGCATCCCTATCATTGCCGGTTCCGGTGGTAATTCGACAGAAGAAGCAATCAACCTGACCAAGTTCGCCAAACAGGCTGGTGCCGATGCTTCTTTGCAAGTCGTTCCTTATTACAACCGTCCTACTCAGGAAGGCATGTATCAGCACTTCAAGAAGATTGCTGAGTCCGTTGATATCCCTATCATTTTGTACAATGTACCTGGCCGTACGGTTGCAGATATGTCGAATGAGACTATACTGCGCCTGGCACAAGTGCCTGGCATTATTGGTGTCAAGGATGCAACGGGTAACATTGCCAGAGGCACAGATTTGATACGTCTGGCTCCTGCTACTTTCGCTGTGTATTCAGGTGATGATGCAACTGCAGTGGCGCTGATGTTGTATGGTGGCAAGGGTAATATCTCGGTCACGGCCAACGTTGCTCCCAAAGCCATGCATGAATTGTGTGCAGCTGCCATGCGTGGTGATACCAAGGAAGCCATTGCCATCAATAACCGCATGATTCCTTTGCACAATAAATTGTTTATTGAGCCCAATCCGTTGCCAGTGAAATGGGCGATGGTGGAAATGGGTTTGATACCAAGCGGTATCCGTCTGCCTTTGGTGGCAATGGCTGAGCAATATCATGAAACCGTTCGCGCAGCGATGCGTGAGGCTGGTGTATTACAATGATTCCCCTGAACGGCTTGGAAACTTGCACGTTTGCTTCACGCAGTTTTAATTGATACTAATACGTAGGGACTTTCACATGGCAAAAAGCTTTGTTGCTAAAAACGGCATCATAGGCGCATTGGCGCTGGCAGGTTTGACTGGCTGTAGTTCAATCGGCAATATTCTCGAACCAAACCGGATCGACTATAGAAGCGCCAGTAAGGCAACGACCGCATCCCTTGAGGTGCCACCAGATTTGACGCAAATTCGACGCGATAGTCGTTTTTCCATCCCTGAAGCAAACAAAAGCAGTGCTACAGCCTCCAGCTATAACCTGGAAAGAGGAAATAAAGTCGCCAGCAATTCTGGTGTAGTCGCGCCCAAGCAAGTCCAGAACATGCGTATAGAACGCAATGGCAATGCCCGCTGGCTGGTAGTCAAAGACACACCTGAAGCCTTGTGGCCACAGTTGAAAGACTTTTGGCAAGAACTGGGTTTCCTGATCAATGTAGAAAATCAGGAAGCTGGCGTCATGGAAACCGATTGGGCAGAAAACCGCGCCAAAATCCCTCAGGATATTATCCGCAGTACTTTGGGCAAGGTGCTTGACTCTTTGTATTCGACAGGCGAGCGTGACAAATTCCGCACCCGTCTTGAGCGTGGCGCAAATGGCGAGGTAGAAATTTATATCAGCCATCGCGGTGCGCAAGAAGTACTGGTTGGTGCGCAAAAAGATGGTACGGTATGGACGCCACGTGCGGCTGACCCTGGCCTTGAAGCTGAGTTCCTGTCGCGCTTGATGGTGCGCCTGGGTACAGATGGTGAAAAAGCCAAGACTGCAGTGGCGACACCTAGCGCGCCAGGCAAGCCACACTCGCAATTGCTGAAGGTCGATGGCAAAACTTTTGTTGAAGTGGATGAGGCATTTGACCGTTCGTGGCGCAGGGTAGGTCTGGCACTGGACCGCATAGGCTTTACAGTGGAAGACCGTGACCGTTCCCAGGGCTTGTACTTTGTCCGTTATGTTGATCAGGACATTGATGCCAAGACCAAGGGGGCCAGCGAAGGCTTCTTCTCCCGCCTGTTCTCGTTCGGTTCATCCAGCGATGCAGCCAAGAATGCACAGAAATACCGCATCCTGGTCAAGAACACGACCACTGGCGAAACCAGCCAGGTATCTGTACATGGCAGCGATGGCAAGGTTGAATCCTCACCAGTGGCAGATAAAATCTTGCAACTCTTGAACGATCAACTGAAGTAATTGCTTGTCACACAAAAAAAGCGAGGCTCAGCCTCGCTTTTTTGCTTTGTGCCACCAGAAAATGTGTCTGCAAATCCTATTATTGTGCAACAGCTTAATTGCAGCTTAACTGCAGCGCATCTTCAGCGACTCGATATAAGCTTGCCCATCTGGCGGCAGCCCCGTCCTTTGTGAGTTCCAGATCATTTCCCCCAGGCATTCCATGATTTCATGGTGTGCCTCGTGCTCAGACTGATGTTTTCTGGCCAGTAGCTGAAATGCCTGTCTGATACCAGGCGGTTGGTCGACCGAGATTTGTTCGGCTATTGATAAGTGCATGGACAAATGCAAAAAAGGATTGGTTTGCCCCTGATCCACGCTGTAGTTCGCTTGCAGAGCCTGCTCGATGTCTGCCAGATCATGCTCATATTCAGGATGCTGTCTGATCCAGTCAGAGGCAATGATTTCTAGTGGCGTCAGTATCAGGTTTTCACGGGTTTTCCTGAGGGTTTCACAAAAAAAACGGCGTACATCGTGCTGGCTAGGGGTGAACATGAACAAGTCCAAATTAAAAAGTGCGCCTATTGTAAAAGGTATTTTCTTTTGCTGCCCTGAAGCTTTTGGCGACTTGGGTTATTATCCACCGATTATTTGAAAGGAAGCCCATGTTATCCAAAGATGCTCTCGACACCTTGTTTACCAATGCACGTACCCATAATGCCTGGCTGGACAAGCCAGTCTCTGATGCGCAATTGCAAGAAATATATGACTTGATGAAGTGGGGTTCCACTTCTGCCAATTGTTCACCGGCACGTATCGTGTTTGTCAGGTCGGATGCAGAAAAGCAAAAATTGCTGGGCTGTGTTTCCCAGGGTAACTTTGAAAAAACCAAAACTGCGCCAGTAACTGCCATCATAGGCATGGACATGGAATTTTTCGAAAAACTGCCACAGTTATTCCCGCATGCCGATGCCCGCTCATGGTTTGCTGGCAACCAGGCCAACATCGATGCGACGGCTTTCCGTAACTCGTCCCTGCAGGGGGCTTACTTCATGCTTGCCGCACGTGCAGTAGGGCTGGATTGCGGTCCTATGTCAGGTTTTGACGCAGACAAGCTCAATGCAGCATTTTTTGCCGGTACTACCGTCAAAGTTAACTTCATTTGCAACCTGGGTTATGGCGATGCGCAGCAACTGTTTCCACGTTCACCCCGTTTGAGTTTTGACGAGGCTTGCAAGATCGTCTGATCAACTTGTTCAGTATCTGAACATTGAGGTTAAAACAAGACGCGCCTGCAATTTTTTTGCAGGCGCTTTGTTTTTGTGTTGCTGTTTTCTTAGATTACTCAGACCGTTTCAGGCAGGGGTGTTTTTTGCTTGAATTCACACAGATCGGCAATCATGCAATTCCAGCACTTGGGTTTCCTGGCGATGCAAGTGTAACGGCCATGCAGTATCAGCCAGTGATGTGCATCCTGTTTGAATTCTTGAGGCACAAATTTCATTAATTTTTGTTCGACGATATCGACGTTTTTGCCAGGTGCAATGCCAGTGCGGTTCGATACGCGGAAAATATGCGTATCCACAGCGATGGTAGCTTCACCAAAGGCTGTATTCATGACGACATTGGCGGTTTTCCTGCCTACGCCCGGCAAGGCTTCCAGTGCCTCGCGCTGGCGCGGCACTTCACTGTTATGCTCAGTCATCAGGATGCGGCAAGTCTCAATGACATTCTTGGCCTTGGTACGGAACAGGCCTATGGTCTGTATGTAAGGGATCAGCCCGTCAACACCGAGAGCATGGATTTTCCTGGGCGTGTTGGCTACCGGATAAAGCAGGCGGGTAGCCTTGTTCACCGACACATCAGTGGCCTGTGCCGACAACAGGACAGCAATTAATAATTCAAATGGCGTTGTGTATTCCAGCTCAGTGGTTGGATGAGGGTTTTGTTGTCGCAGACGTTCAAAAATGGCCTGACGCTTTACTGCATTCATTCTTTATCACCTTCTGCTTTATCTTCGGATTGCGCTTGCAGTTTTTTAATGCGCGCTCTTTCTATGGCTGCTGCAATGATGGCTTTCTTGCGTTCTTTACTGGCGATTTCTTCGGCACTCATTGCAGGTTCAGTTTCCATTGCGATCAGCTTGGCCGCAGCCTTGGTAGCCAGGCGATCATCATTCTCCTGTTTTTCGCGTATCAGTCGCTGATTACGCAATGCATAAAGTTGGCGTGACTGATCTGCTTGTGCCTGACTCCAGGCATCCCAGCCAGTTTTACCTGTGGTGATGGGTAGCATGCTGATGCAATCGACAGGGCAAGGCGCAACGCAAAGATCGCAGCCGGTACATAGTTCACTGATGATGCTATGCATTTGTTTGGGTGCACCGATAATCGCATCGACCGGGCAGGCCTGTATGCATAGTGTGCAGCCTATGCAGTAAGCTTCTTCTATCTTTGCGACGGGTCTTTCGCGCTCAAGTCCATGGCCGATATCCAGTGGAATGACCGCTTTGCCCAGTATGCTGGCAAGACGTACTACACCCTCCTGACCACCTGGCGGGCATTGATTGTGGTTGGCTGTGCCATTGGCCATGGCTTCAGCGTAAGGGCGACAGGCAGGGTAGCCACATTTGGTGCATTGGGTTTGTGGCAGGGCATTTTCCAGCTGGTCTGCAAGAGAATCTGGCACGGTAATCACAAGAAACAATAGAGAGCCGTGATTATCCCCCTAAACATCAGAGGCTACAATCAGAGTCTGCAAATGAAAAGACCACGACGCTTTCAGGGTCGTGGTCTTTGCTTATGATCCGGGAATCAAGAATGTTCTTTAATGAATTCGCCGATTTTCGGGCAAATGATATCGCGCCAGCGACGGCCAGAGAAAATACCATAATGTCCTGCGCCGGGTGCGACATAATCCTGTTTCATAGTGGCAGGGATGCCGCTGCACAAATCATGGGCTGCCTGGGTTTGGCCCGGACCAGAAATATCATCAAGCTCACCCTCTACTGTGAACAGGGCAACGTTCTTGATATCTTGTGGCCTGACCAGCTTGCCTTCGACTTCCCAGGTGCCGGTCGGCAGGCGGAATTCCTGGAACACGGATTTAATGGTTTCCAGATAGTACTCGGCAGGCATATCCAGTACCGCATTGTACTCGTCATAGAATTTGCGATGCTGTTCAGCGGACTCATCGTCACCCTGTATCAGGTGCTGGTAGAAGTCCCAGTGACTTTGTGCATGGCGGTCCGGGTTCATCGCAACAAAGCCGGTATGTTGCAAGAAACCAGGGTAGACCTTGCGGCCATAGCCAGGGTAATTTGCTGGCACACTGTAGATCACGGTGTTCTCAAACCAGGAAAATTTCTTTTCCGTTGCCAGGTTATTCACCTGCGTTGGTGATTTACGCGGATCAATAGGGCCGCCCATGAGTGTCATGGTCTTAGGCAGCAGGGGATCTTTGGCCGTCGCCATCAGGGAAATCGCAGCCAATACCGGCACAGTCGGTTGACACACGGAAATCACGTGTGTACCGGCACCCAGATAATGGATAAAGTCCTGGACGTAATAAATATAGTCATGCAAATGGAAAGGGCCGGCAGACAGGGGCACCATGCGCGCATCAGTCCAGTCGGTGATATACACGTCGTGCTTGGGTAGCAAGCCGCGTACGGTATCACGCAGCAGGGTTGCGTGGTGACCAGAAAGAGGGGCAACCAGCAATACCTTAGGCTGGTTCAGCTTTGTCAGTTCTTTGTCACTCAAGACTTTCTTGAAGTGCAGCAGTTTGCAGAAAGGCTTGATCACCGCTGTACTTTGCGCAATCTCGACTTCTTGCTTGTCTATGGTGGTAGATGTAATACCGAATTCTGGTTTTTCATAGTCTTTGCCCAGTCGGAACAATAATTCATAGCCTGCAGCTATGCGCTGCGAATAAGGCGTGTGCGCCAAAGGCGAGACTGGATTGGTGAACAGTTTTGAAGATGCTTCCGCCCATTGAGTCAGGGGATTCAAAAAGGCGCGATTGAGCTCATGAAATTGATAAAGCATAGTGAATCTTTCAAATAGGGGGCCACGCATTCATCTGGCAAAAACAGGATAGCTAAGGCCAAATGACACAGGGCGAAACAAGCTTAGAAAAAACACTTAATCGAACTGTTGCAATGCATCATAAACCAGTTTTAAAAATTTTTGGCTGAGCAAAAGACTTGCGCAAGTTGTTGGTGTGAATTAATGTTAAATTATTGATTTATATGCAATGATTTCTTGTGGGAATGTTGAAATTTAAGTTATTTTTCATGAGTTGACCATTTCTGTCGCTGTTTCTTTGGCACTCCCAAAACTTAAAACCGGTTGATTTGCTTATTTATTCAGTTAAAAGACACAGTTTCTGGCTATGTTCATCCATAAGCAGGTCACTCGCATTAATATTGCAGTATGTATAGCGTCTGGTGAAATACAGAGCCTGGCAAAAAATGGGTATCAGACAGGTGCATGTATGCAGGCTGCCAGTAGAGATATAAAGGTCTTCAAATAGGTTTTCATAGGTTCAATTTGTTTTTTCATTGCATCATTTCTTTCTGAAGAGCTGAGTAGAATGAGTAAAGATAGTTCTCTAGCAGAAATCCATTGGCGCGAGCTTTGCCTCGACGCTCTGGACTTGATGCGCGATAACCCGGCAGACGGCCGCAAGATTGCCGTTGCCATGCGCCAGCAAGAGCCTGGCAAATCCAACCCGACGGCATTGATTGCTGCAGACCTGATCGATGCCTTTGCTGATTACTTTGATGACCACATGGAGCAGGCTGCACCCGTATTCGATCGCGCGGCAACTTTGTTCGAATCAGTGGATGAGCATGAAGGCATGGCGTTCGCCCTGTTTGGCACGGTGGCGGTCTGGCGTCGCCGTGGCCAGGTGCAGGACGCTTATGCCCTGTGTCATTCACGCATCGTGCCAGCCTTGCGCATGAAGGTCAGCCGTATTTCTGTCGTCGTCTATAACACCCTGGGTATCTTGTCGCAGGAACTGGGATATACCGAAGAAGCCATACGTCATTTTTACACTGCATTGAATGATGCGCGTGCGCTGCAAATACCTAATCGCGTCGCGCAAGTGACAGCCAATCTGGGTGAAATTTTTTACGTCAGTGGCAATGCAGAAGATGCCGAAGTCCTGTTGCAAGAAGCCAGGGACATTGCCGTCAATTCCAGCGAACGCTGGCTGGCACCTTTTGTGTCCACCATGCTGGCTTTGTGCAAGGTATCGCTCGACAAATATGAAGAAGCCTACCAGGCCATTGCCTCGTATATAGGTGGCATCAAGAGTGGTGAGAATGCCGATAATTCCAGCCGCGCCTTTTGCCTGTCAGTCGCAGCCTATACGCTGGCGATGCGTGGCCAGGTGGATGAAGCCGACAAGCTCAGTGAAACTGCCATGGGCCTGCTGGACAGCTTTGAGGATAAACACCTGAAGCCGTATAGCTGGTGGGTCAGTGGCCACCTGCATCGCAGCCATAAGCGTTACCCTGAAGCCATACGTGATTTACGCCGTGCCGTTGATGAAGTCGGTGGCAATGGTTATATCTATATGCCACTGCGGGCTATCAAAGAATTGTCTGAGATATTTACTGAGCTGGGTGAATGGAAGGAAGCCTATAACGAGCAAAAGCGCTATCTTGACTTGTTTGCCAAGGCGCAAGGACTGGCAACCCGTGTCCATGTACAAACCTTGCATATCAGGAATGAGTTGAAAGAAGCCGAGCTGGCACGGCGCATGGCTGAACGTGCCATGGTTGAGCGTCGTCAACTGGAAGACGAGCTCAAGCGCATACTGGCCGAGCGTGAAACCATATTGGAAAATTCCATCGTCGGCATGGTTTTCCTGAATAATCAGGGGCGCGTGCAATGGGTGAACACACCCTTGTGCCAGATATTTGGTGTCGCGCGCGACAACGTACTGGGTGCTTCGCTTGAACCTTTCTATGAGTCGCGTGAGGCCTATCTGGAATCGGGAGCTTTGGTCAATCAGTCTGTTCTGAAGGGCGAAGCGTTTGAGACTGAACTGAAAATGCGACGCAGTGATGGCACCTTGTTCTGGGTGCATTTCTCAGGTCGTGCCGTTGATAAGACCAACTTGACCCATGGCACGGTGTGGGTGGTCATGGACATTTCTGCTCGTCGTCAGCTCGAAGAAGACTTGAGCAAGTCTGAGCAACACTACCGTCAGCTCATCAATAATGTGACGGAAGGTATTCTGGTGGTGCAGGATGGTCGCATTGTTTTTGCCAATCCGCGGGTGCAAAGTTTGACGGGTTATGGTGCTGAACAACTGGCGCAAATGTCTTTCATTACGGCGATTTATCCAGATGACAGACCGATGGTGATCGACCATCACACACGACGTTTGCGTGGTGAAGATGTTGAGCAGTACTACCACTTCCGCATCGAAAATCATCAGAGCAGATCCATCATCTGGGTAGAATTGTCTGCAGTCATGATTGATTGGGAAGGACGTCCGGCAACCTTGTCTTTTGTCTCGGATATCACGCAGAGAAAACTGCTTGAATCCCAGCTTAAGGAAAGCATGGCTGAACAGATCCGTCTGCAGACCCTGCAAATGCAAAATGAATTGAAGGAAGCCGAAATGGCGCGCCGTCATGCAGAAGAGACGACGGAAGCCAAATCCATGTTCCTGGCCAACATGAGTCATGAAATCCGCACGCCCATGAATGCCATTATAGGCATGGCACATCTGGCCTTGAGAACGGAACTTAATCCCAAGCAAAAAGACTATGTGGAAAAAATCCACAAGGCGGGGATTTCCTTATTGGGTATCATCAACGATATTCTGGATTTCTCCAAGATAGAAGCGGGTAAGCTGAATATCGAGCAGGTTGATTTCAATCTTGACGATGTGCTCAATAATATCTCTGCCGTAACGACCGATAAGGCTGATGAGAAGGGACTGGAATTCCTGTTCCGCGCACCGCCGGATATCCCTCGTTATCTGAATGGTGATCCATTGAGATTGGGGCAGGTCTTGATCAACCTCATCAACAACGCCATCAAATTTACCGAGCAGGGAGAAATCTATGTGACCTGCCAGACGCTGGAGATGGCGGGCGGTAAAGTCAAACTCAAGTTTGAAGTGCGTGATACCGGCATAGGCATGTCGGAAGAACAGTCTGATAAATTATTCCGCCCCTTCAGTCAGGCTGATGAATCGACTACCCGCAGATTTGGTGGTACGGGATTGGGCTTGTCGATTTCCAAGGGTATGGTCGAATTAATGGGGGGCGAGATAGCACTGCGCAGCGAAGCAGGGCGCGGCACTTGCGTATACTTCACCGGATGGTTTGGCATTGCCCAGCCAGTCGTGCAGCGCCAGGTGGTGCCGGGTGCCATCAATGGCATGCGTTTATTGATTGTGGATGATAATCCTGCCGCTGCCGAAATCTTGCAGGAAATATTAACCGAATTACCTGTCGATATTGATGTCGTCAGTAGTGGTGCCGCCGCTTTGCAGGCTGTCAGGGAATGCAGTCTTACCCACCCTTATGGCGTGATATTTACCGACTTGCGTATGCCAGAAATGGATGGGCTGGAGCTCATTACTTATTTGAAACGCGATGGTTCCCTGCAACCTGCTCCCTTGATGGTGCTGGTCAGTGCGCATGGGCGTGAAGAGGTCAGCTACCGGGACGATATCGCTTTGCCCGATGGATTTTTAACCAAACCCGTGAATGCCTCTACACTGGTGGATTGCCTGGTTGAATTGTTTTCCAGTACCAATTACGCGATACCTGTCAGTCACGGCATTCTGGTGCCTAAATATACTGACTTGCGTGTGCTATTGGTTGAAGACAATGAAATCAATCAGCAAATTGCCCGTGAATTGATGGAGGCTGCAGGGGTTGCTGTCGATATTGCCGGTAACGGCAAAATTGCTGTGGACATGGTGAGTAAGACCAATCCTGAGTACTACGGCGTGGTCTTCATGGATGTGCAGATGCCAGAAATGGATGGGCATGAAGCCACCCGCTTAATCCGTGCAGATACCCGTTTTAATGACTTACCCATCGTCGCCATGACGGCGCATGCGATGGTGGAAGAGCGCGAGCTTTGCTTTGCCTCCGGCATGAATGCGCATCTCGCCAAGCCTATCAACCCCAAAGAGCTGTACCACGCGATTTCGCACTGGTGTCCGGATCACGTGACTGGCAGCAATTTTGATAATGTGCAAGTGCCAATACAAGATATCAGCAACAGTTTGCTGATCGAGGGAATTGATGTCGAAGAGGGCTTGAGTCGCACTCTTGGCAACCGCTCATTTTATCTTGAGCTCTTATCGCGGTTTTGCGATGACCAGCGCAATGTGGTTCAACATATCCGTAATGCACTGGAAGCAGGCGACCATTTACTGGCAGAGCGTCTGGCGCACACTCTCAAAGGGGTGGCTGGTTTGATAGGTGCCAAAGCCATACAACCTTATGCGACAGAACTTGAATTGAAATTGCATGATAATGCCAATATAGTGGAGCTGGCATCAGTGCTCGATGGATGTGCGCAAACCATGTTGATCACCATCAATGCCATAGATCAGGTATTGGCGCTGGAAAAATCCTCAAGCAAAACCGAAGCCAAGGTGGTGGAGCTGTTGCCGGTTGATCATGAGCTCATGCAAGACTTACTTGTAAAATGCTGTAACTTGTTGCGTGATTACGATGGCGAAGCGGTCGACTTGCTGTTAGAGTCAGGAGATATGATTGCCAATGCTTTTGGTGTCGACGTGCAAAAGCAAATCATGCGTGCAGTCAGACAGTTTGACTACGATGTAGCCCTGAATTTATTAAGCAATAGTGCGAAAAACCTCGGTTATGAAATACTTTGATTTGATGGCATCCAGTTTGATGCATGGCATTCACGAGAATGCGGGGCAATTACTTCTTATCGGAGTGATGTATGAATGAAGTATTCGATCAAAATGCCAAACAGGTAGTCCTGATAGTTGACGACACGCCCGATAATATCTCGCTGTTGTCGGGTCTGTTGAAGGATCAATACAAAATCAAGATCGCCACCAATGGTTTGAAAGCTTTGCAAATTGCGTCCAGTTTGCCGGGTCCTGACCTGATTTTGCTGGATGTCATGATGCCGGAAATGGATGGCTATGAAACCTGTCGTCGCCTGAAGACAGATGCTGCTACCTCGGATATACCTATTATCTTCCTGACGGCTAAAAGCCAGGTGCAGGATGAAGAAATGGGGCTGCGTCTGGGAGCCGTTGATTACATCAGCAAACCTATCAGTCCGCCTATCGTGCTGGCGAGAGTCGCAACGCAATTGAATCTGGTCAGGGCGCGCCATTTATTGCAAGACCAGAACAAGCATCTGGAAAGCCTGGTACAGGACAGAACCCGCAAACTGGGCAAGATGCAGGACGCCATCATCATGGCCATGGCTTCACTGGCCGAGACCAGGGACAATGAAACCGGCAACCATATTCGCCGTACTCAAAACTATGTTGCAGCACTGGCACGTAAGCTGAAAAACCATGTCCGCTTCAGCAATGAACTGACAGATGAAAATATAGACTTGCTGTACAAGTCGGCACCATTGCATGACATAGGCAAGGTGGGGATTCCCGATAATATTTTGCTGAAGCCCGACAAGCTGACGTCAGAAGAATTTGAAGTCATGAAGCTGCATACTGTCTATGGACGAGAAACCATACTCTCGGTAGAGAAATATTTGGGAGAGAGTAATGAGTTTTTACGCTTCGCCCGTGAAATCACCTATTCGCATCAAGAGAAATGGGATGGCTCAGGTTACCCGGAAAACCTGGTGGGCGACGCCATACCCCTGTCTGCGCGCCTGATGGCAGTGGCCGACGTGTACGATGCCCTGATCTCGCGTCGCGTCTATAAACCCGCATTTTCGCATGAGGAGGCAATAAGCATCATGCGTAAGGGGCATGGGACACATTTTGATCCTGATATCCTGGATGCCTTCCTGCAGATTACGGACGAGTTCAATCAGATTGCCAATCAATTCAAGGAGTCTGATTCCCACGTCCCGGCAAACTGATCTCATGAATTTGGACAAGAAAAAAGCGCAAATATTTCTTTGCGCTTTTTTGTTTGACAGTTTCCGGATTAATCGAAAACAGGTGTTTCCACGCCCAGGATTTTGTGCAACTTTGGTGATGTGGTGGTGTATTGCATGTGGATTTTCTTGTCAGGGAAAATATACGGTGCAGCACCAAACGCAGCCAGTGCAGCTTCATGGAAGCCGGACAAGATGAGTTTTTTCTTGCCGGGGTAAGTGTTGATATCACCCACGGCAAAAATGCCAGGTACATTGGTTTCAAACTTCTCGGTATTGACGACCTTCAATTGCTTGCGTTCTATGTCCAGGCCCCATTCAGCGATAGGGCCGAGTTTTGGTGAGAGGCCGAAGAAGACCAGCAAGGTATCCAGCGGCATGCGGCGGGTGACGCCATCAGCACCAGTAACCTTGATTTCAGACAGCAAATCATCTTTGGTTTCTATGCCTGTCACCTGGCCTATGGTGAGTTGCATTTCATAGTTGTCGCAGAGTTCTTTCATCTTGGCGACAGAAGCAGGTGCAGCGCGGAAATCTTCACGGCGGTGCAGGACAACAACGGATTCAGCCTTGCCAACCAGGTTCAACGCCCAGTCCAGCGCAGAGTCACCACCACCGCAGATCACCAGGTTTTTACCATGGAACTGGGTAGGGTCTTTGACGCGGTAGAAAACCTGCGAGCCTTCAAATGCTTCTATACCTTCAACCTTCAAAGTGCGTGGCTGGAAGGACCCGACACCAGCAGCGATGAAAATAGTTTTAGTAATAAAACGTGTACCGGTGGATGTTTCCAGGTCGAAGCGGCCATCTTCGCGGCGCTCAACCAGAGTCACTTCCTGACCCAAATGGAAGGTTGGCTCGAAAGGCTCGATTTGCTTCAACAGATTGTCTGTCAGTTCCTGGCCTGTGCACACTGGCACGGCAGGGATGTCATAGATCGGTTTGTCTGGATACAGTTCTACGCATTGGCCGCCGACGACTGCCAGGGAGTCAATAACGTGTGCCTTGATTTCGAGCAAGCCGAGTTCGAATACCTGGAACAGCCCAACGGGGCCTGCGCCTATGATGACGGCATCTGCTTCAATGGCGGCGTTGGCCGCGGTAGTTTGTTTGTTTTCCATACGACTAGATGATTCCTGATATTGCGGATTTGTTTGAGCCGATTAGCAAAAGCCCGTATTGCTTTTCCAGATACTTATTTGTCCAGATATTGCAATTTGTCTTTAACGTCTTTCCAGTCGTCTGCATCTGGCAAAGGAGCAACGGTCTTGGTAATCGACGGCCATTTGCGGGTCAGGTCGGCATTGATCTTGATAAATTGCTGCTGATCTGCCGGTACATCTTCTTCGGCAAAAATGGCGTTAGCCGGGCACTCTGCAACGCACACGGCGCAATCGATGCATTCGTCTGGATCAATGATCAGGAAATTCGGGCCAGCACGGAAGCAGTCCACCGGGCACACATCCACGCAATCGGTATAGCGGCAGCGGATGCAGGATTCGGTCACAACGTGGGTCATAACAGTCCAATCTAAACTAAAAATTCGGGATTTAGGCGCAGTCTAAGCGCAAAAAATAGGCTTAGGGCTGCAAAGCCTTGTATTTTAAGGCAATTTAGCAGTTCTCACAAATCAGGCTTATATAGTTTGCGCATAAGCAAATGCAGCCGAATCAAGGCGCTTTGCTTCTGGTGCCTGCCCAAAGTGAGCAATTGTAAGTCAATTATTAATTAGCCAGCTTGATTTGCGTCATTGGCATGAATTTTCTTGCAGGAATTATAGCCTGGATGAAAGTTGTTGAACTGCTATAAGACTGAAGGAAAATTTGGCATATAAACGGTATCATTCAGCATTTGGCCAGTTCCCCCCGCTAGGTGGACTAGCATGTCAAGTATTTGTTATTTTTCAATATTATTTTAATTAAGGCCAGACCATGAAGCCTGCAATCCTGGTAACACGCGCCATTTTTCCTGAAGTGCTGACTAAGCTGGAACAGTATTTTGAAGTCGAGTCGAATCAAGATGATATTATTTTTTCACCCACAGAACTCGCTGGCAGGCTCAAAGGTAAAGCCGGTACTCTGGCGACAGCCAGTGCCAAAATCAATGCTAAACTGTTGCAGCAGTTGCCAGATTTGAAAATGATCGCGAGCATGGCTGTTGGTTATGACAATATTGATGTGCCGGCTTGTACTGCGCACGGTGTCATGGCCAGCAATACGCCAGAAGTCCTGAATGAAACCACGGCTGATTTTGGCTGGGCCCTGCTGATGGCAACCGCCCGGCGGGTAACGGAGTCTGAACACTGGCTGCGCGCCGGTCACTGGACCAAATGGCGCTTCGATTCTTTCCTGGGTGCAGATGTACATGGTGCCACTCTGGGTATCATCGGCATGGGCAGGATAGGGCAGGCCATAGCGAGGCGTTCTACAGGTTTTGATATGAAGGTCATGTATCACAACCGCTCGCGCCTGAGTGTTGAGCAGGAAGCATATGCGAATAACGCGCAATATGTGAGCAAGGAAAAATTGCTGCAACAAGCTGACCATGTGGTGCTGGTGCTGCCATATTCAGCAGCTTCACATCACACCATCGCTGCGGCAGAGCTGGCAATGATGAAGCCGGGCGCAACCCTGGTGAATCTGGCGCGCGGTGGCATTGTCGATGACCAGGCTCTGATTGCGGCCTTGCGTGAACACAGGATTGCGGCTGCAGGCCTGGATGTTTTTGAAAATGAACCCAAATTCCATCCAGATTTTTTGACACTGAATAATGTTGTGTTGACACCGCATATTGCCAGTGCCTCTGAAGCGACCCGGCGTGCAATGGCAAACCGTGCGGCAGATAACCTGATTGCCGGTCTGACTGAAGGCAAGCCACGTGACTGGCTCAATCCTCCGGCTTAAGATCGCGACTTAGTCTTTGAGCGACGTGATCAGGTCAACGTATTGCTGCATCGCTGTTTCCTGGCTGGTGCCTTTCAGGCCAGCCCAGGCATCAAACTTGGCGCGGCCAACAAAGTCGGTCATGCCAGGACGATCGCCCGTGGCGTCGCCAGCGCTGCCTTGTTTAAACAGGGCATAGATTTTCAGCAAAGTCATGTTGTCCGGACGTTCGGACAGGTTTTTTGAATCGGCTTGTGCCTGGGTGAATTGTTCTTGCAAGCTCATGGTAGTCTCCAGCATGTTATTGAGAAGCGCAAAAATAGCATGAAGACATGCAGGCGGGGCAATTTTGCGCTAGAGGTTTCCCTCCAGCGCTTCAGGTTTGCAGAGAATTAATTATGTAGGTGATTAATGCAGGGTAGGCTCAGCACCGCAGCAGACTTTGTATTTTTTACCGCTGCCACAAGGGCAGGGATCATTTCTGCCTACTTTTGGAGCCTCACGCTTGACCGTGGTGACACCAGATTTGCGCAAGGGTGCCCAGAAACGGCGTATGGTGGGGATGGAAGCTTCCAGCGTCAACGCCAGTTCATGGCATTTTTCTGGCGTATCAACAAATTTCAATTCGCTTTCTTCTATCTCTTCCGCACCCAACAGATAGATAGGTTGCAGTAATGGGCCGATTTCTTCAGATTCCCAGGCGGCTTCCCAGGCTTCCTCACGCAACTGCATGCCTTCCCAAAAGCCCCAAGCCCAGGTCTCGCCATCGATCAATTCCTTGCCATTCTGTTCCATGACACAAAACAGGGGCTCGTATTCTTGCGGTGCGACTTCAAAAGTGATTTGTATTTCATTCATGAAGCGGGCCACCAGGCCAGTGATGCGTTGCATTTCCTTTTCATTCTTGAACTTGGGTTCGCCCTGATCAGGCAAGCCCCACACCAGTGGCAACCATTCAGCCATGGGTATCATCTCCGGTCCAAGGGCAATGGCAGTCAGGTAGCCATGCAGAGCATCCATGGTCATGCCATCGTCACCGACCTTGTCCGACATGAGGAATTTGTCGAGTTCATTGAATTCTTTGTCGCTTAGTGGTTCGTCGAGATGCATGGTGTGACTCTTGAAAAGGTAAGTATGAAAATACCGGAAGTTTAGCGCTTTGTGTGCTGGCTGTGCAGGACTTTTATATCGAATGCACTGACAGACACGTACAATAGCGGCATGACAGATTTTATTCCCCCAGATTCATTCGCCGGGCTGACACCCGAATTAGTCCTTGATGCCGTTGAAAGCAGTGGCTTGCGTAGCGATGGCCGCATGCTGGCCCTGAACAGCTATGAAAACCGTGTTTACCAGATAGGCATAGAGGACGCTTCTCCGATTATTGCCAAGTTTTATCGCCCCTTGCGCTGGTCAGATGATGCAATAGAGGAAGAGCATGATTTTGTGCGTGAATTGCAGGCGCATGAGATTCCTGTCCTGGCGGCGCTACAAACTGAGGGCGGCGACAGCCTGAGGCATTACCAGGGTTTCCGTTTTTCTCTGTTCAAACGTCAGAGTGGACGCGCACCTGAAACCGGCGACCCAGCGACATTGGAATGGCTGGGTCGTTTCATAGGGCGAATACATGCTGTCGGCGCTACTAACAAGTACGCAATCAGGCCAGCACTGGATCCCCAAAGTTTTGGTGTCTTGCCACGTGCCTGGTTAATGGAAAATGATTTCATCCCGCCTGATTTACTGGCGGCCTACGCCAGCGTCAGCCAGCAGGCTCTGGATGGTATCCAGGCTTGCTACGACAGGGCGGGCGATGTGCCGCAACTACGCTTGCATGGTGATTGCCATCTGGGAAATGTCTTGTGGCTGGAGTCGGGTACTGAAGCAGGCCCACACTTTGTCGATTTTGATGACAGCCGTATGGGGCCGGGTATACAAGACTTATGGATGCTGTTATCGGGAGAGCGTAACGAGATGCAAAGCCAGTTGACCGATATCCTGGTGGGTTATGAAGATTTTTTTGAATTCGAGCCGCGTCAGTTGTATTTGATCGAAGCCTTGCGAACTTTGAGGTTGATCCATTATTCCGCCTGGTTGGCGCAGCGCTGGAGTGATCCTGCTTTTCCGGCGGCTTTTCCATGGTTCAACAGCCAGCGTTACTGGCAAGACCGCATACTTGAACTGCGTGAGCAGGTTGCTTTAATGGATGAAGCGCCACTGTGGCAAATTTGATACTCTTTTTGCTAAGTTTTGATCAAATTGCTAATAAGTCGGGCCTTACTGTAAAATCCCGCCAATTTTTAAACTATGATGGAAATGCACCATGACTCAAGATGAATTGAAACTTGCCGTCGCCCAGGCGGCAATTGCTTATGTAGTAGAAGGTGAAATTGTTGGCGTAGGTACAGGTTCTACGGCGAACTTTTTTATTGATGAGCTAGCCAAGATCAAGCACAAAATCAAAGCAGCGGTTGCCTCTTCCGAGGTGACGGCAGCACGCTTGCGTTCTCACGGTATTACCGTGCTGGATTTGAATGAAGTGACATCCATGCCGGTATATATTGATGGCGCGGATGAAATAACGCCACAAGGTGCCATGATCAAGGGGGGCGGTGCGGCATTGACGCGTGAAAAGATCGTTGCTTCTGTTGCTGAAAAATTTGTCTGTATCGCTGATGGTTCCAAGCTGGTGGATGCGCTGGGCAAGTTCCCTTTGCCGGTAGAAGTGATCCCCATGTCATACGCTGTCGTTGCACGCAAGCTCAATGCATTGGGCGGCGAGGCGCGTTTGCGTATGAAGGATGGGCAGCCACTGCTAACTGACAATGGCAATATGATTTTGGATGTGCATGGTATGCAAATCCATGATCCACGCGCTATGGAAGCTCAGATTAACAATATCGTTGGTGTAGTGACAGTTGGTTTATTCGCACGTCAAGGTGCAAATGTTTGCTTGCTGGGGACTGCAGAAGGTGTCAAAACCTTGCAGTTCTGAAATCAGCAAGGGAATACTTCAGGCTGGCCTGCTGTAAATATGGGCAATTAATTAAATGTGAATGGGAAATCGTCCGTTGTTCAATCTTATGAGGGGATTATGCAAATGAATACGAATATAAATAAAAAGACAAGCACATCATTAAGCTTCATCGCCGCATTGACGACAGCATTATTGATGTCGGCCTGTGCAACGCAGTCGCCAACGGCAAGCCAGCCTGTCATCAGAGTGGCAATGAACCAAGCCATGCAAAGCAAGATCAGCCCTGACGTTGCAATCAGTATGCTGAAAGAGGGTAACCAGCGCTTTGTATCCGGCAATATGCTCAAACGTGATTTGCCTGCGCAGGTCAAGGCAACCGGTCATGATGGTCAATTTCCATTTGCCAGTATCGTCAGTTGCATAGATTCACGTTCTGATCCCTCGCTGGTATTTGATCAGGGTATTGGTGATTTGTTCATTGCCAGGGTAGCTGGCAATATCGTTAATGAAGATATACTCGGCAGTCTTGAATATGCAGCAAAGGTTGTCGGCTCCAAAACCATTGTCGTCCTCGGCCACTCGCATTGTGGTGCCGTCAAAGGTGCTTGTGATAACGCCAATCTGGGTAATCTGACGCAACTGGTAGCGAAGATCATGCCTGCGGTTAAGGCAACGCCAGATAGCCATGGCAGCGACCGCTCGTCAAAGAACCATCATTTTGTCGAAGCCGTGGCAGAGATGAATGTCAAGATGACAGTCAAGGCAGTAACGGAGAAGAGTGCGGTACTGAAAGAAATGGCCGACAAAGGCCAGATCAAGATCATCGGTGCCATGCTGGATGTAGAAACTGGCAAGATAGAGTTCTATTGATACAGCCCGTTTTGAAGCAAGAAAGCCCGCAGATGCAGGCTTTCTTTATTTTGTGCAGCTAGCGTCCAGCTGATGGGCAGTACAATTATTCTGTTGGCGGCACATAGCCGGTAGCAGCATCAGCACCATCGCCAAAGAAATGTTTTTCCATCTGGGTTGCCAGATATTTGCGGGCACGGGTATCAGCGAGGTTCAGGCGATTTTCATTGACCAGCATGGTCTGGTGTTTGAGCCAGGCAGCCCAGGCTTCTTTGGACACGCTTTCATAAATCCTTTTGCCCAATTCACCAGGGTAAGGTGGAAAGTCCAGACCTTCAGCTTCTTTGTCTAATTTAATGCAGTGGACCGTACGGGCCATATTGGTACTCCTTAATATGTATCTTGGTAAATCTTGAAAACAGCCTGAATTATACGGTCAATGCTCTAGAGTTGCTTGATCAAAACCAGAGACTTGCGTTGCCAGTTATACATTTTTTGTCTGTCTTTTGGCAAATCATCAACCGATGCACTGACAAAGCCGCGCTTCAGGAACCAGTGTGCGGTGCGTGTCGTTAACACAAACAGGCTGTGGAAACCGGCGCGGCGTGCGCGTTTTTCCATATGCTTGAGTATCCGTTCACCGTCGCCCTGGCTTTGCACATCCGGGTTAACGGTCAGGCAAGCCATTTCTGCCATTTTCTCAAACGGGAACGGATACAGCGCTGCGCACCCAAATATGACGCCATCATGCTCGATGACCGAGAAGTAATTGATCTCGCGCTCTATCAGTTCACGACCACGCTTGACCAGGGTACCATCGGCTTCCAGCGGTTCTATCAGTTTGATGATGCCGCCCACATCTTCAATCGTGGCTTCACGCAAGCTTTCCAGGTTTTCTGATGACACCATGGTGCCCACGCCATCATGGGTAAATAATTCCAGCAAGGCAGAACCATCCATCTTGTATGGGACAATATGGATACGTGGCACACCACCGCGTGAAGCCTTGATCGCATGCTCAAGATAAAACGCCGAATCCAGTGGCAAATAACCGGCCTTTAATTCCAATTCCGCCTGCATGAAAGATAATTCGCGGATTTCATCATTATCCTGATCCACCATCATCGGTGTTTCTGAAATGAAAATCAGCTTGTCTGCACGCAAGGCTGTGGCAGCAGAAACGGCAACGTCTTCCATCGTCAAATTGAAAGCTTCGCCAGTCGGTGAGAAACCCAGCGGGCCAAGCAAGACCAGATTGCCGGCATCAAGGATGCGGTGGATGGTATCGTAAGCCACTTTGCGGGCGATGCCGGTCAATTGAAAATCTACTCCACCGACTATGCCTATCGGTTTGGCCGTGACGAAATTGCCGGAAATGATACGTATCGCCGAGTGGGCCATAGGCGTGTTTGGCAAGCCCTGGCTGAACGCGGCTTCAATATCAAGGCGCAACTCACCAGCAGCCTCTTTCGAGCATTCCAGCGCTGCCGTATCGGTAATGCGTATGCCATTATGAAAACGGCCTTCTACATTCCGTAAGGCCAGTTGTTCTGCAACCTGGGGTCGTGAACCATGAACGATGACAATCTTGATGCCAAGCGCATGCAAAAGTGATAAATCTTGCGCCAGAACTGGCAGGGCGCCTGCCATGACCAGTTCGCCGGGAAAGGCGACCACAAAGGTCTTTCCACGGAAGGCATGAATGTAGGGCGCGACTGAGCGCAACCATTGAACGAATTGAACGGGATTTTCCATCCGCCAATTATAATCTGAGACGCAAAAGCGCATGGGATTACAACGTGGTCGGATTTCCACATTGTTGTCATTGCAGCTAAAACCTCAAGTCAGGCACTGTCAATTGCGCGCGACGGGTTATTGGCAATTCTTCAATTGTGCGAGTATGTTGCCTTGATTTTCTCCAGTTTGCTGGCGTAAAGATTTTGCGCCTTACGGGTTGTGCTGTTGGCCTTGGCCAGTGTCAGCTCATCTACTGCATCCCGGGTTTCGCCCAGTCTTAAATGTGCCAATGCCAGCCATAAGTGAAACTCATCATAGTTGGGATCGCGCCTGATTTCGCGTTTGAACAGTGTCTTGGCTTCCACATAGTCACCGCGTTCCATGGCAGCCATACCTTTGTTGAAGAAATGGAAAGGGGGATAGGGTTGCAAGTTTTCCAGACGGCTCAGGTAAACCTGCGCTTCTGCGCGGCGTTCTGTTTTGCGTAACACCTCGATCAGATTGCTGAGTGCCATGATATTTTCTGCATCTTTGCCCAGTATTTGCCTGAATACACTTTCTGCCAATGCCAGATCACCATGCTGTCTGTAAACTACACCCAAGGTATTGTAGGCAGCCGTAAAATCAGGATCACTCATCAAGGCAGATCTGGCAAACCAGTAGGCGTCGTTGATTTGTTGTTGTGCCAGTGATTCTGCCGCCCGGTTATTGAAATACATGGCGATGACGGTTGCTTCTTTAATCAATTCCGATCGTTGGCCGCGAAGGTCTTTTGGGGGGAGAAAGTCGATCACCATGGACTGTGAATATTCCTGGGTAAAACTCCTGAATCCAGATTTATAGCCCAAGACGATATTGACATGTCCGGCAGCAAAATAGATATCGTTATTGCGGCTCCACGATTCATCGACAAGGACATTTTGATATTGGACTTCCATCCCAAGTTCTTTTGCCAATGCTGCTGTCATCAAGACTAATGACAAACAATTACCTGAACGTGCGCTGAATGCCTGCGCAGCATTGCGCGTGATTTCGGCATCATATTCAAGTCTTATCTGCCCTTTGCTTGAAAGTGCATCGAACAAAGTTTTTTGTGGAGATTTGCCTCTTAATTGTGAGCCTATCTCGTTTTTCAGATAGACGCGCATTTCGTCACTAAGCGCCATTACATCGTCAGTCTTGACTGTTTTGGATGGCGGTGCGAATCCCTGGTCATTTAATTGCAGATGGCCTATTTTCTGGCTGGGTTGGCTGGCGCAGGCAGTGAGCAAAATAGTGAAGAACAGTGTTATCCAGGTTTTCATTTTTTGACTCCTCCACGTAGCTGGATTTGGAACATGCATCTTTCCGTGATGCTTAGACTACTTACCTTGGTACACAAGTCAGAACACAAGTGGGCACAATGACAGTAGCGTGCAGCGGCAGATTCGCATTCGTTTCATTATAGGATAAATAAAGAGGGGATTTATTTATATGAATTCACGCTTGTTGTTAAATATGTGCACAGGTATTTGTTTGTATGAAAGCTGCATGCAAGCGGGTCTCTCATGGTAATCAAAGCAACATTTCCTGCACGGCGTGAAAATCTGGGATAATGCGCAACGCTATGTCTTCAAATCAAACACCTAAAAACTCCCCCAAAAAAGCAATTCCCGGTGCGATAGATGGTTTATCGGGATTGCGAGAGCTTCGACAACAATTGCGTGAAACCACCGCGAAGTCTGAAGTGCCAGAAAACAAACCGCGCAATCTTAACGATAGTGGTGCAGAACAAGTGCGCCCTGCGCGAGTGCAGCAAGCAAGGACTCAAGGATCTCGTCAGCAGTCAAGACCTCAGTCAGGACGCGTGGCTGGTGCAGAAACTGGCAGAGAAAGCGGCAAAGACAATAACAAACAAAAGACAGCCGTGTCAGCCAGGGAAGAACCGGCTTTACCTTTTCGCAATGCTCTGCCACCGATCAGCTTTCCTGAAGAATTGCCGGTATCCGGTAAACGTGCAGAAATTGCCGAGGCTTTGCAAAAGCATCAGGTTATTATTGTCTGTGGTGAAACTGGTTCAGGCAAGACCACGCAGCTACCAAAGATTTGCCTGGAACTGGGGCGCGGGCAAAAAGGCCTGATAGGCCACACCCAGCCGCGCCGGATCGCTGCTTCGTCTACCGCCAAGCGCATTGCGCAAGAATTGAATTCGCCGCTGGGTGAAAATGTAGGTTTTAAAGTCCGATTTACCGATACCCTGAGCAAGGGGGCGTCGGTCAAGTTGATGACTGACGGTATCTTGCTGGCAGAAACCCAGACCGACCCGCTGTTAAAACAATATGACACCATCATTATCGATGAGGCGCATGAACGCAGCCTGAATATTGATTTCCTGCTCGGTTACCTCAAGCAATTGCTGCCCAAGCGGCGTGACCTGAAGATCATCATCACTTCAGCCACAATAGATGCGCAGCGCTTTGCCAATCACTTTGCTGATACCAGAGGTGCCGAGCCAAAGCCAGCACCCGTGATCGAAGTATCAGGTCGTTTGTACCCGGTAGAAGTGCGCTATCGCCCCATACAGGACACAGAAAAAGATAAAGAACGCGATTTGATGACGGCGATTACCGACGCCGTTGATGAATTGTGCCGTGTAGGCTCTGGCGATGTGCTGGTATTTTTGCCTGGTGAGCGTGAAATTCGCGATGCTGCCGAGGCCTTGCGCAAACATCATCCACCACACGTAGAAATTTTGCCACTGTTCGCCCGCTTGTCGGCGCAAGAACAGGAAAGGGTATTCAAGACCTCGAATGCGCGTCGTATTGTTCTGGCGACCAATGTGGCGGAAACCTCGCTGACTGTGCCAGGCATACGCTATGTTGTTGATGCGGGTTTGGCACGCGTCAAGCGCTATAGCTACCGGAATAAAGTCGAGCAATTGCAGATAGAGGCGGTTGCCCAGTCTGCTGCCAATCAGCGCGCAGGTCGTTGCGGCCGCGTTGCTGCAGGTGTGTGCATACGTTTGTACGATGAGCAGGATTATTTGCAAAGGCCAAAATTTACCGAGCCAGAGATTTTGCGCTCGTCACTGGCTGCCGTCATCTTGCGCATGAAGTCCTTGCGCCTGACTGATGTTGAAACTTTCCCTTTCATAGAACCGCCACCAGGCCGGGCGATTGCTGACGGTTATCAGCTCTTGCAAGAACTGGGGGCGATGGACGAAGTCAATCAATTGACGCCGGTGGGCAGGCAGTTGGCGAAATTGCCGCTGGACCCGCGTGTGGGTCGTATGATCCTGGCAGCGCGCGACAACCAGGCCTTGCAAGAAGTGTTGATCATTGCTGCTGCCCTGTCGGTGCAAGATCCGCGTGACCGTCCTATGGATGCGCAAGCCGCTGCGGACATGGCGCACAAGAAATTTGCTGATGAAAAGTCTGAATTCCAGTCTTATCTGAAAATCTGGGCGTGGTTCGAAGATGCTATTGAGCATAAGAAAACCAATCGCCAGTTGCAAGACAATTGCCGTGCCAATTTCCTGAGTCAGATGCGCTTGCGTGAATGGCGTGAAGTACATTCACAGTTACTGACTATCGTCAAGGAACAGGGCTGGCGTTTGAATGAAGCGCCTGCCACCTATGAGCAATTGCATCTGTCATTGTTGACGGGTTTGCTGGGCAATATAGGTTACAAGTCGGATGAAGAAGCGCATTACCTCGGTGCACGTGGTATCAAATTTTATATCTGGCCAGGTTCTACCCTGGCCAAAAAAGCCGGGCGCTGGATCATGGCGGCTGAGCTGGTGGATACCACACGTCTGTACGGCCGCTGCATCGCTCAGATCAATCCGGAATGGCTGGAAAAAATTGGCGAACACCTGCTGAAAAAATCCTATGGTGAACCCCGTTGGGAAAAGCGTGCTGGTCAGGTGTCTGCTTTTGAACGCGCCACCCTGTATGGTCTGGTCGTGTATATCCAGCGCCGTACCCAGTATGGTTTGACGCACCCTGTTGAGGCACGCGAGATGTTTATCCGCGATGCCCTGGTCGAAGGCGAGTTTGATACCCGTGCGCCTTTCTTTGCCTATAACCAGAAACTGGTGCGCGAGATAGAAAACCTCGAACACAAATCACGTCGCCTGGATGTGCTGGTGGATGAAGAACTGATCGTGGCTTTTTATGATCAGCACTTGCCAGCAGATGTGTGGAATGCAGTTTTGTTTGAACAATGGCATAAGGAAGCGACCAAGGCCAACCCCAAACTCTTGTACCTGAACAAGGACGAGCTGATGCGCCATGAAGCAGCAGGCGTGACCACGGATTTATTCCCCAAGACCATGCAAGTCTCTGGCGTGGCTTTGCTGCTCAGCTATCACTTTGAACCAGGCAGCCCACGCGATGGGGTGACTCTGACCGTGCCTTTGTTTTCATTGAACCAGGTATCCGCAGACCGTTGTGAATGGCTGGTGCCAGGCATGCTGAAAGAGAAAGTGCATTTGCTGATCAAGTCCTTGCCGCAAAAGATACGCCGCCATTGTGTACCTATACCAGAATATGCGGCTGGCTTTTGTGAGCGCAATGATTTTGGCAAAGGCAATTTCCTCGATGCAGTGATTGCCGACATACGTGAACAAAAAGGTTTGCTGTGCAAGACCACGGATTTCAAATTTGAGACCGTGCCCGTCCATTTGACGATGAATTTCAAAGTTGTTGATGAGCATGGTCGCCAACTGGAAATGGGACGTAACCTGGCCAGCTTGCGGGCTGAATTTGGTGGCCAGGCACGTGAGAGTTTTCAGCGCATTGCCAGCGCCGAGAAACTGGCCCTGCTGGATACAAGTCCGGTTGTGACCAGGCAGGCTCCTGTAGCAGAAGACAAGTCGGTCCGTCATGCCGGAAAACCTGCGACTGCCAATGTCCAGACTGCTTCTGCCGTACCGGCATTCAAACAAGAAAACCTTACTGCATGGACTTTTGACAGCCTGCCCGAATTGCTGGAAGTCCAGCAAGGCAAGCAAACTCTGATTGGTTATCCGGCACTGGTGGATAAACTCACGCATTGCCATATTGAAGTGTTTGATGACCCGGATGAGGCAGGCCGCATACATCGCGTAGGTTTGCGACGCCTGTTTGCCTTGCAATTAAAAGAGCAGATCAAGTTCCTGGAAAAAAACATCCCAGGCTTGCAGCAAATGGGCATGCAATTCATGGCGCTGGGTTCACAAGAAGAATTGCGTGACCAGATTATCCAGGTGGCGATAGAAAGCGCTTTCTTGCAAAGTCCTTTGCCTGCGAATTCAGGTGAGTTCAATAAAAGACGTGATGAAGGCAAGGCCAGATTGAATTTGCTGGCCAATGAAATTGCCCGCACAGCCGCGCAGATACTGGCCGAATACCATGGCTTGCCCAAGAAGCTGCAGGGTATCAAGGCGCATGCGCAAGCTGCTGCGGATATGCAGGCGCAATTGCAAATGCTGGTGACCAAACGCTTTATCGCAGAAAATGACTTCACACAGTTGTCGCATTTCCCACGTTACCTGAAAGCGATCACGGTACGCATGGACAAACTGCGTGCCGACCCTGCGCGTGACCAGAAGTTGCTGGCTGAATGGAATAGCGTGGCCCAGGCCTGGCAGCGTCATCCACGCAAGACTGGTATTGATGCTGATCCCAAACTTCTGGAGTTCCGCTGGTTGCTGGAAGAACTCAGGGTTTCATTATTTGCCCAGGAGTTGCGAACTCCCATGCCAGTGTCCGTCAAGCGCCTGCAAAAAGTGTGGGAGAGTTTGCAGCGCTAGCTGTCATTTGAGATGGATTTGCATGGCCGCAGGCAGAGCTTGTTTGCTTGTTGTATGCTGAGGGCAGGCAGACAGACGGGTTAATACACCTGATACTGCCTGCTTTTTTTATAGACCTGCTGAAATTCATGAATCATAAACTGAACCCTGCGACAATTTTCTTGCTTGTCATACCGCCTTTGCTCTGGGCGGGCAATGCTGTGGTCGGGCGCATGATACATGAGATGGTGCCACCTATCACGCTGAACTTCATACGCTGGGTATTGGCCTTCTTGATTCTTTTGCCCATGGCTTTCCATATCTATCGCCGTGACAGCATCTTGTGGCGTAACTGGCGGCGTTATGCGGTGCTGGGTTTGCTGGGTGTGGGTTTGTACAATGCCTTGCAATACCTGGCTTTGCAGAGTTCTACGCCGATTAACGTCACCCTGGTTGCTGCCAGCATGCCGGTGTGGATGATGATGGTCGGTAGCCTGTTTTTTCAGGCCAAGGTCTCGCGTTGGCAATTGGCTGGTGCAGTATTGTCTATCATCGGTGTGTTGATTGTTTTAAGCCGCGGTGAAATAAGGCAATTGCTGTCACTACATCTGGTTCCTGGTGACATTTTCATGATCATTGCCACCATCACCTGGTCAGTGTATAGCTGGCTGCTGACGCGGGGTAGCGATGGTGAGTTGCGCAATCACTGGGCTCATTTCTTATTGGCGCAAGTCAGCTTTGGCGTATTGTGGTCAGGCTTATTTTCTGCAACTGAATGGGCAGTGACCAAACCGTCCATACACTGGAGCCCCATGCTATTCGCTGCGCTGGCCTTTGTCGCTGTCGGTCCTGCGGTAATCGCTTTTCGTTGCTGGGGCTTGGGTGTGCAAAGAGTGGGGCCGAATATCGCCGCTTTTTTCAATAATCTGACCCCGTTGTTTGCAGCCCTGATGTCATCCGCATTTTTGGGGGAAACGCCACATTTGTTTCATGCGTTGGCTTTTATCTGTATCGTTGGTGGCATTGTTCTGTCTTCACGGCGCTAGTTTTTACTTAGATAGGGTCTCCAACGCCGATAGGTGCGGGTGCGATGTTGACGATGAGTGAGAACAGTTGCTCGTATTTATAACGATTGCCAGCATCATCCAGCATTTTGCGGTTTTCCAGAAACGCTGCGTCAACTTCTTTCCAATCCTTGTCATTCAGTACTTGCCTGGCCACAGGCATGATGCGTTCTTCTTCTGCCCGCATGTGGGCGAAGTAAAAAAGGGCGTACTGCTCTACCAGATCACGGAACTGCGCAAAAGCAGGTTTTCCACCAAATTCATAATCCAGCAAGGCATGAAATAGTTTGTGCGCCATCAGTTCGCCTTTGCTGTGCTGCTCGCTTAAGGCATCAAGTTCACCGTCAAGTTGATGTGTCCTCTCCTTGATTTTAGCGAACAGGTACAGATCTTCCTTCGGGTGATGAACTTTTTCAGGGTATTCCATGATGTAGTACAGCATGGCCCGGAATACTTTCAAATCAGGCGCATTGCCGCCGCTTTCTATTTGCCGGACGAAATAGCGCATGCCTTGTATGACTGAAGACAAATGTTCATGTTCGTCCTGAATGATGCGCAGCGAAGCAGGGTAGATATTTCTGACTGACATGAAGAGCCTCCTCACTATTCTTTTCCTTACTTTACTTTGGAGCAGGGAGGGAGCTGTTGATCAGGATCAAAAGTGCTGGTCTGTAATGGGATTGTTTATAAAAAAGCCACACTGCTTGGTACTAGCGCGGCTCTCTTGTTTCTTACTGCAGTGAATATTACTTGCCGTTCAATTCCTTCAGCAATTCCTGGGCATGGTAAATCTTGTCCATTGCTTCCAGTATGCCGCCACTGTGTACAGCGACACTACGGTTGCTGCGTTCATCAAACCAGAACGCGCCACCCAGGGAGTGAATGTTGCCATCAAAGACCAGGCCGACAATTTCACCATTCTTGTTGATGAGGGGGCTGCCTGAATTGCCGCCTATGATGTCATTATTGGTCACGAAATTGTAGTGCTGTTGCATATTCAGTTTGCTTTTTGCAGCATGCCAGGACGCAGGCAAGGCAAATGGATAGGCACCTGTTTCATGCTCAAACGCTCCTGCAAAATTGGTAAAGGGCTTGACGGTGTTTTCTCCGGACTGCCAGCCTTTGACTTCGCCATAAGACAGGCGCAGGGTGCTGGTGGCATCAGGATACACGCTGGTGCCCGTCTGGATAAAGCGGGCTTGTGCAATCAATTCTGAATTTTTTTGTACAACTGTCTGCACTTCCTGTTCCATACGCTTGCGTACACTGCGCGATTCAGCATCGACTGCCAGTGCCAGTTTGATGAAGGGGTCATCAGATTGTGCAATGGCTTCCTTGCCGCCATTCCATAAGGTTTTGCGGTATTCAATATCTGCCAGCCGGGTTTTGCTGACCAGTTTTTCTGTCAGCTGTTCTGGCGAGAGTTTGCCTAATACCTGTTTGACGAATGCATGATTGGTACCCAGGTCTTCACGCATTTTGGTCAGGGAATGTGCCAGTTTTATTTTTTCGAATTCAGGGTAAATCGGCGCTGTGGAAAATACCATTTGCTGCACAGTTGGCAGCCGCGTATCGGTAAATTCTGGCAGACGATCTGCATTGTTTTTTATTTTTTCATCTGCCGCCCTGACCAGGTTACGGGCGATGCGGAAATAATCGCTGGAGAACGCAGCACCAGCCTCTGTCATGCTGGAGATTCTATGTAACTGGCGATAGCTTTCCTGCGCTTTCGCAATCGCATCCCAGGCGCCACTGACTTTCGCCTTGAGTTCAGGTTTGGATTCAACAAACTGGCGCAAGGCGGCTTCTTCTGCTTGCTTGCTGGCGATGAATTCCGGGTCCAGCAGGGTCTTTAACCTGCCCACGCCAGCTTTATAGCTATTTTCTGTACTGAACAACAGGTGATCGGCAGTGCGTGCTGCTTCCGGGCTGGTTTTGCGGTACTGTGTGAGTACGCCACGCAACTCTGCCAAATGTTGCAGGTTATCGATAAGACCTATATCTCGCAAGCTGTTCAATTGTGCCATGGTCAATTGACGCTGGGTCGAGCCTGGGTGACCAGTGATGAAAGTCATTTCACCTTCTTGTGGCCCGGTTTTGCTGAAAGGGAAAAAGTTTTTAATATCAGCCGGTTTGCCATTCTCATATACACGCAACATGGTGATGTCGAGATCGTAGCGCGGGAAATTGAAATTGTCAGGGTCTCCACCAAAAAAGGCGATGGCTTTTTCTGGCGCCCATACCAGGCGGGTATCGGTGTAGCGGTGGTATTTATACAGATGGTAGCGGCCACCATGATAAAGATCGACGATATCACAGCGGGTTTTTTCTTTGTCTCCATTCACGCAGGCAGACGTCAGCTTGGCATAGATGGCATTCTGTGCCTGCTTGAAATCTACGCCTTCAAGACCTGCAGTGGCTTTTTTGATGTCGTCTGTCACGTCGCTGATATCCTCCAGGCGATTTAATTCCAGTGCTGGACAGACTTGCTCTTCTTCCCGCTTCTTTGCCAGAAAGCCGTTTTCTACATAATTTTGTTTTGCCGTCGACAATTGCTCTATACAGTTGGAGGCGCAATGATGATTGGTCATGACCAGGCCATCCCTGGAGACGAAAGAACCAGAACAACCCGGCATCTTGACCGAGCTCAACATGGTATTTTTAATCCATTCTGCACTGGGCTTGAAGCCGTATTCTGTCTGCAGCTTGTTGACTGGCAAATTGTCCATGGTCCACATACCTTCTGCCGCGAAGGACAGGGCAGGAATTGCCAAGCTTAGAAATAAGAATTTCTTTTGCATTTTTCTTCCGTTACTTTGAAAATAAATTGCCTCTCGCCAGAGTTGGCGAGAGGCAGGGTTTTTTCATATTCAGAAACTTATCCAGCTTTTGATTCAGCTTCTGTCTGACTTACTTGATGCTTGCTTGATGTATTAACGTTTTGCCTGTATCGCTTCAATCTGATCCATGATCTTATTCATGCGCACGAATACTGCCTGATAAGGGGCAGGTGAGGCCAGATCAACACCTGCGCCCTTGACCAGTTCATAAGGGTAGGCAGAACCACCAGCTTTCAGGATATTCAGGTATTTATCCCTGGCACCTGTTTGGCCCTTCAAAATCTCATCTGCAAACATGGATCCGGCAGCGATGGAAGTGGCGTACTGGAATACATAGAAGCGATTGTAGAAATGGGGAATATACGCCCATTCTACGGCATAAGTATCATCTATCTTCATGACACCTTCTTTGTCACCATGATAGCTTTTCAGAATGTCGCCATAGATTTTCGACAGTGCTTCACCAGTCAGGGATTCACCTTTATCCACCTTGGCATGTACTTCACGCTCAAAGTCGGCAAACATGGCCTGGCGGAAGAATGTACCACGCAGGTTTTCCAGTGCAGAACCCAGATATAGCAGGCGCTCGTCATCGCTCTTGGCAATCTTCAGCATGTGGTCCAGCAAGAAGACTTCATTGGTGGTTGAAGCAATTTCTGCCGTGAAAGTGGGGTAGTCTGCGCTGATAAATGGCTGATGCTTATTGGCCAGGTAGGAATGCATGGCATGGCCCCATTCATGCCCCAGAGTTGAAACAGATTCATAATCATCGTTGTAATTCAACAGCAGATAGGGGTGCACGTCATAGGCTGCGCCATTCATGTAAGCACCCGAGCGTTTGCGTGGACGAGGATAGACGTCCATCCAGCGCTCAGTCGTGGCTTTGGTCATGGCCTTGGCATAGTCATCACCGAGTGGTTTGACTGATTCCAGCACCAGTTTGACGCCGTCTTTAATAGGATATTTGAAATCGCCAGATACCAGTGGTGGATAGATATCGAAATAGCGCAAATCTTTTACACCTAGCAGTTTGGCACGTAATTTGAAGTAGCGGTGCAGGGTAGGGAGATTGGCACGGGTTTGCGTCACCAGCATGTCGTAAACTTCACGTGGCAACTTGTTATTGTCCAGTGCCTGCGTCAAGGAATCTGGATAATTGCGTATCTTGGCATACGCCGAATCGCGCTTCAACTGTTCGTAAAAAGTAACGCCATAGCTGCGTTCAAATTCTTTCCACTTGCCCCAGAATGTATCAAATACCAGCTGGCGGTCAGCACGGTTGGGGGCCGCGCGGTATTTGGTATAGGCAGACTGGTCTATGCGTACTTCTTCACCCGTCGATAATTTGACCTTGGGCCAGGGCATATCAGCATTTGACAAGGTGGAATACACTGCGCTGGCAGTATTGGTTGCCATGCCAAATGTAGCAACAATTTCTTCACCTTTTTTATCCAGAGTATGCTTGCCGGAGCGCAAGATATCATCCAGTTGATGCTCATAGATTTTCAAACCTTTTTCTTTGGTCTGGAAAGCCTGTATTTTTTTTGCACCTATACTCAAAATTTCTGGCCTGAGGAAGGACGTTGCTTCTTCCACTTTACTGCCCAAAATGTCCGAGCGCTGGCCCAGGTCTGCACCGGCATTGTCACCAGTATCCTGATCGCGGAACTGGAATGCATAGCTGGACAAACGGGCATAGCGCTTCCACAAGTCAGCATTCAAATCCAGGCAAGTCTTGAAGCGCGCAATATTGTCACCCAGATGGCCGCTGCAGGTTTGAAACTGTTTTAACTGAACCTCCAGTGTCATTGCGTCTTTATCCCAATCAGCCTTGGTCTGATACATGTCATTTAAATTCCAGCGGTCTGCTTCCGTCTCACTGGGGTGAGCGGCAAAGGCAAAGCTTGGCAGAGTCAATGCAACAGCGAACAAGTTGCGAACAAGATGTTTATGCATGGTTAGTGGTCCAGTTTGGATTGATGAATGTGTCACAAATGCAGGGGCGTGTGACTTATTGTTTATTTAATATGCATTGGCGCCCATTAATACAGAGACGCATATTTTCTGCGTAGTGATATTACCCCTTGCACTTGAGGCCATATTTTGGTCTGAAAGTTCACAATTGAAAAGCAAATCTGGAAATATATTTACCATTTTTCATGCGATAGAGATCGCTTGATCGATGTCAATGCAAATAATATTGATTCGCATTTATGATGGGAAATCAAAAATTAGCCAGCCAATAGCCTTGTCTATCAGCCAGCCAGTAGATTAACTGATATGCAAGGAAGTTCATGAAAGCCCGCCTGACCCCTATAGCTGCTTTGCTCAGCAGTGTAATTTTGCCCGTCTTTGCCCAGTCGCAGACACCTGAATCCGCCTTACCAGAAGTGCAGATCACCAGTAGCACCGAGAAAACTTATCGCGCCAAGTCGACAATAACAGCCACCAAAACTGATACCTTGTTGCTGGACACGCCTCAGGCCGTGACTGTTATCAGTAAAGACCTGATCCGCGACCAAAGCATGCAAAGCCTTGGTGATGTCGTCCGCTATGTGCCTGGTATCGTTGCAGCGCAGGGGGAGGGGAATCGCGATACGGCGGTGTTCCGCGGTAATAGTTCCACTGGCGATTTTTATGTGGATGGCATCCGTGACGACGTGCAGTATTACCGGGATTTTTACAATATCGATAGTGTTGAAGCCTTGAAGGGCTCAAATGCAATGATTTTTGGTCGTGGTGGTTCTGGTGGCATCATTAACCGCGTCACCAAGCAGCCTGAATGGCGTGATGTGCGTGAGGCCGGTATCACTTTGGGATCATGGAACCATCGTCGCATGACGGCTGACGTGGGCCAGGGTATTACCGATAATACAGCCGTGCGCATCAATGCTGTCGTTGAAGATTCTGGCAGTTATCGCCAGGGCTTCAAGCTTAAGCGATCGGGTGTGAATCCATCTCTCTCAGTGCGTCTTGGCAGTGATACTTTGCTTGCTGTCGCCTATGAACATTTCAAGGATGAAAGAACGGCTGACCGTGGTGTACCATCCTATCAGGGACGTCCTTTGGATACAGATGCAGGCACTTTTTTTGGTAATCCCGACATCAATACGACCTGGGCCAGGGTCGACGCCCTGTCTGCGCTTATTGACCATGATTTTGGTCAGGGATGGAATCTGCGTAACCGCACACGCTACGCTGAATACGACAAGTTTTATCAAAACATCGTGCCAGGCACTTTGAATACTGCAGGCACGACGGTTGCTCTGTCTGGTTATAACAATGCAACCCGGCGCAAGAACTTCTTTAATCAGACTGATTTGATCTTTGGTTTGAACACGGGCGGTATAAGCCACAAGTTTGTGGCCGGTCTGGAGTTGGGTCGTCAGGAAACCGATAACTTGCGCAACACTGCTTATTTCCTTGCCCTCGGCCCTAATATTACGTCCATCAATGTGCCATTATCCAGCCCAATGGCAAATACGCCAGTGACTTTCAGGCCATCTATGACGGATGCCAGTAACAGCGGTACAGTCACCAGCAAGTCAGTTTATCTGCAAGACCAGATGATATTGTCGCCGCAATGGCAATTGATGGCTGGTTTGCGTCGCGACAGCTTCGACGTGGATTTCACCAACAAGCGTACGGCAGAAAATCTGAAAACCGCAGATACACCTGTTTCTCCACGTCTTGGTCTGGTATTCAAACCGGTCAAGGAAGTAGCGGTTTATGCCAGTTACAGCCTGGCCTTTGTACCGCGAGCCGGAGATCAATTGTCCTCTTTGAGCCTGAGCAATAAAAACCTGGATCCAGAAAAATTCAGGAATCTGGAACTGGGTCTCAAATGGGATATTAATCCTGACCTGACGGCCAGTGCAGCCATTTATCAACTTGATCGTAGCAATGTTGCCATTGCAGATCCGGCAGATAACAGCAAGACTGTCCTGGTGGATGGTCAGCGCAGCAAAGGCTTGGAGGTGGGATTCAATGGGAAAATCAACCGCAATTGGAGCATCATGGGCGGTTACGCCTATCAGGATGCAAAGATTACCAAGACTCAGTCGGCCACTGTATTGGCAGGTGCGACATTGGCACAGGTGCCACAGCACAGTGCATCCTTATGGAATCGCTACGACTTCAATCCCGCTTGGGGAGCAGGTCTGGGGATTGTGTATCGCAGTGCGATCTTTGCGGCGACGGATAATGCAGTGACTGTGCCGGGCTTTAGTCGCCTGGATGGCGCTGTATATTATGGGCCGAATAAAACGATGAATGTGCAGGTGAATGTAGAGAACTTGCTGGATAGAAAATACTATGTTTTTGCCAATAGCAACAGCAATATCACACCCGGTTCACCTCGTGCCTTGCGTGTCAGCCTGCACGCAAGTTTCTGATTGCAGCGTATGTTGAAATGGCAAAGGCGAACTCTTGAGGTTCGCCTTTGTTCGTGCTTATGGGGGATTTACTTGTTCGTTATTTCAATCTTGACCAAATTATCATCTGGCTTACGATCAACATACTTGATGTCCGGGTCTATGCCAGCTTTAGCAGGCAAGCCTTTGACAATGAGTTTGAACTCCATTTCTTTTTGCTTGATGAGCTGGCGTTGACGCAGCAAGGGTTTGCCATCTTTGTCGTCTATGCCTATATCCATCCAGTCTTTCAGAGGGACTTCTTTTTCTACACCCAGTTCATCTGCCTTGAGCTTATTGCTGGTGACTTTGAGTGATACTTCGTACTGACCGTCTGGCAAGGGTTTGGCAGTTGCTGAAATGGCGCGGTTTTCATACAGGGTGATGGAGTCAAACAGATCATCAATCACATATTGCTGCTCAACTGGCGTGACTTCGCGCAGGGCCCTGGTCAGGGCTGTGCTGCTAGGGTAAGGTGCACCCTTGTTGGCATGGCGGGCAATGACTTCGCGCAGAGCTTGATTGACTTTGTCTTCACCTATCTGGTCTTGCAGCAAGTACATGGCCAGGCTGCCTTTGGCATAGTGGATGTAGTCTTGATTTTCATTTTGCGCCAGCGGCAATTCTTTTTTCCTTTCCTGGCTGCGGCCTTGCAGATACCTGTCGAGTTCAAACTGCAGGAAACGGCGCATGGTTGCATCACCATAGGTATGCTTCATGACCATCAGGGCAGAGTACTGCGCCAGGGTTTCTACCAGCACTGTGCCACCCTTGCTATTGCCCGAGATGACCTGATGTGCCCACCATTGATGGGCGACTTCATGCGCTGTTACATAGAATGGATAATCAACTTCTTTGGGATTGTTGTCATCGACGCGGGCAATGAAACCTATGCTTTCTGAAAACGGTATGGTGTTAGGGAAAGCCTGGGCAAAACTGGCATAACGTGGAAATTCGATGATACGAACCAGTTTGTGCTGATACGGGCCAAAGTTTTTGGTGTAGTAATCCAGAGACTTTTGTACGCCTTTTACCATGCGGTCTACATTGTATTCATGCCCTTTGTGATAATCGATTTCTATGGGGATGTTTTGCCATTGCGCCTGCTTCACTTCATAACGACCAGACAGGAAGGCATAAAAGTTCAAGATAGGCAGCTCGGGCACGTAGTGAAAATAATTACGGCCATGTTCTTGCCACTGGCGCTTTAAGGTGCCAGGCGCAACAGCCATCTGGTCTGCCGAGGTGGACACTATTGCATCAAAATTAATCCAGTCGGCATCATTGGCAATATAGCTGTTTTCCAATGCCTTGGGATCATCCCTTTCTGCCATTCTCTCTTTTTCAGGTAATCCATGTTCACGCCTGGTTTTATCCTCGCGGAGTTCCAGTGCTGGCTGATAGCCTATATGCGGCATCAACATGCTGTTAAAGAAGCTGCCGTTATAGTAAAGAGGGCTGCCCTGGCTCATGCCCAGAAAGTTTTTGGGTGCGATTCTGAGTTCAAAATTGAGATTCAATTTTTCACCCGCTGCCAGCGGCTTTTCCAGCTTGTAGCTATGAAACCCCAGTTTGTTATCGACTATATTTTTTTCATTGGCAAAATCGAATTCCATCTTGACGATGTCTACATCTTCTTTTTGCGTAATAAAAATCTCTTGGATAGCCTGCTTGCTGCGATTGACCAGTTGATAGCTTCCTTTGATATTCGCGCTCCGCGTTTCAGGGTAGATATCTACATTCAATTTGACATCGCTGATGCGTGGTTGTGCCTGGATGGCATATTGTTTATAAAGTTTTTCATAGTGGGCATTGTCGGCTTGCTCTGCAAACTGGTTTTGGTAGGGATTGAGGATATTTGTAAAATAAAAGATGGCAGCGCCAGTCAACACGAAAATGCTGGTGCCCCCCAGCAGCAAAATCGAATTACCGCCTGTGAAAGCCTGTTTTGCCAAGCGTAAACGCAGGCGGAAATCGGTAGTCGTGCCGCGTACCCACATCATCAAAGACAGGCTCACCAGTACCAAAGCTGCACCAGTCCAGTAACTCAGATACCAGCGTGATGTTGCCAGCATGTGGCCATAGCCATTCATATCTGAGTAAATGATATGTGGTGTCACTGCATAGCGGAACATGGGATGTTCAATACCCATTGCTGGCAAGGCTATCGTGGCAGCGTAATACAGCACGATCATGAAATAAGCCAGGTACTTGTGATTGACGATAACTTGCAAGGAAATCGCGAGGACTGCCAACAAGGCATATTCCGGCCACTGCATTAAAAACAGCTGCTGTACATATTGGGCTATCTCATAATTGGTATAGCCTTTGATAGTCTGCAGCAGGATGCCGCATAACATCAGCACGAAAAGCATGATGCCCTGCAAGGCGATCAGTGCGATCAGTTTTGCAGTGAATGGCAGGTAATTGGGGACGGGCAGAGCATCGAGTAATTGCGCAATGCGGGCATCTCTTTCACGCCACACCAGTTCACCTGCGTAAAAAGTGGTGATGGCGAGCATGAATATGCTAAAGCTGCCGCTGAGAATCTCCAGTACCGCATAAGTCACGGGGTAAGTGGGTGTGCCAAACATTTTGGTGATGGAGCTGGAAATCGCAAACATGAACAAAACACCCGCCAGCAGCATGACGATGAAATACACGTTTTTTACTGATTCCCGCAAATTCAACATGCTTTCGGCGTACAGCAACTTCAAGCCCCTGTTACCGGTGAAATTGGGCGTCACTTTTTGCAGTTGTACTGCGACTGGGGTAGCCACTACCTTTTCTTTCTTTTGCCTGCCTGTCGTGTTGATGGTAGCGAATTTAAAGCGCCAGTAGCACAGCGCCAGACTGGCAAGACCAAGACTCAGCCATATCAGACGGTTGATAAGGAAAACACCATCCAGCGCAATCTGGCGGGTATTTTTGTCAGCTATGCTCCAGTATTCAGTCATCATGCTGACTGCAGAAGAACCAAAGGGATCAAGCAGGGCAGCCATGGTCTTGTTATCCAGATCAGCCCGCAATGAACGGGCGACCAGATAGCCAATAATCAAAAGTACACTGGCCACATACACTGGCATCATGCGGCGGGTGAGTGCGCCAAGAGTAAAGAAAATGCCACCAAAAATAATGAAGTTTGGCAAAATCGCATACAGATAGGGCATGAGATATGACAAAGGCTGTACTACGCCCAACCTGACGGCTTCTATGCCCGGCAAATAGCAACCCAGCCATGCACCCAGACCGAGACCGGAAAAGATGATGATGGAAGTCAACAGGGCGCCTGAAAACCGGCCTGCAAGATATTGGAATTTGCTGATGGGGGCACTGTAGAAAAAATGCCAGGTGTGGTGTTCAATATCCTGGTGTGTCGCTTGCCCCATTAATGCAGCGACTGTACTGATGCCCAGATAGCCAAGAAAGGTGATGCTTTGAAAAACTGCCATTGGTGCATTGATATAAACCTTGCCACCGAAACCGATGGACGCACCAGTGAATAAACCACCTGCTGCTGCCATCCATAGCAGGGCCAGGGAAAAGAAAACCAGAAAATAGACATAGCTGGACAGGCTGCGTGCCTTTTGACGCAGCTCAAACATAAGTATCGCTAACATGACGACTCCTCAGGCTGCGCGTTGAACTGGCAAGGTAGCAGAGCTGGACAGCAAGCCAGCCATCGCAGAAAAATACACATCTTCCAGATTACCCTGGGTGGCCTCAAAGCTGCTATCTGGCTGTGTATGTGCATACACGTGGATGAGGGTACGGCCCGAGGTCAGGCGGCTGGAGATGAGTTGATACTTTTGCTGGCAAGCTGCCAGTTCAGTCTTCTCTATAAAGCGTTTCCAGATTTTCCCCTGTATCTGCGCGATCAAAGAAAGTGGTTGTCCGGTCAGTATGACCTGGCCTTTGTTGATGACAGCCATGTTGTTGCACAGGTCAGCCACATCTTCCACGATATGGGTGGAGAGGATGACGATTTTTTCTGAGCCTATATCTGCCAGTAAATTATGGAAGCGTACCCGTTCTTCCGGGTCCAGGCCAGCTGTTGGTTCATCGACGATGATCAGTTTCGGGTCACCAAGCAGCGCTTGGGCAATACCAAAACGCTGGCGCATGCCGCCAGAAAAGCCACCCAGATGCTTGCTTTTGACGTTGTAGAGATTGGTTTGATGCAGCAAAGCCTCCACCACTTCTTTGCGCTGCTTGCGATTGTCCAAACCCTTCAGGGCTGCAAAGTGATCCAGCAAGTCATAAGCGCTGACCTTGGGATAAAGCCCAAAATCTTGTGGCAGATAACCAAGCAAACGGCGTATCTGATCTTTTTGTTCATGGATATTGATATTGTCCAGCAGAGCAGTGCCTGAGTCAGCATCCTGTAATGTCGCCAGCGTGCGCATCAGGGTTGATTTGCCTGCACCATTCGGCCCCAGTAAACCAAACATACCGGCGGGTATGGTCAGGTTGATATCATTGAGTGCCTGTACGCCGTTACTATATTGTTTTGATAGTTGTTGTATGCGAAGTTCCATGCTTTTATCCTTGTTGTGATTGAACTGCTCCTTGCGCGGTTGGCGCGGGCAGACATATCTTATGTAAATGGAATGCGCAAATGGAAAGATGCGATGAAACCAGCTTGGGCAAGGACGGAAAGGAGAAATTGTGGATTGAACGGGTTTTCCTGGAGTGAGCCAGGTCCCTTGTCAGGCTTATTATGGCCAAAGTGCTGCAAGTTTGTGTCTGATGCGATATAATGCGCCTTGGCGGGCCCCTGCGCATTGCGGCGTGGCCAATCTGGTCAGGTCGGGAACGAAGCAGCCACAGTCACTTACCGCAAGTGCCGCAGACCAGGCTCGCCAACTTCCTGTTTTAAAATTCCCCTCAATCTACCCCTCGTCATGAATTTTGCATTCGTGGATTAGCGCTTCTACTTGCTTCTACGCAGCAAATCTGTCAGTTTGTTTAACTGGTGCAATCAGTGGAAGTAACAAGCTGAGCGTTGTTCCCTGACCTGGCTCACTATAGAGTTCAATTTTACCGCCCAGTACATCAGTGACCAGGTTGTAGACGATATGCATACCCAGGCCTGATCCACCTTTCCCCAGTTTTGTCGTAAAGAAGGGATCAAATACGCGTGCCAGATGTTCGGACGAAATACCGCTTCCGTCATCGCTGAAGATAATTTCTACCTGATTCATTCCACAAAGCCTGGTCTTCAGATACATATTTCCTTGCTCTTTGTGCTCAAAGGCGTGCGTCAGCGAATTATTGACGGAGTTTGTGAGAATTTGCGCCAATGCCCCCGGGTAGCTTTCCATCATGACCTCAGGTGCCAGTTCAATATGCAGGTGATGTTTGCTCCTGCTATACATGGGTTCCAGGGTGACCAGAATTTCATTCAGGGTGGCACACAGGTTAAAGCGACGTCTCTGATTGCCGGATTGATCCACTGCTACCTGTTTAAAACTGACAATAAGCTGAGCTGCTCTATCCAGGTTACGAACCAGTATATTGGCGCCTTTGATGGTCTCCTGTGTCAATTGTGCCAGGATGGAACGACGAGGTTGGCTGCTTGATAATTCATTCTCCATGCTACTCGCATGATCATGTATGGTGGAGGCAACGGTAACGCTATTACCTATGGGGGTATTGAGTTCATGGGCAATGCCCGCGACCAGTGAGCCCAGGGCTGCCATTTTTTCAGAACGTATCAACTCGTCCTGCATGGCGGTCAAACTGTCGAGCGCTATGCTCAGTTCTTCATTGGTTTTTTCCAGACTGCAGGTGCGTTGCCCTACACGTTCTTCCAGTTCGGAATTCAATTGGCGCATTTCGTTTTCGATACCGCGGATACGGCTGATATCGATAGGCGTAAAAATGACCATTCTGTCGCCATCTGACTCCAGCAAACGTGAAGACAATAAGCAAGTCGCTATGCTGCCATCCTTGTAGCGGAACCTCATTTCAAATTGGTCGACAAAGCCCTGCTCGTTAAGTAGTTTCAGGTAAACAGAGCGTAATGCAATATCCTCCCATAGCTGTAATTCCTGCGGAGTCTTTCCCAGAATTTCATCAGTGGCAAAGCCAGTCTGCCTGGCAAGACTATCGTTAATTTCTACAAATTGATCATTGCTCAATGTGATTAATGCCAGCGGCACCGGAGAATACTTGAATAAATTAACAAATTTGCTTTCGCTGATGCGAAGTGACATTTCCGATGTTCTGAGTGAGTTTTCAGAGCGATGCAGGCGGCGTATATGCAGCCATAGTAAAAATGTCAGCGTACTCAGCAAAAGTATCGTGGCGCCTGAAAACACTATGCGGTCGCGTGTGCGGTCGCGCCATGCGGCGAGAATTGAATCATTGTCACGCGCAAATACAGAAACAATGGGAAAACCAGCGATCTTGCGATAAGTGTATAGCCGTTCTATCTGATTTTTTTCATCGAGAAACCGGCTATCCCTGAAGCTGCCTTCAACGGCTTGCTTGAGCAAATCTTTGATAATTGGTGATTGCCGTATCTCTTTGCCCACATATTCTTTATCAAAGGGAAAGCGCACGATGACAGTACCATCCTCAGTGAATAAAGAGACCATCGCCTTGCTATCTTTGGCAACCCTGGCATACACAGAACTGAAATAAGAAACGCTGATGTCGGTACTGATAATACCCAGATGTTTGCCATTGTCTGCAAACAGATTACGTGCGATGGGTACGACGAGTTCAGTATCGTAAAAACGCTGAAAGGGATGGCCAATCACGGCATGCCTGATCTCGGGATGTTTCAGCAATAGCGGAATATAAGTTCTTTCATCTGCATCGACCTGATAGGCTGGATAATCTATGGTGCTGACAAAGGCTTTGCCCGATGGATTGACATATTGCAGTGCTTTTAATACCTTGTTGAAGGGTTGTGCCTTGGTGATCAGTTCGCGGATGATATCGTCATTGAGTTCACGTTCCCGGCTGATAGACTGTATGGCCTGAATGACGGTGCTAAGGTTACCGTCTGCCTCGCGCAGGGTCTGGGTAGCATGCTCTTCCAACAGGCGGACAGCTACCAGGCCATTTTCATATTCAGATTTAAAAGTGACGCTACGGTCTTGCGAGACTGCCCACCAGGTTTGCAAAATAATGGCAGCAATTGTCAGACCTGCAAGTAGCAGGAAAATGACACCAGCAACTTTGGGTCGTTCAACCGATGTTGCCATGCCTGTCCCTTGCGTAAATATTTGTTGTTTGTCTCGTTGGTGCGCCGCTATGTCAGCCAAATATCAGCCAAGCCGCCTTAATCTTAATAGTATACCCCTGTTCCCAGACAGAAATCTTGTCCTGGAACTCTTTCAACATAGCCTCTTTTCTTTTCCAGGTCTTTGGTGACAGGGTTGGGCCAGCGATAATTTACCCATCCTTTGCCATTGGAAAAACATTTTTCCACCATCTCCTTGATCAGCAATACACCATCCTGGTCACGCATGTCGAGCATGACTTTGCCAACGATCTTGGGATTTTTGCCATGCACAGACTGATAGCCTTTCTGGTCCAGCGTGTACAGATAAAGATCACCCTTTTTATTGATCTCACTGACAGAGTTGAAAGGGCTGTCCAGTCTGTTGAATTCGATAATGGCTTTCTCCACACCATGTATTTTGATGTATTCCTGGGCTTTTTGTATCAGGGCCAGAGCCTCGGCTTCTGTGCTTCTGTTTACTGCAGCCACCTGGAAAGAAACGCTGACAAGCAATCCCAGAGTCAAAGCGTAGCAAGTTCTTTTCATGCTGCTCCCCATATCTTGAAATAGTAAAGTGTATAGCCAGGACATGCAAAGCTTGGCTCGTTGATTCAATTCAAGATTTTGTATGATAGGGCGAAAGCTGGCAAAGATAAGTCAAATGAAAATTAATTGTTGTTCAAATTAACTCGATTTAACAATAAAATTGTTGTTTTCTGGAAAGCACAGACGGACTTTAATGGATAGTCATGAACCAGCAGAATCTCTTGCATTCTGCCAGTTATGACAACAGGGATTACATGGAGTTTGTCAGGGAATATGCTGGCGGTAGCATTTTGATATTGCCCTGGGTATGAATGAGATCCATGCAGAAGTGACTCAGGCTTTAGTGCGGCAGATTTTGTCAGCCTGAGTCAGTTTCTGGTTGGCACTTATGCAGTGGTGCGCTTGTCCGTCACTCTGGAGATAGGACTGATTTGCGTGGCCGTGACGACGATCAATATCAACAGGCTGCCACTGCCCATGAATAATTGAGGAATAGTGATGCCGCGCAGCAGCCAGCCTGTAAATGCCGCCGAGACTGGCCCTATGCCCATGAAGATAAACATGAACATGCTCATGGCACGGCCTATCATATTTGGTGGTACCTGTTTTTGCACCCAGGTAAATACTGCCACATGTAAAAAACCACCCAGTATGCCTACGCTTAACAATATGCCCGCACCTTGCCAGCTGGCGCTGATCAGGCCCATGGGGATAAACAATATACCCACAATAAAATCGACCAGCAAAATAGTGCGTCCCAGATTGCCAAAACGCAGATTGGGTTTCATGCCTGCCAAAGCCATACCTAATAGCGTGCCTGCACCGTGTGAACCAGCCAGCAAGCCCAGTGCGCTGGCACTATTGCTGAGCTGATTTGCCATGACCGGCAAGGCAATCTGTATCGGCCCCATGATGAAGAAGGCGATCGCTGCCCAATAGATGAAGCAACTGCGCAATTGTTTCTCATTCCAGCAATAACGCAAACCTTCTGTCAGTGATTGCAGCAATGCTGGTTTTTGTCCGATGGGAGCGAGGCCAGTGGGCGCAGGCATGTCAATCATCCTGACCTTGCTCAGTGTCCAGGCAGAAAATGCGTAGGTGAAGCAATCAAAGAAGAAAGCCGCTGCCAATCCTTGTGCATCGTTGACCATGCCTTGCTCATGTGTACCGAACAAGGCAATCAGCAAGCCTGCCAGTACAGGGCCAATGAACATAGTCAACTGGCGCACGCCCAGCATGGTGCCATTCGCAGATTGCAACTGGGCTGGTGCGACTACACGTGGCAACATGGATGTGCCTGAAGGTATGCTGAAGGCGGTAGAGATACCCAGACCGAGGGCCAGGACATACACCATCCATAATTCCAGCTTGCCGTAAAAAATCAGTGCACTCAATATACCCAGCAGCAGCGTATTGATATACTTGGTTTGCATCATTACTGTCTTGGGTGAATAGCGGTCAACCACTGCACCTCCCAGCAATATCAACAATGCGCGTGGCACACTGATCAGTGCGAGCACGATACCCAGTATTAAAGTGTCGCCGGTCATCTTCAGCACCAGCCAGGGCAGGGCAATTAAAGTGAATTGATCACCCAGCATGGAGATGGCGCCGCCGCCTATCATCCACAGGAAATTACTGTCCTTGAACATACCCTTGGGCTTGCTGTCGGCTGTATTCTTGTTTATTTCGTTCATACTGTTTCCTTAAATTCTATTTCATTTCAAGGTAATTCTTTTCGAGAATTGCCATTCCCTGGCGAGCGTATGCAATGATGGATGGCGTCAATCCGCCTCCTATGCTTAGCTCTGGCTCTTTTTCATGGATGCTCCTGACCTTGAGCATGGTAGGCAGATGGTTACCCCAGGCATCCATAAACAGGGCGCGCCACTTGATTAAAATGGCTTGCACGTCAGGGTGTTCAGGTGGCAGGTTCAGGGCCATTTTTTGCCTTACCTCAGAAAAGATCCGTGTCCAGGATTCGGCATTTTTAAAAAAGGAGTGACGAAAATACTTCAGCTCTTCTTCACTCAGATGTTTTCTGTAAATGTCGTACCTGACCTCTACTGATGCCTGGGTGATGAAATCCATCATTTCATCATCCACACCGCTTAATGACTGCAGTGAAGGTTCTTTTCTGTGCATCAAAGTGAATTTGCTGAGTAATCTGGGATCAGGCATGATCTGGCTCATGGCTAGCACCCATTCCCTGGCCAATTGCTTGGCCGCAGGATCAAGCGGCGAGGTTTTTTGATCCAACAAGCTCCTGGCTGCCTGGATAAGGGGCGACATATGCGTTTCAAGCTTGCTTTTTGCCTGTAGCTCTAGTTCACGCATATGCAAAATTTCATCACGGCTGAAGTACTTGCCTATCAAACTCATCATTTCCAGTGTCGAAAGCCAATATTCCAGATTGGGTTCGCTTTTAGCTTTCAACACGTCAGACAATTGTTGCAGTCTGTCGCGTAACTCCATGCTCTGGGCAATTTGCTGATCCAGGCCAGAAATCTGCTCATCTATGATGCAGTGCAAGTCGCCACTGGCACCATTGATGACATCGCCCACTTCCGCCAGTGACAAGTCCAGGCGGCGCAGGGCTTGAATGTGATGCAGGCGCTTGATATCCGACCTGTCGTAGAGGCGATACCCTGCCTCTGAGCGGGCAGATGGCTTGAGCAAGCCAATTTTGTCGTAGTGATGTAGTGTGCGTATGGTCAGGCCAGTACGGCTGGCCAGTTCACCGATTTTCAATAACATACCTGATCTCCTTCAATGAGGGAGACTATAAAGCCTCACCTAATGTCAGGGTCAAAGGTTTTTTGAAAATATTTTTATTGCCCTATTTATTTGTTTTTTTATCTCGTTGCGGCCAATATGCCCACATGACGCCTAGCAAACTGGTCAGCAGGATAAATCCCCACTCCATGCCACCTTGACCCGGGCCAACGACATACCAACCGTATTGGGCATGGACATGGATCAATCCAAAGCAAATAACGACGATATGCCCTATGCAGGCAGGCACGACCAGGCGATTGGTAAGCAGAGCCAGGCTGCTGGCAGTTTGTACCAGCAATACCAGCCATGCCAGGGCAGTGCCAAAGGGATAACCAAGTTCAGTCAGGAAATCACCAAAGCGCGGGATATTTGCCATATGGGTGTAGCCATGCAGAGGATGCATCAAAATAATCAATGCGACACCTATGCGTACGATATCCATACCTCGATGCAGGTTTGCTGGATTTGTTTTATACCATTGCTGAATCATGGAAAGTCTCCTGAAAAATGAGCTTTCAACAATGGCAGAAAATAAAAGTTGTAATTGACTTATGTGATCAAGTCGTCTTGCAGAGTGATGAATTCAAGGCCGATTTTAGAGGGAATGGGTCCGGCAACAGTGGTCGCCAGACCGGTGGAAATCAATGCTTGATTTCTGGTGCTTTCAATGTGCCTTCTGTCAGTGTATTTGCAACGAATAACTGCGCGCAATCGACCTTGTCGAAGCCATAGTGCTTGCCACAGAAATCACAATTGATATCCAGCGTACCCAGGTCAGCAATGGCTGACTGTATTTCTTCTTCACCCAGCATTCTCAGCATGTCACCGACTTTTTCACGCGTGCAGTTGCATTGGAATTGCGGGTGCAAAGGGTCGAATACGCGTATGGTTTCTTCCCAAAACAGACGGTGCAAAAGTATGTCTATGCCTGTGCTTAGTAATTCAGGGCGCTTGAGGGTATCACCCAGCATGACGGCGTGGTTCCAGGCTTCGGTTTCATCTTCCACCTGCGCTTCAGTACCACCAGTTTTAGGCAGTTTTTGCAGCAGCATGCCGCGCGCGACCTGATCGTCAGCTGCCAGCCACAGCTTGGTATCAAGCTGCTCAGAGCGTTGCATATAGTTTTCTATGACAGTCGCGATACTGTCGCCATCCAGCGGCACGATGCCCTGGTAAGCCTGCTGACCTGGCAATTTATTGTTCGGGTCCAGAGTGATCACAAAACGACCTTTGCCGTGGGAATGGATCAGGTCAGTCAGGCTGGCATCATCGGCAATATTGGCATGCTCACTGAGTTTGGCAGTGGCGCGCATTTTCAGTTCGGCATCGCATTCAACCACCAGCAGCTTGACCGGGCCATCGCCATGGATTTGCATGATCATGGTGCCATCAAACTTCAGGTTGGCGGACAGCAGTGCAGATGCGGCCATCAACTCGCCCAATATGGTTTGTACGGCAGCCGGATAAGTCTTGCGGGCCAGGGTTTGTTGCCAGGTGTGGATCAGTTCGACCATTTCGCCGCGTACACCGGCGTGTTCGAACATGAATTTTTGTAGGGTATCAGTCATTATTATCGCTAAATCAGTCTATGCGTTTCAGTTGTGTTTTAAAGGCTTGCCCGCGTTTTACGTAAGTGTCGGCATTGCGCTGCAGGCCGGCAATATCTGCTTCGCCCAGTGTTCTGACTACTTTGGCAGGCGAGCCTATGATGAGGGAGTTGTCAGGGAATTCCTTGCCTTCGGTGACCAGTGCGCCAGCACCAACCAGACAGTTCTTACCTATCTTTGCGCCGTTTAGCACAACGGCCTGTATGCCTATCAATGAGCCATCACCAACGGTGCAGCCATGCAACATGGCCTGATGGCCGACAGTGACATGTTTGCCTATCACCATGGGATAGCCAGGATCCGTATGTAAAATGCTGCCTTCCTGTACATTGCTGTTTTCACTGATGGTAATCAATTCATTGTCACCGCGTACGGTGACATCAAACCAGATGCTGGCATTGGCTTCTATTTTGACTTTGCCTATGATGTTGGCACTGTCGGCAATATAGGCAGAGGCATCTATTTCTGGGACTAGGTCACCGAATTGGTAAATGGGCATGATTGTTCCGTAAAATGGCGCATTATTAGCTAAGAACCTGCTTACGATCTGTAGCGAGCGAACGTGATCGGGGCTCATGTGCTGCTCAAAATGCTCATGTACTATAGAGTACATTCCGCTTTTTGCGCTGCGTTTTATGTTGCCTGACCCCGCTGACGCTCGCTCGCTACAGATCGTAAACTGGTTCTAAAGCAGTATTGTAAACCCCAGCGGACTTACTTGCCTTGCTTCACATGTATATGAAAGATAAAGTTATTAATGAGTTAAGAGCATGCGCATTGGCAGCAGTACTGGAACCAGATCCTCAACGTAAATGTGAGGCTATCCATGCAATTCTCAAGGAGTCCTTGCTCGATGTTGCTACAGTTTTTACTGAGCCTGAAGGTATACCTGGGCGTTTAAGCAAGCCTGAGCTGGTGCCGCCGGGCAAGGTGGGGCGGCGTACCATGAATACGATAGAGGGCCGGGCGGTGCTGATTCATGCACTGGCGCACATAGAGTTGAATGCAGTCAATCTGGCAGCAGACATCATCTGGCGTTTTGCTGGCATGCCTGCGCAGTTTTACCTGGACTGGTTGAAAGTGGTCAAGGAAGAGGCTTATCACTTTCAATTGCTGGTCGGACATTTACATACCCAGGGTTTTGCTTATGGAGACTTCCCCGCGCATAACAGCATGTGGGAAATGGCAGAGAAAACCAAGGGTGATCTATTAGCTCGCCTTGCGCTGGTGCCACGCACGCTGGAAGCACGCGGCCTGGATGCGACGCCTGCCGTCATGGCCAAGCTGGCGCAGGCGGGTGATCAGGCTGCTGCCAATATTCTGGCGATTATCCTGCATGATGAAATTGGCCATGTCGCCATCGGCAATTTTTGGTACAAGAAATTGTGTGCAGAGCAGGGCTTGGATATCATTTCGACATATGCCGAGATGACTCGCAAATACAAGGCCCCGCCTGTGCGGGGACCTTTTAACCTGGAGGGCAGGAGAGCTGCAGGGTTTGATGAAGATGAACTGCGTGCCCTGCAGGATGCAGCAAGCTGAACTGTTTATATTGTTTAGTCGCCAGCACGCACCGAGCCTATGCCATCCACAGACTTGCTGACGTTGCGTGGGCGGCCATAATAAGTCAGGCTGCCTATGCCTTGTACTGATGCATTCAGGCTCTCGCGGGCATTGACGGATACCGAACCTATGCCTTCTATGCGTACATCCACTTGCTCGGCAATCAGGTCCTTGGTTTCTACCAAGCCTACACCCTCGGCCCGCAGGGTAAATGATTTGACCTTGCCATTCGCGACCAGCATGCCTGCACCTTCATAATACAAGGCAAAGTGCGGGCCAGAGAGATTATTCAATACGGTTTTGCCTGCGCCTTCCATCTTGAACCGACTCATCTCAGGGATGCTGATGATGACCTGAGAGTTGTCACTGACCTTGATGGAATTCTTTTCTTTGTATGAAATGACCAGTTCATCGCCGATGACTTCAGTAATGACATTATTGACAAACCTTTCATTGCCCTTGACTTGTACAGACTGGGGTTTGCCAACTTCCACCACCAGGCTGAATGCGCTACGGGTCTTGATGGTCTTGAAGGCGGGCAGGTTACGGGTTTGCTCATCAGCAAAAGCGGTAGAACTGAGCAGCAGGGCAGCTATCAACAAGATGTGGCGCATGGTTTTCTCCAATGGTTGGTGTTTGCATTGGTGTCAGTATTGCCAATTTTGTCCTTGCCCGCCCCCGCTTTGCGATGAACTGCAAAATACTGGGGATGAGCCGCAATTCAGGCTGGGCGCACCGCGTTCAGTTTTTCATAGTGCAGCATATCCAGCCATACACCATTGCGAAAGACCGAGGTATGCGAGTGGCCATATTCTGTAAAGCCGCATTTGCGCATAATGGCTTGGGATGGCAGGTTGTCGATAATGACGGTCGCTTCAATCCGGTTCAGTTTGAGTTCTTCAAATGCCTGGCTGACTACGGCATTGACTGCTGCTGTCGCATAGCCATGCCCACCATGGCGCTGGCTGAAGCGGTAGCCCAGAAACGCTTTATGGTATTGATCTTGTTCAACGCCGCGCAGGGTGATACGCCCGACAACTTCATTTTCTAGCCAGGCCAGGTAGTGGTATTCACGATTGGCATTGGCCAGATATTGGGCTTGTTCCAGACTGGAACGTACTTCTGGCAGGCAATAAAAGTCATTGCCGCGGCTGGCTATCCATTCTTCAAAATGGTCGCGATTTTCCTGTTCAAATGCGAGTACGGCAGCGGCATCGTCGGATTTGACTAACGTAATGATCAGAGATGAACTCATGGATATGATTCGTCAAGGCTGGTTGGTGAATGAAGGATTGTAATGGATGCTTAAAGTTGTTGCTGTTACTGTCGTAATCAAGATAAACCACTTGCATTGAAGAATGTTATGACAGCACGCATAAGATCAATCGGCTCAATCAGCTCAATGGTAAACCGGATCGCGTTAATTTTACTCGGCGCATTCTTTTCTGCGCACTCCATCGCACAAATGACCGATCCCGGTTTGCCGCCTAATTTGCCACCCAATAAGGCCCTGGTATTGACAGGCTTTGCCGTCAGTAAGCCCGTGCAGGTACAGGATATTGATGATGCGGCCCAGGGTTTTCCCAAAGCGATTGCCCGCAGGCTCGTGCGTGAGCGGCAAGTGCAGGTGCGCACCTCGCCTGATCTATTATCGTTTGACTGGCAGCAGGATCAGCCACCAGTGAATCTTTTGCAGCAACTGGGGCAAACTTATGCCAGTCGCTACATCGTCTCGGGTGAGATACGCAATGCAGGTACCAAAATAGATACCAACCTTTTTGGTCTGACGCAAAAAAGAACCCGTGCCATAGAACTGGATGTGCGTATCTACGATGCACGTACTGGTCAACTGCTGGCGCAGCAGGAATTTTCAAATACCGTTGTGGGAAATGTAAGTGTAGGGCGTGAACATGTTTTCGATGGTGCTGCGTTCAATAGCACACTGTATGGCAAGACCATCAGTGAGATGCTGGACCAGGTTGCCAACCTGGTCAGTGCCACGGTGATGGCGCAGCACTGAGCGGGTTTGAATTGTAGTCTGAATTATTTTGCTGCGCGCTCTTCTTCACGCAGCCGTAATATGCGCCGCTGTATTTTGCCTGTGGTGGTCATAGGCAAGGCGTCGATAAATTCTATCTCCTTCGGATATTCATAGGGGGCGAGTTTGCCGCGCACATGATCTTGCAATTCCTTGATCAGGGCACCATCACCCTGAAACCCCTGGCTTAACACCACATACGCCTTAACCAGGTTGCCGCGTTCTTTGTCAGGTTTTGGCACGACAGCGACGTTTGCCACTGCTGCGTGCTTGACCAGGCAATTCTCGATTTCTGAGGGGCCTATGCGGTAACCTGCAGCCTTGAACATATCATCTGCGCGACCTTGATACCACAGGTAGCCATCGGCGTCGCGGGTAGCCAGATCGCCAGTCCTGCACCAGTCGCCAGTAAATTTATTGCGGGTTGCCGTATCGTTTTTCCAGTAACCAAGAAAGAATACTGGGTCAAGATGGCCGTAGGCATCATAGCGGCTCATGGCAACTTCGCCAATTTCACCATCTGCCACTTCCTTGCCATCGTCATCAATGATGGCAACCTTGTGCCCAGGATAAGGCCGCCCCATGCTGCCGGGTTTGGCGGGCCAAAATTGATTGCTATTGCCGACGATATAGTTCATTTCAGTCTGGCCAAACATTTCATTCGGTGTGATGTGCAGGGCTTTTTCACACCAGTTGAAGACCGCATCACCGACAGCTTCACCCGCAGTCATGACGGCGCGCAGGGCGAGCTTGTATTTTTTCCTGGGCTTGGGTTCAGCCTTCATCATCATTTTCAAGGCTGTGGGAAACAGGAAGGTATTCGTGACCCGGTATTTTTCCAGCAAGTAGTAGGCAGTCTCTGCAGTAAAACGCCCCTGGTAGCCAACGATGGGTTTGCCAAAATACAGGGTGGGCAATAAGGCATCCATCAAGCCGCCAGTCCAGGCCCAGTCAGCTGGTGACCAGAATACATCTTCGTCTTGCGGGAACCAGTTTTGCGATGCCACAAAACCAGTCAGATTACCGATAATGGCAGAATGCGGCAGCAGCGCACCTTTGGGGGCACCCGTAGTGCCACTGGTGTAAATCAGGATGGCCGGGTCGCTGGAGCGGGTGTCGGCAATGCTGGCGGTGACAGGCATGTTGGGTACATGTGTTTCCCAGTCTATGCAAGGCGGCATGTCGTTACTGGTGTCACAATCCACGGTAATCACGGTTTTCAGGTCGGGACAGCGGCTGCGTATTTCTTCAAATGCCTTTATCCCACTGCCATCCAGAACGATGGCGATGGACTGGCTGTGTTGCAACCGGTATTCCAGCGCCTCTGGCCCGAATAAAAAAGACAGGGGCATCACGATGGCACCGATTTGCAGGCAAGCCATGATGGTAATGGCGGTTTCTGGCCTTTGTGGCAAGATGCAGGCGATGACGTCACCACGCTGTATGCCTTCCTGCAAGAACAGATTGGCAAGCTGATTGGCTTGTTCATGCAATTGCAGATAAGTCAGGCGGCGACTATTGCCTTCGCTGTCTTCATACAGGATGGCAGTTTTCTTTGCATGCTTGTGCTTTGTTGCCCAACGGTGACAGCAGGCTTCTGCGATATTGAAATTGCTGGGTACATCCCACCTGAATTCGTGGTAGAGCTGCTCATAGTGATCAACATGGTCAACTTTTGTATCGTTTTTTGTCTTGTTTTTGAGTTTGTTCAACTGCTTCATCCTGTCTCCGTTATAATAATCGAACGGTCGTGCTATTGTGTGGTTGTGCTGCAAGTGCCCTGAGGCATTAGTATCATGCTACTTGATAATGCGCTTTGCAGGCTGGCGTTTGCCTGTATTTCCAGATGAAAAATATTAAATTCTTATGAATCCTCTATTCAAGCCCTCACGCACATCTTTTCTTGATATCCGCGGCCTGCAATACCATGTGCGCAGTTGGGGGCGGGAAGATGCGCCCAAGATCATCATGCTGCATGGCTGGATGGATGTGTCTGCGTCTTTCCAGTTTGTCGTCGATTGCCTGAAGCAGGACTGGCAAGTGCTTGCGCCTGACTGGCGTGGTTTTGGATTGACTGAATCGCCTAATGTCGATACTTACTGGTTCCCGGATTACCTCGGTGACCTCGATGCGCTGTTAAGACATATTTCGCCGGATGAGCCTGTGAACCTGCTGGGGCATAGCATGGGCGCGAATGTCGCTGGTTTGTATGCAGGCGTGCGACCAGAGCGTGTGCGCAAATTCATTAATCTTGAAGGCTTTGGTATGCCGGTGACGCATCCCAAACAGGCGCCTGGCCGCTACAGGAAATGGCTGGATGAGCTGGAAAACCAGGCTGGCCTGCGCACTTATGCTTCGCAGGCAGAAGTAGCCGCCCGTTTGCAGAAAACCAATCCTCGCCTGTCGGACGAAAGAGCGGCATTTCTTTCTGCTCATTGGGCCAAGGAAACCAGCACCGGTTGCTGGGAGATTTTGGGTGACCCTGCCCACAAGCAAACCAGTCCACTCTTGTACAGAGTGGAAGAGGTCATGGCCTGCTGGCAAAAAATTACTGCCCCAGTATTGTGGATGGAGGCAGATGACACCAATGTCTGGCATTGGATGGGCCCTAAAGAAGAAGCACGTCTCGAAATAGACAGGCGCCTGGAGCATATACCGCAGCTACAAAAAGAGATGATCCTGGATGCCGGGCACATGCTGCACCATGACCAGCCAGAGAAATTGGCAGCATTGATAGAGGCTTTCTTGCTGAAGGACTGATTTAGCGGGCCTTGCTGCCCTGGTACAAGAATGGAAAAGCGAGTTCTGGGTTAAACTCCCAGAACTCGCTTTTTATTTTCTATTCATATCCCAGCACTATGAGCACGACACCTCAATCACCCAAATACGGTTTTACTACCACCATCCTGCATAACGACAGACAAAAAGAAATAGAGCATGGTTCTGTCCATAAGCCCATCCATACGTCAGTTATGTATGGTTACAGCGATGCGCGTGATCTAGCGGCAGTGTTCCAGAATAAACAATCTGGCTACCGTTATGGCCGCCAGGGTAATCCTACGGTCTCTGCGCTGGAAGAAAAAATCAGCAAGATGGAAGGCGGAATTGCCACCATCGCATTTGCGACTGGCATGGCGGCCATAGGTGCAGTGTTCCAGGCATTATTGCGCCAGGGTGACCATGTAGTGTCTTCCTCATTCTTGTTTGGTAATACCAATAGCCTTTGGCAAACCGTGGGTGGACAGGGTGTCGATGTATCACTGGTAGATGCCACGGATGTAAGCCATGTCGCGGCAGCACTGACACCAGCGACACGCATGGTGTTTGTCGAGACTATCGCCAATCCACGCACGCAAATCGCTGATCTGAAAAAAATAGGTGAGTTGTGCCGTGAAAAAGGCATCCTGTTTGTGGTCGATAACACCATGACTTCGCCTTATCTGTTCCAGCCCAAAGTTGTACATGCAGGCCTGGTGATCAATTCGCTGACTAAATCCATCGCCGGACATGGCAATGTACTGGGTGGTGCCTTGACGGATACTGGTTTGTTTGACTGGAGCGCATTTCCAAATATTGCCGCCAACTTCCGCAAACAGCCTGCGCAAATGCAGGGCCTGGCACAAATCAGGGCCAAGGCCTTGCGTGACTTTGGTGCCTCGCTTTCACCAGATGCAGCACACCAGGTTGCAGTCGGCGCAGAAACCATTGCCTTGCGCATGGACAGGGAATGTGCCAACGCCCTGGCGCTTGCAAAAATGCTGGCTACCGACCCGCGTGTGGCAGCGGTACATTATCCAGGCTTGCCAGATCATCCACAGCATGTCCTGGCGACGGAGTTGTTTGCTGCCTATGGTGCCTTGTTCAGCTTTGAGTTAAAACCCGAGATTGATTGCTTTGATTACCTGAACCGTCTGAAGCTGGCGATCAATGCAACGCATCTTGGTGATACCCGCACTCTTGTTATTCCGGTTGCACACACCATTTTCTTTGAGATGGGGGCAGAACGCCGTGCCGAGATGGAGATAGCGGATTCCTTGATACGCGTTTCTGTCGGTATAGAAGATACCCAGGATTTGCTGGATGATTTTGCGAATGCGCTGGTATCTGAGTAAAAAGATAACGCAAGTTTGAACTAAAGACCGATTTGCAGCACTACTGTATGTTGGTACAAGTGGTGCTGCGTTTTGCATGTGCTTCGATTATTTTATTTCTGTAATGGCAAGGTAACTATGTTCAAACTCTCTCTCAGTATGACGATGCGTGACTGGCGTGCTGGTGAGCTGCGCTTTTTACTGATTGCCTTGATGATCGCCGTGGCCTCCCTGGCCTCGGTCGGTTTTTTTACGGACAGGATGCGCAGCGGCCTCAACCGCGATGCGCATCAGTTACTGGGTGCTGACTTGCTGGTCGCTGCTGACCAGCCCATCAAGCCAGAATGGCGACAAGAAGCAGAAAAACGCGGTTTCAGGACGGCAGAAACAGTAGTCTTCCCAAGTATGGCATTGGCGGGCGAGGGGGATGAGGCGATATCCCGCCTCGTCTCTTTAAAAGCCGTGAGTGCAGATTACCCCTTACGTGGCAAGTTGAAGCTGAACAAGGGTGAAACAGAAGTCGCTACTGATGTCGTCCCGCAATCTGGCACAGTCTGGGTAGATCCGGCTTTGCTATCGGCCCTGAATTTGAATGTAGGTCAAAAAATCAAACTGGGTGAGCTGCAACTGACGGTGACCCAGACCATAGGTACAGAGCCTGACCGTGGCGCAGGTTTCATGAATTTTGCGCCACGTGCCATGATATCGCTGACGGATATACCTGCCAGTAAACTGATACAAAATGGTTCGCGAGTAACTTATCGTTTACTGATGGCTGGCGATTCTAAGCTTATCGCTGCTTATCAAAAAGAATTGCAGGGCAAGATAGAAAGCGAAAAACTTAAAGGAATACGACTCGAATCGCTGGAATCAGGTCGCCCGGAAATGCGCGCTACGCTGGACAGGGCAGATCAGTTCCTGTCGCTGGTAAGCCTGTTGTCAGCCATGCTGGCCGCAGTTGCGATTGCCATGGCAGCGCGACGCTTCATGCTGCGCCATCTGGATGCCTGCGCCATGTTGCGCTGCCTGGGGCTGACCCAAAACCAGGTCATGTCCATGTATTTGATCGAATTCCTGATCCTGGGTTTGCTGGGCAGCATCGCAGGCGTGGTTTTGGGTTATGCAGGCCATTATGTCCTGCTCGAATGGTTGGGCAAACTGGTCGCCAAGGATTTACCAGATGCGAATTTCTTGCCTGCAGTGCAGGGCATCGCCACAGGTTTATTACTGCTGGTAGGTTTTGCCTTGCCACCGATTTTGCAATTGCGTAATGTGCCGCATAACCGCGTCATACGACGTGAACAGGATGCGCCCAAAGCCATGACGCTGGTGACGTATGCCTGCGGCCTCGGCATGTTCGTGGCTTTGTTACTGTGGCAAACGGCGGATATCAAACTGGGCTTGATGACTGCGGCTGGGTTTTTGCTTGGTTTGCTGGTGTTCGCTCTGGTGGCATGGCTGGGCATGTTTTCTCTCAAGCGCATGCGTACTTTATTTGCGCATTCTGCTTGGCGTTTCGCTATTACTGCTCTGCAAAGGCGGCCTGGTGCGACTATTGTACAAGTCGTCTCCCTTGCCCTTGGTTTGATGGCCTTGTTGTTGTTAACTGTCGTGCGTGGTGACCTGATCACTGCGTGGAAAAAAGCCACTCCGGCAGATGCACCAAATCAGTTTGTCATCAATATACAGCCAGATCAAAAAGCAGATATTGCCAAACAACTCGATGCCTTTGGTAAACCCCTGCTTTATCCAATGATACGCGGGCGTTTGATTGCCTTGAATGACAAGCAGATTACTGGCGACACCTATATGGAAGACCAGGCCAAGCGCATGGTGGATCGCGAATTCAATCTGTCTACCATGCCCGACATGCCTGCGCTGAACAAGATCACTGCCGGTCGCTGGTATGACGATAGTAAGGCCACAGAGGCTGAGGCTTCGGTGGAAGAGGGCATAGCCAAAACCCTGAAGCTGAAGCTGGGTGACAAGATGACTTTTGATGTCGCAGGTCAGCAGGTGACATCGACCATCACCAGCCTGCGCAAGCTCGACTGGGGTTCGATGCGGGTGAATTTCTTCGTCATCATCAACCCAAAAGCCATGGTGGATATGCCGCAGACCTGGATCACGGCCTTCCGTTTGCCTGAAACAGATAAAACGTTCGTCAACCGCTTCATGCGTGATTTCCCTAACCTGACGGTGGTCGACGTTGGCGCCATGATCAAGCAAATGCAGGACGTGCTGGACCAGGTGATTACGGCAGTAGAATTCCTGTTCCTGTTCACACTGGCTTCCGGTGTGCTGGTGTTGTACGCAGCGCTGGCTGGCTCGCAGGATGTCCGCATGCGTGAGGCTGCGCTCTTGCGTGCCCTGGGTGCAACCCGCAAGCAACTCTCACAGGCGCAGTGGATAGAATTCTTGCTGATAGGTGGCTTGTCTGGTGTATTGGCAGCTTCTGGCGCATCTGCCATAGGCTGGGCACTGGCACGCTTCAGTTTCAATTTTGAATGGACTTTCTCGCCCTTGGTCTGGCTGGCAGGCTTGTTTGTTGGTGCTACTTGCGCCGTGGTGGGCGGCTGGCTGGGTTTGCGCAATGTCTTGAATCAGCCACCTCTGCAAAGTCTGCGCGAGGCTTGATAGAAGTGCGCTCAATTAAAATAATTTAAAAGGATTTATCTTGCAAAAACAAGACATCAAACTTTATGTAGATTCACAATTTACCAGCCCTTATGCGATGTCGGTGTTCGTCACGCTACATGAAAAGGGCCTGAACTTTGATTTGCTGACAGTAGATCTGGAAGCCGATGCCCAGCATGCGCCAGATTATGCCGCCACGTCGCTGACGCAGCGCGTACCTACCCTGGTGCATAATGGTTTTGCCTTGTCCGAATCGTCAGCGATTACCGAGTATCTGGAAGAAGTATTTCCACAGCAAGCAGTTTATCCCAAAGACACGCAAGCCCGTGCCAGGGCAAGGCAAGTGCAAGCCTGGATACGCAGCGCCCTGATGCCTATACGGGTAGAGCGCAATACCCAGGTCATCTTCTATGGCAAGAAGCTGGAACCCTTATCAGATGAAGCTAAGGCAGCAGCAGCGCAATTGTTCCTGGTTGGCGAATCATTGATACCAGATAGTGCTGAAAACCTCTTTGGTAACTGGACAGTTGCTGATCTTGATCTTGCCTTGATGATTAACCGCCTGGCCTTTCATGGCGATCAGGTGCCTGAGAAATTAGCCAGGTTTGCAGCTTATCAATGGCAAAGACCTGCAGTGCAATTATGGGTGCATCAGACAAGGCCCGCACTCTGAATGGTTTTAAGAACGGTTTTAAATTAGCGATCACATGAATACTGAAGTTGAAAATAATGAAGAAGCCCAGGTCAATTTATATGAATTGCTGGGTGGTGCAGAAAAACTGCGCGAGATGGTTGACCGTTTTTATGACTTGATGGAGCTGGAGCCAGAATTTGCCGGCATACGCGCACTGCATCCCGCTCCCATGGATGGATCACGTGACAAGCTATTCTGGTTCTTGTCTGGCTGGATGGGCGGCCCCAATCTGTATATAGAACAGTTTGGTCACCCGCGCCTGCGTGCGCGTCATCTGCCGTATGCCATCGCCAGTAGCGAACGTGATCAATGGCTGCGCTGCATGGCCTGGGCCATGCAGGATGTCGGCGTCAGTGAAGATTTGCAGCAGCATTTGATGCAATCGTTTTATCAGACGGCTGACTGGATGCGTAACCGCCCTGGCTGAGTTTCCAAGCTTCGCAATTTGAAATCCCTTTTTCACCTGAATATTTTTCTATGAGCCTGTTTGAGGTACTGATACTTTTGCTGGCTGTGCTGGCCGTGATCTTGAATATTGTGCTTCTGCTGCGCAAGACTGATAATCAAGACGTGGACGGCATACTCGCCATACAGGAACAACTGCGCCAGACTCAGCAGCAGTCGCAAATGACGCAAGAGCGCAGTGAGCGGGCATTAAGAGAGCAGGTGCAATTGACAGCCCAGACTGGCCGCCAGGAACTGTCTGGCAGCTTTGGCCAGTTGCAACAAAACCTGGCTGCCCAGTTGACCAGTGTGGCAACGCTGCAAAATAACCAGATCGATGCGTTCTCGCAGCAACTGGTGAAGCTCAATGAAACCAATGCACAGCAACTGGAGCAATTCAGGCAGGCTTTCATTTTGCAAGGACAGGTCGCCCGTGACGAACAGGGTCAAAGCCTGAAGCGTTTTGGTGACAGCCTGAATCAAACTCTGTTGGCGCTGACGGAGTCAAATGCCCAGCGCATGAATGAAATACGGGCAACGCTGGAGCAAAAAATACAGCAATTGCAGGCCGACAATGCAGGCAAGCTAGAAGAAATGCGCAAGACTGTCGATGAAAAACTGCATGCCACGCTGGAGCAGCGCCTTGGAGAATCATTCAAGCTGGTCTCTGACCGTCTCGAAAAAGTCCATCAGGGCCTGGGTGAGATGCAACAGCTTGCGATAGGTGTTGGTGACCTCAAGCGCGTGCTGACGAATGTGAAAACCCGTGGTACTTGGGGTGAAGTGCAACTGGAAATGGTGCTGGAACAAATGCTGACGCCAGACCAGTATGCCAAGAATGTAGAAACCATACCCGGCTCAGGTGAGCGGGTGGAATTCGCCATCAAGCTGCCAGGCAAGGAAGAAAACAGGGCGCCAGTATGGATGCCCATTGATGCGAAATTCCCCAAGGAACAATATGAGCGCCTGATCGATGCCGCAGAACGTGCCGATGCCGAAGGGGTTGCGCAGGCGGGCAAAGAGCTGGAGAGGGCGATACGCCTGGAGGCTAAAACCATTTCCGAGAAATACCTGTCACCGCCACTGACGACAGATTTCGCCATTCTGTTCCTGCCGACTGAGGGCCTGTATGCCGAAGTCATGCGCAGGCCGGGTCTGGCTGATGAATTACAGCGCACTTGCCGTGTCTCCATCTCTGGTCCTTCGACTTTGTCGGCTTTGCTGAACAGCCTACAAATGGGCTTCCGCAGTCTGGTACTGGAGCAGCGCTCATCGGAAGTCTGGCAGGTGCTGGGCGCAGTCAAGACAGAGTTTGGAAAATTTGCGGATGTATTGACCGCTACCAAAATCGCGCTCGAAAAAGCTGCAAAAAATATCGATCAGGCAGAAGTCAGGACGCGGCAAATGACACGCAAACTAAAAAGTGTAGAAGCTTTGCCTGCAGATACTGCGCAAAGCCTGCTGGGTACCAGTATCGACGCCAGTGACGCAGATGTTGAATAATTAAACTGCGGCTTGATCAAACCAAGTCGGAAGATTTATCACCCATCAGATAACGCGGCCCTGTACCTCTGGTATTGGCAATGTCTTGCGGATTGTATAGCGCACAGGATTTGAGCGACAGGCAGCCGCAACCTATGCATGAACTTAACTGGTCACGCAAGGCTGTCAATGCCCTGATGCGTTCTTCTATCAGGGAGTGCCACGATTTTGACAGCCTCTCCCAATCCTGTTTTGTCGGCGTTCGCTGGCCGGGCAGGCTGGCAAGGGAGTTTTCTATTTCTTCCAGTGTCAGCCCTGCAGTTTGCGCAGCCCTGATAAATGCAACACGACGTAATACTTCCCGTGGAAATTGGCGTCGCTGCGCCGGACTGCGTACGCTCGTTATCAAACCCCGGCTTTCGTAAAAACGCAAAGCGCTTGCCGCGATGCCTGATCGTTTGGCAAGTTCACCTATGCTGATCAGGTTTGTATTGTTTGCATCAGTCATCGTTTCTCTCCCGGGCATGAAAAAAGTGTTTGACTTCAAGTTAACTTGAACTTGCATACTATAACAAATTCAAAACCAATGGAGAGTGCAAATGACGGCTTCAACAACAGCGATGTGCAGCAATGTGGTTCTTAAAGACTTGCTGGACAAGAACAGGGAGTTTGCCCTGAATGGCAAGGGAACCACCAATCACTGCCCCATGGCTTTATGCGCACTGGCTGGCATGGGGGCGAGTGACAGACGTTTACAGGAATTCTTTACGCATTGGCGCGATACATATGCTTTACCAGCCTTGCCTGCATTGCTTCTTGATGAGACGATCCGGTACGAAAATTTTCAGGCTTATCTGGGTAAGAGAGAATATTTTGCAGACTTGCAATCCTGTTTTATCAGCCGTATCGCTGAACGTGGGGTAAAAGAAGTCATCAACCAGATTTTTGCCCTCGTCCCATTTGCTCCTGCGACTACTGCATTCCATGCCCTGATACGACTCGCCCATGGCCTGCAAGCTGAGCATGCTGGGGAAATTGCTGCCGGGTTGGCAGCATTGGTGGCCACCAATTTTGACATCAAAATCAATATGTCAGGGCGGCAGCCAGCAAGTTCGGTTGCAGCAGGTTTTCAAAGCTTGTCACAAAACATGAGAGGGAAAGTATATCCGGGCAGGATGATCGTTGAAAAAATGCGCTTAGTTGTCAATGACGAACAATTTCTCGATAGTTTGCCAGGCATGCCTGTCGCAAAGAGTTTGCTGGATGAGTTGGCGCTCTGGGCTATTTCGGCTTATGGGCAAACCAGGGATTTTACGATTTTGCATATCGTCACGGGTGTCAACGCCGTGCGGCATATATTGCCTTATCTTGAACCAGCGACTGTTGCCTGCAGATTGCAGGATTTATGGATAGCGCTATGCGCTGCCTACGTCTCGGTGGGTGCGCCAGCCATGATTGATGCTGTTATTTATGAAAGCCGCATGCGGGAAAAATACAGGCAACTCTGTTCATGGTCGGATTTGTTTGCCAGGGCAATAGAGAGTGATGATGACCATGTCATCAAGCTGACCTATGCATGCGCTTTGGAAATCAGTTTGCGGCCAAATCTCCTTTACCAGATGGTAGTCATGGAAATGCTGGATGCTCAAATGGAATCTGTTGTCTGCTGATTTTTACTTTCATCAATGTGTACTACACGATAAGCATTTTTGCCACTGCGCTTGACTTCATACATGGCAGCATCTGCCTGTCTGAGCAAGTTATTGGCATCGAATTCATTCGGGCCAGTATAGCTGATACCAATGCTGGCACCGATTTGCACAGACAGGCTTTCATTGATGACGATGGGTTGACTGGCCAGCGTAATGATTTTTTGTGCAATCTCTTCTGCTTTTTCAAGATGCGTCAGATCCTTTAAGAGAATGATGAATTCATCACCACCCAACCGGGCGATAAAATCTGATCTTCTTACTGTGTTACTGACCAGCACGGAAAAATGTATGAGTACCTGGTCGCCAACAGTATGACCATGGCTGTCATTGACTTGCTTGAATTTATCCAGGTCTATCATGAGCAGGAAGAAACCCTGTGCGTTGCCGCTGGCATACTCTTTGGACAGGCGACTGATTTCTTTTTCAAATCCCAGACGGTTATTAATCCCGGTTAAGTGATCTGTAACGGCAAGCTGGTTTGCGCTTTCTTCCTGGGATTTGCGCTCGGTAATATCATTTACCAGTCCTTGCAAGATACCATCTTCTGCCGGGCTGATGACGAGGTTGATCCATTTCTTGTGGCTCGAGCTTGCCAGCTGTATGTAAAAGTCATCAGACATGATCCTGGCTTCATTGATTGCTGCATCTATCATCAGATGCAGGCGCAGTTCCTGCCCTTCCAATAATGATGTCAATGCGTTGGCAATAATGGCTTTGCCGCCATGGTCATCAAGGCTGAACATGCGTAAAAAGGCTGGATTATAAGAAAGTAATTCTCCAGAAAAATTGAGCTGGAAGATGCCGGTTTCAGCATTTTCAAAAATAGTCTGGAATTTTTTCTCGCCGATGGCATGCTGGATACGCAATGTCCGCTCTTCATTGAGTGTCTTGAGCAGGCTGGCGACCAGGGTGTTGACGTCACGTACCAGTTGGCCGATTTCATCTTTCTCGTTGCCGTCTGGCAGACCCAGTTTGTCACCGGATTCAGGTGCCAGCGTATGCAGTCTGTCCGAGATGTTTTTGATGGGACGGGTAATCATGGTCAGCACGACATAGACCACAGCCGAAGCCATTGCCAGCGCTTGCAATAGCAACAGGTAGACGATGAAGCGCGCTTTGGCAGTACTCTGATCCCTGATGAAATCTACATTAGGGTCCAGGTGAATTTCACACACTTTTTCTTTGGGATTAAATGGTGAGTAAACTTCATGCACCAGTTGATTGGATTTACTGATGCCGGGCAGGATGGTAAGTGCAGATTGATCGCTAACTTTGGCAGTTTTTTTGTCTGCTTCAGCAAGGACTTTGCCTTCCGAGAATATTTGCACCCGGCTGATGTCACCATTCTTCAATAAGCCGCGTGCCAGCTCTGCTGCCAGATTCTGGTCCAGTACAAAGCAGGCTATGCTGGCTGTATTTTCCACCGTACTTAAAGAGGCCAGCATGCGTTGGCGTGCCTGCTCTTGCTCGGATTGTGCCGAGAAGTGATAGCTGAGCAATGCGAAGAATATACCTACGAGCAGAGCGATACCAAGCACAATGAATGCGCTACGATAGACGATGCTGGTACGTAGTAGTCTTAACATGCAGGGATCACTTACTGTGTAGGGTCGTAGATCATTCTTACCCGTTTATCCAGTTTCTTGCGCTCTATGTAACCAATTGCTGCCTTGTTGCTGCTGACTATATCAAGTACCTCATCCACAGATTCTACCTGCATGGGCGGAGAACCCTGGCCAGAAAACATCAGTCTGGCCCAATACGAATTAATTTCAGGCAAATTTTTATTGACCAGTAATGCATAAAATTTCGCCTTCTCTGTATTTGCCGCTGTCAGATCCAGCGGCATGGCGTTCATGCCGGATGCCAGTTTGCGATTTCTTCCCATGTACAGATTAATGACTTCATCCTTGCTTAGTTTTTCTATTCCACTTTGCGGATTGGCAATCACCACCAGGTCTGCCTGCGCAGCCTGACAACAGCCCCAGAAGCTGAGATACAAGAGAAGGTGGCATACGGCTTTCATCATTTTCTCTTAAAAGATGAAATTGTAGGCAACACTGATCAGCCTGGCCTTGCCATTCCATCCAGGCTGATTATTCCGGACCAAAAAATAGTCGTCGGTTTTTATATCGTCAACTTGCAATTTCACATTGCTTTTCTCAGTCAGGTCATAGCGTACACCTACAGAAAAAGTAGTCTGGCGATTGTATTGATTATTGATCGCGTCGTTGAAAGCGGCTGTCAGCATATCCAGATCAGGGCTGAGTCCTGCCGGTAATCGACTCGCTGTATTTTTATTCACCGGCCTGGATGCCGAGTAGGTGAAATAGGGGGTCCATTGATCTATACGATAACCCACGGTCAGATACGCAGCTCTGTTGGTAGGGAAGAGCAGGGATTCTGAACTGAGTTGATTGAGCATCAGTTGTGCCTGTAAAGGCCCCTGGTCATAGGCTATGCCAGCCGACAAATAGGTGAATTTTTTATCGGTCAGGGATAAGTCATTTGCCAGCCCTGCTGCACTGGGAACAAATGCGTTCAGGTAAGGTGAACGCAGACTATCCAGCAGTGTTTGCAAAGGTGGAAATTCATTTTTGAATTTGAGTTCGCTATAACCCAGGCGATATATCCAGTTTGAAGTCTGGTATTCAATATGACCACCAAGCAGGCGTGAGCGGTTCAGGGATAAAAATTCATCCGGGCTGCCTGTCGAAGTTTTTTCTCTGGCCACACCCGCAAAAATTTTCGCCCGCAATAGGCCGGTGCCCAGTGGTTTGGAAACCACCATGTCTGCGCCATCGAAGTAGGAAATGATCAGGCTGCCAAAGAAGTCGATGGGTGGCCTGACCCATTGGTAGGTATAGCCTACATTGCGGGAATCAGCCAGAAGGTAAACATCAAATCCCAAGCGGCCTGCACGCAATTGCAGATTGTCATTGGGTAGATAACGAGCATATGCCCAGGTGATTTCTGGTTGAAATTTATTTGCTGAGCGACGGCTGACGACTTGCAAAGCTGCGTCGATATTGTCATTGATGTTTTTGTTGACCTGGATACCGAAATTGGAATCCGTGCCAAAATCAGTTTGTCTGGTAAAACCGACACCATCATTTTGTGTCAGGTCACGGACTATATCGACATTGCGGGTGTTACTGTGCACAACACCAAGTGTGCCAAAACCACTGATGGTAAATGGCTTGCTGTCATCTGCCGCATATACCTGTGTTGCCAGGGCAAGCATGCTGATGCATAGAATGAAATGTGAAAACCTGCTTGACATAGAACCTCACTGCCACGGCAAAGCGCTACACGATCAAAGGCAAGCTATTTTGTGCAATGTCTGAGATCAGATTTTACAGACACTGCACAGGTTTACATTTTTATTTTTTCTCTGCGGTTTTTTGTTTGGCAATCACTAAATCTTTGATGCCGTTATAGACATCTTCAGGCAATATTTTTTTGCTAAGTAATTCGTCCTTGCCTTTGTATGGACGGCCTTTGATAATCGCGTCTGAGCGCACATCACCAATTTTAGGCAAGGTTGCCAGTTCTTTTTTTGTCGCGCTATTCAGATCCATGAGTTCGGCTTTGGTAGACGCTGAAGCCGATGCAGCCGCAGAGGCTGAGCTGGAAGCTGGGGCGCTTGCCGATGCCTTTTTAGACGCATCAGCGGCAGTTGCCGTGCACATCGCCATTGCTGTCAGCGCAGTTGCCAACAAGATTGCTTGCCATTGTTTTTTCATCTTTACTCCATCCCAAAAGTGAAACAGGAGCACGAGGCTCCTGTTTTTTTAACAAATTTCATGAGCGCTGCTAAGTGCAGCATAGCATGTTATTGTGTTTGTACCATCGAATTAATCAATACAGGTGTCACAGGCACATCAGACATGCCGCCAGCTGTTGTAGTTGGCACGACATTGATCTTGTCCATGATATCCAGGCCAGTCACAATTTTGCCAAATACTGCATAACCAGTGCCCGCTGTCAGGCCGTCAAAACCGGTATTGTCAGCCGCGTTCAGGTAAAACTGGGCTGTCGCAGAGTTGGCATCACTGGTACGGGCCATGGCGATAGTGCCACGCAAATTGCTGAGGCCATTTGGTGTTTCCAGCTTGATGGCAGGCTGTGTTGCAGGTTGTTGCAAATCGGAGGTGAAGCCACCACCCTGAACGATGGCGCTCTTGATCACGCGATGGAAAATTTTATTTACATAGAAGCCACTTTCGACATAGTTCAGGAAGTTGTCGACAGTAATCGGGGCTTTAGCCGGATTCAATTCCAATACGATAGTGCCCAGGCTCGTCGTCATGGTGACTTGCGGCTGCGCTGGCAGTGTCAGATTAACTAAGCCAGAGTACAGCGTTGTGCCATTTGCTGCTGTAATGGAGTAGGTTGTTGAACCAACGTTGACCAGTTTGCAGGATAAAACACGTTGTGTAGCCGTGCCACCCGCTAATTCAGTAATGGTCAGGCAGGCAGGGATACTGGCGTTATAGCCCTTGTCCAGATTTTGGCCGGTAATGGTGAAGTTGGTGACCTTGCGATAAACCACCTGATCCGTTGTGACTTTTGTTACGGAAGGTATTACTGCAGGTGTGTCCGACTTGGAGCCGCCGCAGCCACTAAGTAATACGAGAGATGCACAGGCACCCAAGAGCCATGTTGTCGCTTTCAAACTGTTCTCCAAAATTAATTAAACTGCCGTATTTTACTTTGCTTGAGCAGATTTTGAACGCCAAGTTGGCAGCTGTTACGATTTCTATACAATTGTGACCGTATTGAAGAAATAAATTCTACTTAAATCAGACCTTCAAACGGCAAAATACTGACTTTTTCGCTGGCAGCTACAGCACTTTGATCATGATGCAGGATGATCATGCAGTTTGCTTCTGACATGGAGCGCAAAATGCCTGAGCCCTGTGAACCTGTGATGCTGACTCCAAGTTCACCGTCGTCGCGCATGGCCAGTATGCCGCGCTGGTATTCCGTACGTCCTGGGCGCTTGCGTATGTCTGCGTTCGATTTGGCGCTAAATAGCGGCAAGGGAGGGACGTTCGCCCCCATCAGTTGCTGCAAAGCCTGGCGGGCGAAAAAATAGAAAGAAACCATGACGGCAACTGGGTTGCCAGGCAGGCCGAATAAATAAGCACTTTTGCCTGCCGATGTGATTTTACCAAAAGCCATAGGACGACCGGGGCGCATGGCGATGCTCCAGAAAGCCACATCCCCCAGACTATGCATCATTTGCCGGGTGTGGTCAGCGTCACCGACAGAGACGCCACCTGAGGTGATAATTGCATCCGCATTTTCACAAGCGCTGCGCATGGCGGCTTCCAGTGCCTCTGGATTGTCTTGAACCACACCCATATCCAGCACATCGCAACCCATGCGTGTCAGCATGCCGTACAAGGTATAGCGATTGCTGTCATAGACACAGCCTGCTTCCAGTTCTTCACCCAAAGAGCGTAATTCGTCACCAGTAGAAAAAATGGCGACACGCAAGCGCCGCTGTACGGTGACCTCTGGGATGCCGAGAGAGGCTAATAAACCCAGATCAGCCGGGGCGAGTATTTTTCCTTTGCGTATGGCGACTTTGCCGATTGCCAGATCTTCGCCTTTCAGGCGGCGGTTATCTCCTGCACGCAAATTGCCTGCGCTTAATTTGACTTGGGTATCGCTGACTTTGCTTGTGAATTCCTGTGGTACGACAGTGTCACAACCTGCAGGCATGACCGCACCCGTCATGATGCGTACACATTGATTGTGCATGACTGTGCCCATAAACGCAGCGCCTGCCAGGGCAGTACCTATGATGTCCAGATTCAGCTCTTGCACGCCCCCCAAATCTTCGCCCCGCAAGGCAAAACCATCCATGGCAGAATTGTCGTGGGCAGGCACATTGATGGGTGAGATGATGTCGGTTGCCAGCACGCGCCCCAAGGCTTGGCGTATGGTGAGTTTTTCCATGCCGCAAACAGGCTGGATATATGCGCGCATGATGTCTTGCGCCTGCTGCACTGAGAGAGCTTCAGGATCGTAGTCGGACATGCATCCAGTGATGTCCTGCAAGTTCCTGTCAGATGCTGGCGAGGTATTCATATCAGTTCTCAAGTTCCCGTAATTCTTCCAGTGTATTGATATTGCGAAACGCCGTATTGTCTTCAAACAAGACTTCGCACATTTGCAGGCTGGTATGCCACGCTTGAATTTTGCGCCCACCATTTTCCAGATAAGTTGTCAGCCCGGCTAATACCCTGGTTTTCATCAAGGCAAATACAGGATGGCTTTGTTTTTGCTGCACTCCATCCCTGTTTTCCCAGGTTACTGCGACGGCCAAATCGGCATTGCTTTGCAATAGGGCGGATGATAATCGGTCTGCCAGGTCAAGCGGCAAAAATGGTGAATCGCAGGATGCACATAGCAGGTAAGGTGTAATGCAATGCAGCAGGCCCGTTTGTATGCCTGCCAAAGGTCCGGCAAAGCCTTGCATGTGATCTGGCCAGACTGGAAAGCCAAACTCTTGATAGATACCCGTGTTCTGGTTGGCGCTGATCATGACAGTGGCGGTTTGTGTTGCCAGTCTTTGCAGGACATGTAAAGCCATGGCTTTTCCATGCAGGCATTGCAAGCCCTTGTCTACCTCACCCATGCGTGTCCCTCGGCCGCCTGCCAATACCAGGCCGGTGATGAGGTTTTTGTCTATAGAGGGCTTGGAAATTGACACGAAAATCGGCTTGCTGAAGTCTAAAGTACTTATGATACTGTTATCAGCCGCCTATGTAAGACATTTCTATTTTTTTTCGCTCTTGGCCAGGCGTATTTTGGCTGCGCATTTCAGAATAGCGGTCTGTACGCTGTTGCCAGATTTGGGCGATTACATTGGCGATCGCCAGGTCAGGGTGCTGTTGAGTATCACGTAACAAAGCACGCAAATCATGGCCATGGCTGGCGAACAGGCAGGTGTAGAGCTTGCCCTCTGTTGACAGCCGGGCTCTGCTGCAGTCGTGGCAAAAGGTCTGGGTGACGCTGGATATGAAACCCAGTTCGCCACTGCCATCGGCATGACGCCAGCGGGCGGCTGTTTCTCCAGTGTAGTTGGCATCCATGGCAAGCAACGGCATACCAGCGTCTTGTATGCGCTGCACGACTTGCGAAGAAGGGATGACTTCATCCAGTTTCCAGCCGTTGGAAGCGCCGACATCCATGTATTCTATGAATCTGAGTATATGTGGCTTACCCTTGAAGTAGTGGGTCATGGGAATGATTTCATGGTCATTCAAACCTGCTTTGACGACCATGTTCACTTTCACCGGCCCCAGGCCTGCGGCTTCGGCGGCAGCGATACCTTCCAGCACTTCATTGACAGAAAAATCGACATCGTTCATGCGCTTGAAAATGGCATCGTCCAAGGCATCCAGTGAAACTGTGACGCGGGTCAGGCCGGCATCCTTCAGACTTTGCGCCTTGCGCGCCAGCAGCGAGCCATTCGTCGTCAGCGTCAGGTCCAGCGGCTTGCCATCAATGGTCCTTAGCCTGGCCAGCATTTCTATGAGGCGTTCCAGATGTTTGCGCAGTAGCGGTTCACCGCCGGTCAGGCGTATTTTTCTGACGCCATGCGCGACAAATATGTTGGCGACACGGGTAATTTCTTCAAAGCTCAGCAGCGACTTGTGCGGCAGGTATTGATAGTCTTTATCAAAGACCTCTTTGGGCATGCAATATACACAGCGGAAGTTGCAACGATCCGTTACTGAGATACGCAGGTCATGCAGGGGGCGTGACAAGGCATCCTGCAATTGACCATCGGGTGTTTTCAATACTTCTGGAACAGACAATGCAGGGCTAAATCGTTTTAATTCTGATAGCGGAATAAATTTTTCCGTCATGGCTAGGGCAGGTAATTTTTAAGCTTAATAATGAACAATAGCACGACTTGAAATCTCATGTGACCGCAAGGTCTTTTGTTAAATTTAAGCTAACAATGAGAGCATATATCCCGCCAGGGCGCAAGCTGCCAGCAGCTTGAGGGTGGAAAGCTTGAATTTGAAAACGGCGATAGCGGCCAGGGCAGTAAGTACTATGGCTTGAATATCCAAAGTTACTGCATCCTTAAAAAAAACATGGCTGGCAAATAACCAGGCCAGGCTGACTATGACACCAACTACCGCTGCTGAAATGGCATTCAGAGGGGCATTCAAATGCAAATTATTCCTGCTGGATTCAACCAGTGGTCCGCCTGCGAGGATGAAAATAAAAGAAGGCAGAAAAGTGAAGAAGCAGGCAACACAGGCTCCCAGGCTTGCTGCCAGCAATAAGTGATCACTGCCTAAAAAAGCGTGACTCCAGCCACCGATGAAGCCGACAAAAGCAACGATCATGATTAATGGTCCGGGTGTGGTTTCACCCAGTGCCAAACCATCCATCATCTGCGCTGTATTCAGCCAATGGTATTGCTCAACCGTTGCCTGAACCATATACGGCAGCACTGCATATGCACCACCAAAACTGAACATGGCTGCCTTGGTGAAAAAACTGGCCATATCAGTTAAGGGGTGAGGCAGGCCAAAGCTGAGTGCCAGCAACAACCACACCGCAGCGGCAAACAAGATACCCAAACCCAGCGTGATGAGCAGTTTTAACCAGGAAAAACGCGCATGTTCTGGCGTGGGTGTGTCGTCATCAATAATCGCGGGCAGATGCTGATGTGTAGTTTGTTGGTGGGCGGATTGTACTGTGTGACAGGATTTGCGAAAGATCAGGCCCGTGCATGCAGCAGCAATGATGACCAGAGGGAAGGGGAGATGTAGCCAGGCGATGGCAGCAAAGGCCGCTAGTGCGACTGCAATCAGTACACCGGTCTTCAGGGTGCGCTGTGCGATGCGCCAGGCAGCAGCGAGCACGATGGCGACTACCGCAGGCTTGATGCCGGTCATAAGCGCTTGCACGACAGTATTGTCGCCAAAAGCCATGTATATCCAGGACAGCAAAATCAAGATCAAGAGCCCGGGTAAAACAAATAGCAGGCCAGCCATGATGCCACCTCTGGTCTTGTGCATGAGCCAGCCTATGTAAATGGCGAGCTGGGTTGCTTCAGGTCCAGGTAAAAGCATGCAGTAATTCAATGCATGTAAAAAGCGTGCCTCGGATATCCAGCGGCGCTTTTCCACTAGTTCTGTATGCATCAGCGCAATTTGTCCGGCGGGGCCGCCAAAGCTGATGAATCCCAACTTGAGCCAGTAAAGAAACGCTGCTTTCAGGGTAATCTCATGCGTAGGCAAGGGAGCGCTTTCAGTGTTTTATTTACGAATATTGTGTTTGCATATTATTGCCTATTTGGTGACAGGCATAAAAAAACCGGCAATCATAAAGAGAGCCGGTTTTTCTTTAGCCTGTTTTCAGCCTGTAATTCGGTCTGTATTAAAGACTGTCTACAGGCTGTTCATCAACATCATGAACGACGTGTTTCCACCATCACCAATGGCTCATCCGCAACGACTGGTGCAGGCTTACGTTCACGCGGAACGCGTGCCGGTGTTACCAGTTTTTCTGCTTCAGCTTTGGCTGCTTGCAGCTTGACGGGGTCGGTGCTGGCCAATTCCAGTCCGGCTTCTTTCAGCATGCTATGCAGGGTTTCCAAAGGCATGGTTGCGTCCAGTGGTTTTGCCACTGAAGTGCTGACTGCCTGGACTGGAGGAACTGCAGGAGCTACGGTAGTTGGAATAGCTGGAGCTGTAATTGCCGGAGCTGCCACTACTTCAACAGGTACAACTTGAGGCGCCACTTCTGCAGGAGCAGCATTGACAACTTCAGGTGTTGGTGCTGGCGTATGTGCAACTTCAACAGGGACTGTTATCTCTGCGCTTGCTGGTGCTGTTTCAATCGCTGCAGGCGTTTCTACAGCAAAGCTTGCACTGATGACTTCCTGCGGAGCGGCATCTACGACGGGTGCAGCGACGACAGGTGCAATAATAGCATCAGGTGTAGGTGCAATTACGGCGGGGCTAGTTACCACTGGTGCAAGCTCAGGCGCTGCAGCTACTACTGTTTCAGCAAAAGCGGCAGGCTGACTGGCTGCAGTAGCGTGGTCTGACGCATTGTTGATCGCTTCTGGCGCTACAACTGCTGGCGCAGCTACCAAGGCATTTATTACCGCAGCATTGCTGGCAGCATCGGCATCAACTGCTTCACTGCCATCAATTGGTAATTCGCCTTGCTCATTGACCAACTCGTTACCATCACGGTCGCGACGGTTGCGGTTACGGCCGCCACGACGACGGCGACGACGGCGCTCTTCGCCCTGCTCACTGTTGTCGTTTTCAGCACCAGATTCCAGTGCTTCCAATTGAGGGGCAGCAGGCATGACATCGACAGGTACAGGGTCTACATGCTTGTGGATAGGTTCTTCCTTGGCTTCCTGAGCCTGGTTATCCTTGCGCTCGTCGCGTTGACGTTGTTGACGTTCGCGGCGGGTTTCCTGGGATTCACGTTCTTCGCGTGGTGGCTTAGGTGCTTTTGGTGGGCGTGGATTTTCCGCTGCTGCAGGTTTAGCTGATTCTTGCTCTGGCTTTTCTGCCTTCGCTGGACGGTCTTCGCGTTCGTCACGGTCGCGGTTGCGACGATTGCGGTTGCGTTGGCCATTGCCATTGCGAGGACCGCGGGCAGTGCGGTCACGCTCACCGGTTTTTTCTTCTACCGGTTTTGGCGCTTCTACCTTGGCTGCTGGTTCAGACTTGCCAAACAGGAAGCCAAACAGTTTGCCAAAGAAGCCAGGCTCTGCCGGTGCTACAACTGGTGCAACGATAACCGGGGCGACTTCCTTGCGTTCAACGATAGGGGCAGTCTCAGGTGTGATGCTCTTGACCATGGCTTCCTGACGTGGCTTGACGTCTTCTTTCTGACGTTTGCTGTAGCCAATGTCGGTGTCAGCCTGCTCAGCCATGGCATAGCTGGCGTGGTGATCTTCGAGGCGTGGATCATCTGTTTTCAGGCGATCCAGTTTGTAATGTGGGGTTTCCAGATGCTTGTTCGGGATCAGGATGACAGTCACGCGATGGCGCGTTTCTATCTTCAGGATCTCGCCACGTTTTTCATTCAGCAGGAAAGCGGCGACGTCAACAGGTACCTGGACGTGGATCGCTGCTGAGTTTTCCTTCATGGCCTCTTCCTGGATTATACGCAGGACTTGCAGGGCAGAAGACTCGGTATCGCGGATATGGCCGGTGCCGTTACAACGCGGGCAAGTCACGTGGCTGCCTTCGGACAGCGAAGGGCGCAAGCGCTGGCGAGACAATTCCATCAGGCCAAAGCGGGAAATCTTGCCCATTTGCACACGTGCGCGGTCATAGCGCAGGGCATCTTTGAGACGGGTTTCAACTTCGCGCTGGTTCTTGGCATTTTCCATGTCGATAAAATCGATCACGATCAAGCCACCCAGGTCGCGCAAACGCAATTGACGGGCTACTTCTTCAGCTGCTTCAAGATTGGTATTGAAAGCGGTCGTCTCGATATCGCCACCACGGGTGGAGCGGGCCGAGTTAACGTCCACTGACACCAAGGCTTCAGTATGATCGATAACGATCGCGCCACCAGATGGCAGAGGTACGGTGCGGGAATAGGCAGTTTCAATCTGATGTTCGATCTGGAAACGTGAGAACAGCGGTACATCATCGCTATAACGTTTAACGCGATGCACCATGTCGGGCATCACGTGGCTCATGAACTGCTGAGCCTGTTCGTAGATTTCATCAGTATCGATGAGGATTTCACCAATGTCAGGCTGGAAATAGTCGCGTATGGCGCGGATCACCAGGGATGACTCTTGATAAATCAGGAAGGCGCCTGGAGACGATTTGCCGGCGCCTTCGATTGCACGCCAGAGTTGCATCAGGTAATTCAAGTCCCATTGCAATTCGTCAACATTACGGCCTATGCCGGCGGTACGGGCAATAACGGACATGCCACCAGGCAAGTCCAGTTTGTCCATGGTTTCGCGCAATTCTTGACGGTCTTCACCTTCAACGCGGCGGGAAACACCACCACCACGTGGGTTGTTAGGCATCAATACCAGGTAGCGGCCAGCCAGCGAAATGAACGAGGTCAGGGCTGCGCCCTTGTTGCCACGCTCTTCTTTTTCAACCTGGACCATGATTTCCTGGCCTTCGCGCAGCGCTTCTTTAATTGAAGCATTGCGTACGTCCACGCCTTCTTTGAAATAGGTGCGGGCAACTTCTTTGAAGGGGAGGAAACCGTGACGTTCTTCGCCGTAGTTGACGAAACAGGCTTCAAGGGAAGGCTCGATACGAGTGATCACGCCTTTGTAGATATTGGACTTGCGCAGTTCGCGACCGGCAGTCTCGATATCAATGTCGATGAGCTTTTGCCCATTGACGATAGCAACGCGCAACTCTTCTTGCTGCGTCGCGTTGAACAGCATACGTTTCATGTTTTTACTCCGTGACCTGGTGGTCATCTTGTGTTGCCATCCATTGAAGGGGCAACTGTACTGATACGGGATGTACGCGGGAGCGGAGTGTTTGAGGGGGAGGGAAATGCCTGAGGCAAAGCAGGGCGGAGTCTATATGGCGTTAAAAGCCAAGTAGAACTGATGAAACGGCCATCTGTTTTGCGTTGGGCGCGGACGATTAAAGTAAATCAAGTTCGAGTGCACATGTCCCCCACGTTGTCTGCCTTGCTTATTGGTGAACAAGCAAGTACAACGCCAGGCGATGAGCAACTTTGGTGCCAGACCATCTTATTTTGTTGTGTCTGGCGGAATCGACCCTATTACCTCAACCATCAACCGGCAAGCTCACTGGTTCATATGTAAACCCGCGCCTCTTGCCAGACTAATATCCTTACAATTCAAACTCTCTGATCCAACTTCATTTGTCTACGCCCGATAACAACAATTGGCTGTTACCTTGACATGCAAATGACGCTGCATACACATCTTTTCCATCAAATTTGCAAACAGGCGAGGCCGATGGACATGCCCCTGTGTAAAATAGGCGTTTATTCCTCTTACACTGCTAAAGCACAAAATGCTGAAGCGAAAATGATTATATATTCAAAATGAAGGACTTAGCGACAATTAATAGGGGAGCACATCAAATTCAGATGGAAAAGCCTTCCCCTCAGCAGCCTTCGGCCTCCCAACCCAAAGTTCAGATGCTCACGATCTCGGAAGAAGAGGCGGGGCAGCGTATTGATAATTTCTTGTTACGTATTTGCAAAGGTGTGCCAAAAAGCCATGTTTACCGGGTTCTGCGCTCTGGCGAAGTGCGTGTTAACAAAGGCCGCATAGACCAGTTGTACCGCCTGGTGGAGGGCGATGTCGTTCGTATCCCGCCAATCCGCATGGCGGAAGTCAGCGAACAGGTCGTGCCCAAGCATGAATTCCCCATCCTGTTTGAAGATAATCATTTATTGATAATTAACAAACCAGCTGGCGTGGCAGTGCATGGTGGCTCCGGTATCAGTTACGGCGTCATAGAGCAATTGCGCGCATCGAGGCCGGACGCCAAGTTCCTGGAGCTGGTGCACAGACTGGACAGGGAAACTTCAGGCATACTCTTGCTGGCCAAAAAACGTAGTGCATTAACAAATTTGCATGAGCAAATGCGTGATGGTGTTACTGACAAGCGTTATCTGACCCTGGTGCATGGCGACTGGAAGAATGCCCGCCAACATGTCAAACTGGCATTGCATAAGTATACAACAGCAGAAGGTGAGCGCCGTGTGCGGGTGCAAGCTGATGGCATGGCCTCGCATACGGTATTTACTTTGCAGAAAAAATATCGCGATTTCGCCCTGCTTGAGGCGGAGCTGAAAACGGGACGTACCCATCAGATTCGCGTACATCTTTCGGCCAGTGGTTTCGCTATTGCGGGCGATGACAAATATGGTGACTTTTCCCTAAATCGCGCTTTGCTGAAGGTGACTGAAGGGCGCGGCGCACTGAAACGCATGTTCCTGCATGCCCACCAGATCAGCTTTGTTCATCCCGAGACGGGAAAGACTGTGACGGTGAATGCAGCTTTGCCCAAAGAATGTGAAGATTTTCTGAAAAGCCTGGCTTAGCGCCTTCGTCTGGAAAAGTCTTAATGGTTTAGTAATGGTATGATGCCGTTATTGATGAGAAACATGTCGCGCATGCTGATGTGTGCGCGTTTATTGAATATATGGCAAAAAAGCAATTTGATTTAATTGTATTTGACTGGGACGGAACCCTGATGGACAGCACAGCTGCCATCGTCAAATGCATGCAGTCCGCAGCGAGAGACCTTGGTTTGCCGGTTCCCAAAGAAGATATCGCTTCTTATGTCATAGGGCTCGCCTTGCCTGAAGCAATACAGGTGGCTATGCCGGGCATAGACCCCAAGCTGTATCCAAGGGTGGTTGAGCGTTTCCGCCATCACTTCTTGACCAAGGACCATGAGTTGCCCCTGTTTAAGGGTGTCAGGGAAATGTTGGCCGAACTGGCGCAAGAGGGTTACTTTTTGGCAGTGGCAACCGGTGCCAGCCGGGTTGGCCTGAGCCGCGCTTTGCATACCGCCAAACTGACCTCGATATTTGACGCGACACGTTGCTCCGACGAGACGTTTTCCAAGCCACACCCTGCAATGTTGCAAGAGTTAACACGTGAGCTGGGGCAAGACATGCGCCGCACTGTCATGATAGGTGACACCACACATGACTTGCTGATGGCCAATAATGCAGGCGCCGCAGCGATTGCAGTTGAATATGGCGCACATGACGTGCTTGCACTGCAGAACATGCAACCTATATTTTCTGCAAAAGACGTTGCTCAGTTGCATGAGTGGCTGCGTGAAAATGCCTGAACAAAAGTGGCAGATAAGAGATAAAGATGAAGTCAATTTCCGTATGTAAATCTGATGAATTGATAGAAGGTGGCAAGGGTGTGCGCTTCCCCGTCACCGCCGGCAGTGACGATGCTGTCGGTTTCGTCATCCGTTATGACGGCGTAGTACATGGTTACTTAAACCGCTGTGCCCATGTGCCAGTGGAGCTGGACTGGAATCCGGGTGAATTCCTGGAATCCAGCGGTCTTTACATCATGTGTGCCACTCATGGTGCTATTTACCAGCCAGATACCGGCTATTGCACGGGTGGGCCTTGCCGTGGCGGTCGCCTGCGAAAAATTAATGTCAGTGAAGAAGAAGGGCAGATTTACTGGCATCCCGATGATTATATACAAGCTGTCATTGCCTGATTTCTGGAAAAATTATGAATGAGCAATTTCCGAGTTCGCCAGCGAGCGAAAGCGATAAAAAAGAAGGCTGGGAACGTCAGCTGTTAGAAAAACTGGCGACAGACTCCTTGCGTGAGCAGCGCTTGCGCAGGCGCTGGAGTATCTTTTTCAGGTTTGCTTTTTTATCGGTGATTATTTTCGCGTTTTACTATTTCAGCGATTATGCAAGCACTGAAATGGAAAACCTTGGGCATCACACAGCGCTCATAGAAATTGACGGCACCATAGAGTCAGAAGGTGCAGGCAGCGCTCACTCGGTGATCCCGGCATTGAACCGGGCGTTTGCTGACCCAGGTTCAGTCGCTGTCGTGGTGCGTATCAATAGCCCTGGTGGCAGCCCAGTACAAGCTGGCATGATCAATGACGAAATGGGCAGGCTGCGCAAAGAATATCCTACGAAAAAACTGTATGTCGTGGTGGATGAGATTTGCGCCTCTGGTGGGTATTACATTGCGGTAGCTGCCGATAAAATCTTCGTCAATAAAGCCAGCGTCGTCGGCTCTATTGGTGTGCTCATGGATGGTTTTGGCTTTACCGGTCTCATGGATAAGCTGGGTGTAGAGCGTCGCCTCATGACGGCAGGTGAAAACAAGGGTTTCATGGACCCATTTTCGCCGCAAACAGAAAAACAAAAAGCTTTTTCGCAAACCATGCTCAATGAAATTCACCAGCAATTCATTGACGCCGTGCGTGCAGGGCGTGGACAGCGTTTGAAAGAAACGCCAGAAATGTTTTCTGGCTTGTTCTGGATAGGTAGCAAGGCTGTGCAAATGGGGCTGGCAGATGATTTTGGTTCTGTGGATTCTATTGCACGTGATGTCATCAAGGTCGAAAACATCGTCGACTATACTCAGAAAGAAGGCTTGCCTGAGCGTGTCTTGAAAAAATTTGGTGCGTCCATAGGTGCCAGCGCAGCTACCACGATCTTGAAGGGAAATGCTCCTAGCATGCGCTAATTAGCCATTTTGTTTGGTTGATTTTCTTAATCCTGTTGGCTGCTTGCATAGTTATTTTTTTCTTCCACTCGTTATCGAGTTGGCATATATTAGGGGCGTAACTGGTTCAAAAGAAGGAGGTCGATATACAAGATATTTTTTGTATCCAAGGCGGATTGAATTTGAGCTCCGGTGTCTTGTGTGCCGGTTATTAATGAAGTGGATAGTCTACAATTTGTGAAGTACCCATCCGTTTAGTTCACGGACCTGAGGTTTCTAAGAACCCTCGCTGAGTTAGCAGCAGTAGCAATATTAGTAGCCATAAAGTAGCCATTAGTATCCATGAAGTAAAAGAAACGGTAGTGCAACGCTACCGTTTTTTTATGCCTGTTTTTCTTCTCTCATACTTGATTTGAATCAAGTGTCGCCATTTTCTCTCCTGTAACATCAAAGCAATTTGATCGCTAGACCTACCCTTTATCCTCAATCATTAATCATGGCATTTGTATTTTCAGCGCTTTTTGAGACAAAGTTTTTCGCTTTTAAAACAAGTGAAAAGACTGACTGCTTTCATTGCGGCGAAAAAATGCGCAAAAGCAATGCACTGACTACCTCATTTGATGGCCGCATGCAGCCAGTATGCTGCCATGGCTGCCTGGCGATTTTGCGTACGGTCGAGCAAAATAAGCTGGTGGCTGAATATATGATGAATAAAACCAGCCAGACGCTGGCGAGGTAAAGGCATGACAAATGCGAGCGCGCTAATGCCAGACGTCAATGCAATAGCCCAACAGCAAGGGCTTGTCAGTGAAAAACTGAATCTCTCAGGCATGCGATGTGCTGCTTGTGTGCAATTGATTGAGTTTCGTATCAGGCAATTGCCGGGCGTTATTTCCTTCAAGATTAATCCCGCCAGTCATCGTGCCGATATTTCCTGGGATGCTGAATTACTGACGCTCAAACGTATATTGGCTGCTGTCACTGACCTGGGCTATGGTGCTTTGCCAGCCAGCCAGTCTCCAGATGAATTGGAGCAAAAAGAAAGCAAGCGCGCCTTGTGGCGCTTGTTTGTTGCTGGCTTCGCCATGATGCAGGTAATGATGTATGCTTTTCCTGCCTACCTGGTTCCGATACCACAGATTGATGGTGACTTGACGCCAGATGTCGACAAGTTGCTGAAGCTGGCCAGCATGATCATCGCCGTGCCTGTCATGGGGTTTTCAGCTGCACCTTTTTTTTCTTCCGCCTGGCGTGATTTGAAAAATCGCCATATAGGCATGGATGTACCCGTTTCTCTGGGCATATTGCTGACTTTTTTTGCCAGCGTCTGGGCGACATTTTATGGTGGTGCCGTGTATTTTGATTCGGCCATCATGTTTGTCTTCCTCTTGCTGGGCGCAAGATTGATTGAATCCAAAGTGCAAAAACGCACGACTGCGGCATTGAGAATACTGACGCAATTGTCCCCGGCGATGGCGCAACGCTACCTCACCTATCCGCAGCAGGCGCTAGAGACTGTTGAGGTAACAGCCTTGCTGTCAGGTGATTATTTATTGGTCGCCGCTGGTGAGCATATTCCTGCGGACGGTGTGGTCATTGCGGGTGATAGCAGTTGTGATGAGGCACTGATGACGGGTGAATCTTTACCCGTCAGTAAAACGACCGGTAGTAATTTATTGGCCGGATCAGTGAATCTTCATGGCGCCCTAGTGATGCAGGCAAAACAGGTAGGTGGCGCGACTCAATTGTCGGCCTTGATAGGCTTGATGGAATCAGCTTCACTGGAAAAACCACCGTTGGTTTTACTGGCAGATAAACATGCCAGCCGTTTTCTAATCATCATACTGCTGCTTGCCTTTGTCAGCGGTGTCGTCTGGTGGCAAATAGATCCTGACCGCGCATTGTGGATCGCCATCAGCATCATCGTGGTGACTTGTCCATGCGCCTTGTCTCTGGCGACGCCGGGTGTCATGTCTGCAGCCATAGGTATTCTGGCTAAAAATGGCGTATTGCTGGCAAAATCAAAAGCCATACAAGCCATGGCATCAGCCACGCATATTGTTTTTGATAAAACCGGCACACTGACCATGGGCAAATTACAGGTCAGGGAAATGCTGTCTGCTGATGATGTACCCACTACTTCAGCAATTGCCATGGCGCTGGCTTGCCAATCTACACATCCGGTATCCAAAGCAATTGGCGATTATCTGGCGCAAAAAAATTTGAATCAAGATATGCCAGACTTGCGCAAAGTAAGGGAGGTGCCAGGTGGTGGTATTGAGGCTGAATTTGAGGGACGAGCTTATCGCTTGGGTAGTATGGAGTTCGCGCGTGAATTACATGCTCAGGAAATGTCCATTCCTTCGGGTTTTGAAGGGCAAACACTGACTGTGCTGGCGAATGAGGATGGCAATCTCTTATGGTTTGCACTCGACGACGTACTGCGTGACGATGCAATTGAAGCGATCAGAAATTTAAAAGGCAAGGGCAAGAAAGTCATGCTGTTATCAGGTGATCGCTTGGAGGTCGTCAATAAAATTGCTGCGCAATGCGGTATTCATGATGCGCATGCCGGTCTCGGCCCTGAGGGCAAGTATGAAATAGTGCAGCAGTTGCAGACAGGCGGCGCAACGGTAGTCATGGTTGGCGACGGCATGAATGACGGGCCTGTATTGGCACTGGCTGATGTGTCGGTAGCGATGGGGCAGGGAGCACCAATTGCACAATCGCGCAGTGATGTATTATTGATGTCCAATCGCTTGCTGGACCTGGACTTTGGCATGACGGTAGCCAGTAAGGCTTATAGACTGATACGCGAAAATCTCGCGTGGGCTGTGCTTTACAATTTATTGGCGATACCCGCTGCTATGTGTGGGTGGCTTGAGCCCTGGCATGCTGCATTAGGTATGTCGCTGAGTTCGCTGATTGTGGTGTTGAATGCCCTGCGCCTGTATCTATTGCCACAGCCCATCTATCTGATGCAGGACTGATATAAAGAGTAGTACAAGAAATTATGGACATACTTTATTTGCTGATACCGCTGAGCCTGGTGCTGGTGTTTGCCATTGGTGCGGTATTCTGGTGGGCGGTCAATCACAGGCAGTTTGATGGCCTGGAAGACGAAGGGCAAAGAATTGTCGATGATGTCGATGGCTGAGTTTTTAGACTATGCTCAGGCATTGATGGGATTTTGATCCGCAAAACTCAAGATGTGACGTGCAGATTCATGGAAGTCCGATTCTCCAATATCGTTTTGTTCTATTTGCCTAGCCTTGCTGTATCCCACAAAATTTCTCGCGATTGATTTGCCGTAGGCTGGGTCATAGTGCTGCTCCAGCAATTCTTTGACCAGTTGCGTGAGTTCACCATCTTGCGCTATTTGCTTCCAGCCAGAAATTTTTTCTTTGCCGTGTAGGGCGGTCAGAAAATGCAATTGTTTATTCAGACTTTCTGTATCTTGCATGAAGTGAGCATATTCTTCCACCAGGAATTCCACTCTTTTTTCCAATGGCAAATTAACTTGCAGGCAGCCTGAGGCACGCATGGCTTGCATCAGGTTTTCTGGTACTCTCAGATTGCCAATTTTTTTACTTTCTGCTTCTACGTAAACCAATTTTTGTACATCAAATTGCTGCAGTTGTTCAAAAATACGGCTCTCGAATTGCTTTTGCGAGGGTTGTGCATGCTCGGGAATGTCACCTAACACTGAGCCCCGATGGGCAGCTAATTGTTCCAGATCCAGCACTTGTGCGCCCAGACCTGCCAAGGTTTGTAGGCAACGGCTCTTGCCGCTGCCGGTGGGGCCGCATAAAACCTGCCATTGAAAATGCTGCAATTCTGCGCTCAAGCTCAGATTAACAAATTGCCTGTATGCCTTGTAACCACCATTCAATTGCACTACTGGCCAGCCTATTTTGGCAAAGATATGTGCCATGGCGCCACTGCGGTTGCCGCCGCGCCAGCAATAAATCAAAGGCTTCCAGTCGCGTGGCTTGTCCTGAAACAGGTTTTCTATGTGTCGTCCTATATTCTTTGCTACCAGGGCTGCACCCAGGCGCTTGGCTTCAAACGACCCAACTTGCTTATACATGGTGCCAACGATAATGCGTTCTTCATTATCCAGCACCGGGCAATTGATGGCATGGGCAATATGGTCTTCAGCAAACTCAGCCGGGCTGCGCACATCAATGATGGCGTCAAATTCTGCGCGTCGCTTGAATACCTCTGGAAAATCCAGCAGTTCAGGATATTTCATGACTTTACTTACCTAGTAAGGGAAGCAGGTTTGGCAGGACATTATTGACGATGGTTGGGTGTACATCAGCTATAGGATGAATGCGGTCCTGCTGAAAAAACTCATCTTTTTCAGCTATGCCTTCCAGCAAAAAAGGGACAAGTGCGGTTTTGTTGGCTTTTGCCAGCTTGCCAAATAGCGAGAAAAAACGCTCGGAATAATCGGGGCCATAATTGGGAGGGATTCTCATGCCGGCTAACAAAACTTTGCCTTTTTGCGCCTTTACCATATCTATCATGGCCTGGAAATTACTCTCGGAAGCTTTGAGTGACAAGCCGCGCAAGGCATCATTGCCGCCCAGTTCAATGATAACGATATCTGGATGATGCCTTTCCAGTAAACTCCCCAACCGCGATTTTCCGCTACTGGTGGTGTCACCACTGATACTGGCATTAATGACTGTGGCTGGAATATTTTTTTGCTGTAATTTTTGCCCCAGTAAGGCTACCCAGCCTTTGCCACGCTCAAGTCCATATTCGGCTGATAAACTATCGCCGAGCACGAGGATGGTTTTTGATGCAGAATAAGCAGGCAAAGCAGTAATCGCAAATATCACGAGCACCAGGGCTTGTTTTAATAGTCTGCTGACGTGACCTGACAATTGAGTAAAGAGCATACGCAAAGACCTTATGGAATCAAACAAAGCGGCAATAGAAGTAAAGCACCTGACCAAGCGCGTAGCAGATGCGACTGGCGAGCTGAGTATACTGAATGGCATAGATTTTACCGCGCAAGCAGGGCAGACGCTTGCAATTGTTGGTGCCTCTGGTTCAGGCAAGTCAACTCTGCTGGGCATACTGGCTGGGCTGGATACGCCAACGGAAGGCAAGGTCTTGCTTGATGGAGTGGATATTTTTGATTTAACAGAAGATGGCAGGGCGCAATTCCGTAAAGAGAACCTGGGCTTTGTATTTCAGTCCTTCCAGTTATTGATGCACCTGAATGCGCTGGAGAATGTCATGCTGCCACTGGAGTTGCGCGGTGATAAGCAGGCACGTGCCAAGGCAGAAAAAATGCTGGAGCATGTCGGACTGGCATCCAGGCTCAGGCATTACCCCAAGTTTTTGTCAGGCGGTGAGCAGCAAAGGGTAGCGCTGGCCAGGGCTTTTGTGACTGAGCCACCTTTGCTTTTTGCTGATGAACCTACTGGTAGTCTCGACGCTGCTACGGGTGAGGCAATTATCAACCTGATGTTTAGCCTGAACCGTGAGCGTGGCTCTACCCTGGTGCTGGTTACCCACGATCTGTCGATTGCGGCCAGATGTGGACGGGTGCTGACCATCAGTGCCGGTCATTTGCGTTCAGATACTGTCAACGCCTGATGGCAAAATAATTTACTTGAGGCTTCCATCCCAGTCGTAAGTCTGAATGCTGCCATCACTGTAGGCTGCCAGCCAGCCGCCGCGCTTGTCCTGGTCTTCACAATCCCAGTCCGGTAATACATATCTGGTTTTTTCACCGTTAATATGTATGGCTGGTCTGTGGGTGTGGCCATGTATCATGGTGCTGGCACCCGTTTGCAGGAACAGTGCTGCGATGGCATCTGCGTTGACATCCATGATGGCGACGGATTTTTGTTTTTGTTCCATCTTGCTTTCAGTACGCAGGCCTTCAATAATTTTTTTGCGCTGATCAAGCGGCATTGCCAGGAAAGTCTTTTGCCATTCTGCCTGCCTGACTTGCGCGCGAAACTTCATGTAGGCATGATCGTCCGTACATTGCGCATCGCCATGACTGATGACCACTTTTCTTCCAGCCAGATCAATCACGCTGGGGTCATCCAGTAAAACCGCACCGGTAGCAGCAGAAAAATCCTCGCCGATTAAAAAATCCCGGTTTCCGGCGATCCAGTACAGCTGCACACCGTGATTATGGACTTTGCGCAGCGCCTGGACTATGGATGAATTATAGGTGTCACTGATATTGTCATCACCCACCCAATATTCAAACAAGTCCCCCAGTAAATATAGCGACTTGGTCTGTGTGGCCTGCTTGTCGAGAAAGCTTAAAAAAGCTGCTGTAGTAAGGGGCAGGGCGGGATTTAAATGTGTATCAGAAACAAAAAGCGCAACCAGTTCAGGTTGCGCTTTTGTCTGATTCGCGTTGTGGTCTGCGATCATGAAATAGAGTAAATGGTATTAAACGATTTGCGTTTTTTCGATCAGGACGTTTTCTACCGGTACGTCCTGGAACATGCCAGTACGGGTAGTTTTCACGCCTTTGATTTTGTCGACTATGTCCATCCCTTCCACGACTTTGCCAAATACGCAGTAACCCCAGCCGTCCTGACCTGGGTAGTCAAGGAAGCTGTTGTTTGCCGTATTGATGAAGAACTGCGCAGAAGCAGAGTGTGGGTCGCCAGTACGTGCCATGGCCAATGCATAACGCTCGTTTTTCAAGCCGTTTTTGGCTTCATTTTCGATAGGTGCATTGGTGGACTTCTGGTTCATGCCAGGCTCAAAACCGCCGCCTTGTATCATGAAGCCATCAATCACGCGATGGAAAATAGTACCGTTGTAGTGACCAGATTCAACATAAGCCAGGAAATTGGCAACAGTTTTTGGAGCTTTTTCTTCGTTCAGTTCAATCTTGATGTCACCGAAGTTGGTGGTCAGAATAACGGCCATGATAGTCCTTCATTTCTAAAAGGTTAGTGATGTGTTTATTTTAACAAGGTAGCGGATTGAATAATAACTGGTTTGGTTGGTACATTTTGCATCATTTTAGCTTCACCAGTTTCTACCACTTTAATTTTTTCAACGACTTCCATGCCCTTGATGACTTTGCCAAAAGGCGTATAGCCAGCGGTCATTGCCAGTGCCCTGGCGCGTCTTTCGGTGACGATGTTGCCACGGTAGGGAAACTCTACCGGGTCACCCTCAGGCAAGACTTGATGGTTCAGGAAATCATTGTCTTTGACATTGATGTAAAACTGCGCGCCTGCTGAATTAGGGTCTTGCGTACGGGCCATTGCGACTACGCCCAGGTCGTTTTTCAAGCCATGTTCCAGTGCTTCACGGGCTTCCAGAGGGACCGATTTATTCGTCGGTTTTTCTTTCATATCCTTGTCGTAGCCGCCGCCCTGTATCATGAAATTATCGATGACACGGTGGAAAATCGTCCCTTTGTAATGCCCACTTTTAACATATTTCAAGAAGTTATCTACGGTCTTCGGGGCTGCTTCCGGGTAAAGCTCAATAACGATTTCACCCATATTGGTTTTTAGGGAAACCTTGGGTTGCGCTTCGGCAAAACTAAAGGCGCTTGCCATCATCAGGCAGGTACCCAGCAATACACTGTTTAGTCCGGATTTTGAAATTTTCATATTCAACATACGTTATTGGTTGATGAATTAAGAGTAAACAACTAGTTCAGACAGTGGTTTCGTAAATTATGCGCCATCTGGCAGCTTCTTTCAGCCAGTACTGGCGCTTACGAATGGCCGCTTTGCTTTTCCCATTGCTGGTTTCCTGGGTAAAGGTGCTGACTATCAGTTCGTCTTTACCGGGGTAGCGGAAATGGGTTACGTCTTTTAATTTAATAGCAGGATTATGCCAGTTATCCCAGCTTTGTTGCTGTTTTGGGAACCAGGTGTTGAGATTGTCACCCTGCGTAGTCTTAAAATTGCGCGAATAATTCGTCAGAATGCGGTTGGCGTTCTGGCTCTGCATGTCCAGACGCCAGTCATCCAGTAGTTTTTCGGCAAAATTTTTATCCAACATCCATTTATTGCGACTGACAAATTCCACTTGCTCGCTGATGATAACTGGCGTCTTGCCTATGTCCACCATGGAAGAGATTTTTAAAAAATCCGGATTCGTCAATACCACGCAGCCATCTGATGCAAGGGGGGGGCGGCTGAAGCTTTCAGGTGGCATGCCGTGCAACCAGATGCCAGAGCCATTGCGACCATTGAATTTGTCCCATTCATTCGGGTAATTTAGTGGCAGAGCACCTGGGCCATAAAAACTCGGCAGTTTTGTGCCCGCCAGGCGGCTGGTGATGTAATACACCCCTATAGGGGTTTTTTGATCGCCTTCTTTTAGTTTGTTGATGCCAAACTTGCCCTGGCTGATATAGAAATCATTAATCAGGCGCGGCTGGCCTGCGGCATTTTCATACACATATAAGCGCGATTTTTTCGCATCGACGACGATGGCCTGCTTCTGGTCATCGCGCAATTGCAAAATGGCTCTGGGGATCAGGTCGGCGGCGGGGCGTTCACGATATGAGCGTATGCGTGCCGCTGCCTCATCCCGCAGGTCTTTCAGTTTATCGGGTTGCGTCAAGGCACCGACACCAAAACTGCGTACCGGACGGGTGTGCATCAGCAGCAAGTCACCTTGTATCAAATGTGCCAGCTGGAAGTGCGGATAGGCTTCTACCAGTGCATCTATCTTGGTCTGCGCCTGTTGCAAATTATTTGCGGCCAGGTTTTTGTAGACTTCGATTAATAATGCGTCCGGGTCCGGGGCATTTGGATTAATTTCAGCCGGTGCGACTTTATTGGGGCGTGACTTGGCCACGACAAGAGTTGGCGAAGCGAGATACGCCAGACATGTCAGAGCAAGAACAGCAAAAACGCGTGATTTTCCGGCTTTGACTGCGGCCGGAGTATCAGAATTGACAGCGAAAAACATTAGCTACCCGCACGCTCCTGTTTGATCTGCCATTTGCCGTCCTGCTTTACCATGTGCAAGGTTTTACGGCTGTTGGCAGTCAACTGGTCAGATGTATATATCTGACGGAACTTGACCGTGGCAGTGTTGCCATCGACATCGATTTTGGCAGATTCAATTTTAACGTTGATGCGGCCTTTGCCTTCTATCCTGTTACGACGTTCTTCTGCCCAGGCTTTATAAGACTCGCCTTTGGGTGTCTGGAAATCTTTTGCGTAATGCCCCAGATAGGCATTGGTGTCCTTGCTGCTCCAGGCTTTAGCCCAGTTTTCTACTGCCTTCAGCACATCTTCTTCAGTCTTATCATTAGTAGCAGTAGTTGCGGCTGCAGGAGCAGGTTTGGATTTAGGTTCAGGCTTGGCAGTTTCAGCCTCAGGTTTTGCTGCAGCAACTACGGTAGCGCTGGCTTTGGCTGGAGCGGCTGCATTGGTAGCAGGTGCAGGGGATGCCATTGCTGTCTTGGGATTGGTGCCGCCGGTGGTATTGCCTACCAGATTCTTGACCAGGGTCAGCTTTAATTTGGCAGTGTTATTGCTGGAATCGAGTTGCAAAGCCTTGTCATAGGCCTGGCTGGCCAGTTTTGCATATACATCACCCAGGTTTTCATGTGCTGTGCCATAAGTTGGATTGGTCCTGATCGCCATCTCCAGAGCTGCACGGGCTTTGTCGTACTGACCAGATGATGCATACAAGACTGCCAGATTATTGTAGGGCTCAGGCAATTCCGGGTAATCGTCAGTCAGCTTCGAGAAAACGGTGATAGCTTCTGCCGATTTGTTTTGCTCTGTCAGTATCAATCCCTTGAGAAAACGCATCTGCGCGTCCTTGGGACGTTGCGCCAGGGCGGCATCCACTTTTTGCAAGGCCTCACTTACCTGGCCAGATCTGAGCAATTTGCCAACGTCAGCTGCATCATCTGCCCGGACGTGGGCAGACATCAACAGCAATGACAGACTGGATAAGGTAAGAACATTCTTTAAAATGTGGCGCATGGTGTTCGGTCTTGGATTTATAGGAGTTTGGCAGAACATGTAAGCTGCAATGGTATACTGGCTAATGAGCAAAGCGCCATCTTATCAAATAAGTTGCTGACTATGGGTGTTTGACAATGACTTTGACAAGTAAGCAGCATTTCGCCAGTGGTTTTGGCAACGGTAACAGGTGTGTGGATGCTGATTTCTACTGCCCGAACTCAAGCAAAAAGTGCCGAACACTGGACAGCGAGGCCAGTTTTGATATCTAATCTGCTCCGTCAGGACAATATGTCCATTATGTATGCATACGAATTTTGCAAAAAAATCATCTAAATGGTTCTTTTGTACGCTAGGCAGAGCGACACATTATTCAATTAAACATTGCGCCCGCGCCAGAATGAAATTGGATTTTTTTATCAACTCGTGTGATGTTAAGGAGGCACGATGACTAAAACGACATTTTTAAATTTTGAACAATCAATTGCAGAACTGGAAACAAAAATAGAAGAGCTGCGTTTTGTTCAGGATGATTCGGCAGTCGATATTTCTGAAGAAATAGACAGACTGTCGAAGAAAAGCCAGATGTTGACGAAGGATATTTACGCCAAGTTGACTCCATGGCAAGTGTCGCAGATTTCCCGTCATCCACAGCGTCCATACACCATGGACTATGTGAATCAGATGTTTACTGACTTTCATGAGTTGCATGGTGACCGCAGTTTTTCCGATGATCAATCCATTGTTGGTGGCTTGGCAAGGTTTAATGGTCAGGCATGTATGGTCATGGGCCACCAAAAAGGCCGTGACACCAAAGAACGCGCCATGCGCAATTTTGGCATGCCCAAGCCTGAAGGTTATCGCAAGGCCATGCGCCTGATGAAACTGGCTGAAAAATTTGATATTCCCGTATTTACCTTTGTCGACACCACTGGCGCCTGGCCTGGCATAGACGCTGAAGAGCGCGGTCAGTCTGAAGCTATTGGCCACAATCTATATGTCATGGCAGAACTGAAAGTACCGCTGATCACGACTATTATTGGTGAAGGTGGTTCTGGTGGTGCGCTGGCGCTGGCTGTTGGCGATGCGGTGCTGATGTTGCAGTACGCTACTTACTCCGTAATTTCTCCTGAAGGTTGTGCTTCCATCCTGTGGAAGACTTCCGACCGTGCATCTGATGCGGCCGAGGCATTGGGTTTGACAGCTCACAGACTGAAAGCCATGGGTTTGATCGACAAGATCATCAATGAACCTCTGGGTGGTGCCCACAGAGATCCCAAGCAGATGTGTGCCTTGGTTAAACGTGCACTGGCAGATACCCTGCGTCAGTTCCAGGGTGTAAAAACCAAGGATTTGCTGGCTGCACGTCATGAGAAGTTAATGAGCTACGGCAAGTTTAAGGAAACGAAACTTGCTGAATGAGGCCAGATCAACATTGCTCCAGTCTCGAGCAAGCATTCTCAAAAAAACTCGATGCCATTATTGCTGATTTCTGTGAAGGAAATCTGCAAAATGGCCTCGCAGTAGGCTATAGCGGCGGTCTGGATTCTACGGTCTTACTGGACCTGGCAATCAATTATTGCCGCCGTGCCAAAATTTCACTGCATGCTTTTCACATACATCACGGCTTAAGTCCGAATGCTGATGTCTGGCTTGATCATTGCCGGGCTGTGTGTGTATCAGGCGAAGTAGACTTTCATGCTGAGCGTATTCTGGTTGCCCGCGACAGCGGCGATGGCGTGGAAGCGTCTGCCCGCAAGGGGCGTTACCAGGCTTTGGGGCGGATGTCGAAAAGTACCGGCATTCCCTTGATCCTGACTGCCCATCATCAGGATGACCAGGCAGAAACCCTGTTATTGCAATTGTTGCGCGGTAGTGGTGTGGCTGGCATGTCAGGCATGGATGTTTGTCATCGTGCACCTAATCTGTTTGGCCATGATGAAGTCATGCTTGGGCGGCCACTGCTGACAGAAAAGCGAACTACGCTGGAAGCCTATGCGAGCCAACGGGGTTTAAGCTATATCGAAGATGAGTCCAATACTGACCAGCGTTATCTGCGTAATGCCATACGCCACAGTGTAATGCCAGTACTCGAAGGCTTATCGCCTGGCTACTCAGAACGTATCGCCCGTTCAGCCACCCATTTTCAAGCGGCGCAAGACTTGCTGCTGGAAGTTGCCGGGCAGGATTTCGCCGATTGCTCCTTTGAAGCGGGATTGGGTATTGCTGCCATGCGTGCACTGAGCCCTGCACGCAGAGATAATTTGTTCCGTTACTGGTTTTCAAAGGCTGGTGTACGCATGCCCACGACCTCGCGGCTGAAAGAAATGCAAAACCAGCTATTTGACGGACGTGAAGATGCACGTATTACCATCCATCACGATACCGTTGCCATACATCGTTATAAGGACATCGTCTATTTGTCTGCGCAAAAAACTGAGATGGCAGAAGAGGACAGCGAACATGAATTTGCCTGGCAAGGACAGGCACATATCCATTTTCCTGAGTTTGCTGGTAGCCTGTATTTTGATCCGGCAGAGCGCGGACTGGATGTGTCCTGGTTAAAGTCGCAAACGCTTTCCTTGCATCTGCGCAGGGGAGGGGAGAGGCTGAAGCTGGGAGAAAACCGCTCTACCCGCGATATGAAAAGCCATTATCAGTCCTTGCAGATACCTTTCTGGCAGCGTGAACGCTTACCATATGTCTCTATTGGCAAGGATTTATTATTTGCTGCAGGTGTTGGCATGCAAAGCAGGTTTTGCCAGGCTGAGCCGGGGACAGGCATCGCCTTGCGCTGGGTGTTTGATCAACTGTGATTAATTTTGAATAAATATTTGTTGTCGTCTAATAGGAAGATTGAATATGCGTAGGCAGCTAGTCCTCGATACTGAAACCACAGGTTTGAATGCCCGCAATGGCGACCGCATCATAGAAATTGGTTGCGTAGAATTAATTAACCGCAAGCTGACCGGTAATAACTTCCATCGCTATATCAATCCAGAACGAGATTCTGAAGAGGGCGCTTTGGCAGTTCACGGTTTAACCACTGAGTTTTTAAGTGATAAGCCCAAATTTGCCCAAGTAGCCGAAGAATTTTGCGCTTATATCAAAGATGCAGAAATCATTATTCATAATGCACCTTTTGACGTTGGCTTCCTGAATGCAGAGCTCGCACGCCTGAATTTACCAGCGCTGACTGAGTATTGCCCTAGTATTGTAGATACGCTGGTTCAGGCAAAAGAATTACACCCTGGGAAGCGTAATTCCCTTGATGCGCTCTGTACTCGCTATGAGATTTCAAATTCCCACCGCAAGCTGCATGGCGCTTTGCTGGATGCTGAATTGCTGGCAGATGTTTTTCTGGCAATGTCGCGTGGGCAAAATAGTTTTGAAATCGACATTGAGGAAGACGATGCGCCAAAAGTACTGGAGGTCGTCGCCTTTGATATGCCCGTTGGTGAGATCGCCGTATTGATGGCAACAGAGGAAGAAATGGGGGAGCATGAAAAATTGCTGACAGGACTGGATAAGCAAATCAAAGATAAGTGTATCTGGCATACGACTTTGTAGAAATAAGCTAAATTTCTGGCTTAGTTGGCGTGCAGAAAAGACAATAGATATGAGAAGTAATAGCTTAAATAGCTATTTGCACGATTCAAAAAGGATCACCTGTTGCAAACAGGTGATTTTTTTTTGGTTTTTTTTGCGCTTAACCCTAAAGATTTCACAATTTGTTGCCGTTACAAGGGTAAGAAAATAAATCGAAAATATTTTTAAATTTTCCCTAAAGTTTTCTAAAGTACTGCCGTTAATGAATATAAGACGATATGGTAAAAGGTCTATTTTTACGCAAGTCGTTGTTTTAATTGGTATTTTTTGATTTGGCCACTTTCGCTGATTCAAAAAAATAAAAATCTGTTTTCTACGAAATTTCATTTTGTAGATGTCTAAATTTGCCTGTAGGATATTTTCCTACGGCATGCCTTCGTTTTTTTCTTGGTTTAAATACGGAATCTCGCTTATACAGCCACTTTTCACCAGCCTGCACAATGTATCTCACTGGCAACGCAAACATGCCGCTGATAACAAAACTGGAGGGTGGGAAAATGACGCAGAACGATATGATGGCCGAGATTCGGGATGCCAATTTGAGTTATTTGATGTTGGCACAACAAATGATTCGCGCTGATAAAGCGACCGCTATTTTCCGTTTGGGCATCGGCAAGGAAATCGCAGACCTGATTGAAGGTTTGAATAATGCCCAGATTTTGAAATTGGCAGGTTCCAATATGATGTTGGCGCGTTTCCGCTTCGAAGATAGCTCCATTTTGTGCATGTTGACAAATTACAACAAGGAGCGTGCGCTTGCGCATTCCCATGCTGCGATCTTGATGGCTGGTCAGCCAGTTGAAGAAATCCATTAATTTGTCGGGCATTTAAATCAAGGCGGATGGAGAAAAATCATGGCAAGCAAAAGCGTAGTAAATGAAGCTCACGAAATTCAATTGGCGATTGAGTTGGTCAATCTGGGTGCCAGATTGCAATTGCTGGAATCGGAAACTTCTTTGTCGCGTGAGCGTCTGCTGAAGATTTACAAGGAGTTGAAGGGTGTATCTCCACCAAAAGGTATGCTGCCTTTTTCTGCCGACTGGTTTATTACATGGCAGCCCAATATCCATTCTTCCCTGTTCATGAATATCCATAAATATCTGCGTGAACATGCCGGTGTTGATGGTATTGACGCGGTGATCAAGGCATATCGCCTGTATCTCGAACAAGTGCCTGTCCCTGCAGGTGAGGAACCAGTATTATCACTGACACGTGCATGGACTTTGGTTCGCTTCTTTGAAGGCAAAATGCTGAGTTTTGCAAAATGTTGCAAATGCGGTGGGCATTTTGTTGCGCATAGCCTGGATTTGCATGATGATTATGCTTGTGGTTTATGCCACGTCCCGTCACGGGCAGGTAAAACAAAAAAAGCAAAAGATGCGGAGGCCGCGCTGGAAATGGTGGCATAAAATTCAGGAGGAGCCTTGGAGGTAGCATCATCAAAAACCCGCAAAGGCAAACTCCTACCGGATGACGGAGTCTTCTCTTCGCCCGTTTTTCTGGCCTTGCTCATACAATTGCTTGCATTTGGCCTGTCTTATTTGCTGTACGCCACCGACCGGTGGCAGTTTGGCGGCATACTTTCCCCTTATTTGCTACTCATTATTCACGCCAGCCTGGCTGCCTTGGTGAGTTTCTTGCTGCGCATGAGTTGGTGGTGGTGGCTCATACAATTCATTTTTCCCTTCGCAGTCGTCACTTCGCTGATTTTTCAGTTGCATCCAGGTGTGAGTCTTGCAATCTTTGTGCTCATGGTATTGTTGTTTTGGTCAACTTACCGTACACAAGTTCCATATTTTCCTTCCAAATCCAGTTTGTTGCCGTGTATTCTTGAGCAACTACCTGCGCATGATGATTTGTCTTTTATTGATATTGGCAGTGGCTTTGGCGGTGTGTCTGTCAGTCTTGCCAGGCTACGGCCGCAACAATCTTTTTTTGGAGTGGAGGTGGCGCCGTTCCCATGGCTGGTCAGTTGGCTCAGGGCTAAATTGGCTGGTCACAGGGTTCACTTCTATCTAAAAGATTATCTGCAACTGGATTTTGCTGAGTTTGATGTCGTGTTTGCTTACCTGTCACCAGCGGCCATGCCTGGCTTGTGGGAAAAAGTCAGTGCTGAGATGCGGCCAGGTACGCAATTCATGAGTTATGAGTTCAAAGTGCCTGGTATTGAGGCGGATTTAACTATAAAAAGCAATGCGAATGACCCCGTTCTTTATGTCTGGCGCATATAATGCATATAGTGAAATGTATTCCTGAAGCAATATTTAACCTTCCATTTCTGGTGAATGCTTCAGGTCTGAGGTAGTGTAGTCGATATTATAAAAAAATCCTCTCTAAGGAGTAAAAGCTCGTGTTAGTTATCGTCGGCTATATCATCGTATTGGGCTCAGTCTTTGGTGGCTTTGTTTTGTCCGGTGGGCATATCGCGGTATTGTTTCAGCCCCTGGAATTGCTGATGATAGGCGGCGCTGCGGTTGGCGCTTCTCTGGTCGGTAATAATGCGAAAACCCTGAAGGCCACCATGAAGGCACTTCCAGGTGTCCTGAAAGGCTCAAAATATACAAAAGCCTTGTATATGGAGCTGATGACGATGCTGTTCGATGTTCTGACCAAGGTTCGCAAAGAGGGGCTGATGTCCATCGAGGGTGATATTGAGCGCCCTGAAGAAAGTCCGCTTTTCAGTAAATATCCTGCAATTGTCCACGATCATCATATGATGGAGTTTATCGGGGATTATTTGCGCCTGATGGTTTCAGGGAATATGGATGCCTTTCAAATTGAAAATCTGATGGACAATGAATTGGAAACCCATCATCACGAAGGCGCAGTTCCTGCACATTTCATTGCCAAGTTAGGTGATGGCTTGCCTGCTTTCGGTATTGTGGCTGCGGTGATGGGGGTGGTGCATACGATGGAGTCTGTTGGTATTCCACCATCCGAACTTGGTATCTTGATTGCCCATGCTCTGGTTGGTACTTTCCTGGGTATTTTGCTCGCTTATGGTTTCGTCGGGCCGCTGGCTGGTTTGATGGAGCAGCAACTGGATGAGTCATCCAAGACTTTTCAGTGTATCAAGGTGACGTTGTTGGCGAGCTTGAACGGTTATGCACCGGCTTTGGCGGTGGAGTTTGGCAGGAAAGTATTGTATTCGACTGAAAGGCCAACTTTCACTGAGTTGGAAGATCACATTAAGCAATCGAAATCTAAATAATAAAAACTGGATTGATGATGGCAAGCGAAGAATTACGACCAATTATAGTCAAGCGCATCAAGAAGGTGGCCGGTGGCCACCACGGTGGTGCCTGGAAAATTGCCTACGCCGATTTTGTGACAGCGATGATGGCGTTTTTCCTGTTGATGTGGTTGCTTGGTTCTACTGCCAAAGGTAATTTGAACGGCATCGCTGAGTATTTTCAAACTCCTTTGAAGGTGGCGATGGCGGGTGGTGATGGCAGCGGCGATAGTTCCAGCGTGATCAAGGGCGGTGGTAAGGATTTGAGTGCGCGTGAAGGGCAAAGCCGTAAAGGCGAGATTGACACGCAAAAGAAAACCTACAACCTGCAGGCTGCAGAGGCTGCTCTGGCAAAAGTAGAGGCAGAACGGCTGAAGGGCCTGAAGTCTAAAATTGAAGCGGCCATCGAATCCAACCCTACACTGAAGCAATACAAGAAACAGCTTTTGCTTGATATCACGACTGATGGTTTGCGTATTCAGATGGTGGATGAGCAAAACCGCCCCATGTTTGCGTCGGCCAAGGCAGATTTGCAGCCCTACACCAGAGAAATTTTGCACGAAATTGGCAAGGCGCTTAATGATGTGCCTAACCGCATCAGTTTGTCGGGCCACACCGATGCTGCGCCTTATGGTAGTGGTGAGCGTGGTTACAGCAATTGGGAATTATCTGCTGATCGCGCCAATGCATCCAGGCGAGAGTTGATTTATGGTGGTATGGATGAGTCCAAGATGTTAAGAGTGGTTGGGCTTTCCTCTTCCGTGCTGTTTGATAAAAAAGATCCTTTGAATCCGATTAATCGAAGAATTAGCATTATCGTCATGAACAAAAAAGCAGAAGAGTCTGCTTCACAGGACGGCGGCTCTATCGAGGTCGCAAATCAGTCTGACTCAAGTGCTGAAATTTCAGTTAAACCTTGATAAAGCAAGATATTTGCAAGAGACAAGCAAAATACAAGAAAAATACAAACAAGACGCAGCATCATTAAGTCAATATGCATAGATAGGATGCTTAAGATGTCCAAAAAGAAACTGTTGGGTTCTCAGGTTAAGCAACTTTTATCAGGTGTGTCTGATCACGGAAATGCACATTTGCTGGAGGTTGAGACTGACCTTGCGCAAACCACCATACTGTTGGGTGAGGCGATAGAGAAGCTGGGCGTCAGCTTCATGGCGCTGCATGCGGCAATATCGAGTGAGCAGGAAGAAATCAATTTAATCGTCAGCTCGGGCGGTGTTTCAGATGACAGTGTGTTGCGACTCAAGGTTATACAGGAAGATATCGCCAAACATATCAGTTCGGCCGTGACCAGCTTGCAATTTCAGGATTTGACCAGTCAGTTGATTTCACGAACTCTGCAAAGATGTGAAGGTTTGCGTGAAGTGCTGGGGACCTTGGGTGTGGTCGGTAATGATATTGAACATGATGGTGAAACAGACGAATTGACGGCGTTGTTGCGCGAGACTACCGTGCGCCTGGAAAAGCAAAGTGCGGATCTGAAGAATTTGTTACGTAAAGCAGTGCATCAAAAGCATATGGATAGCGGTGACATTGAGTTATTTTAAATCAAGTGGCGGCGATCAGAAGCTGCCTACAATTCGTATAACGGAGTAAATATGGCCAAGACAATTTTAGCTGTGGATGATTCTGGCTCCTTGAGGCAGATGGTAGCGTTCAGTTTAAAAGCAGCTGGATATCAGGTAATAGAGGCAGTGGATGGTCAGGACGGCCTGGAGAAGGCACGTAATCAGGTTGTTGATCTGGTACTCACAGATCAGAACATGCCACGTATGGATGGTCTCACCCTGATCAAGTCTCTGCGTGGATTGCCGTCGTACGCACGCGTACCTATCCTGATGTTGACGACAGAGTCAAGTGACGACATGAAGGCAAAAGGCCGTGCAGCCGGTGCGAATGGCTGGTTGGTCAAACCTTTTGATCCACAGAAGTTGACTGAAGTAGTTAAAAAAGTGATTGGCTGAATTAATGGCCTGGTGTCTGGGCAAACAAATGTAAATCACGGAGCTTAATAATGACGATTGACATGAGTCAGTTTTTCCAAGTGTTTTTCGACGAGGCGGAAGAGCTTCTTGCCGAGAAGGAAAAATTGTTACTTGCCGTCGATATCTCTTCGCCAGATCCAGAGGACTTGAATGCCATATTCAGGGCAGCTCATTCCATTAAGGGTGGTGCTTCGACCTTTGGTCTTACAGATATGACAGAAGTGACGCATATACTTGAGTCACTGCTGGATAAAATCCGCAAAGGGGAAATGGCTCTGACTGGCGAGCACGTAGACGCTTTTCTCATCGCCAAAGATATTTTAAAAATGCAGCTGGACGGTCATAGATTGGGCACGCCCGTTGACCAGGACGCTGTTGCGGATGTAAGGATGTTGCTGCAATCCTTATCGCAAGATGCCGTACCTGTGCCTGCACCTGCTGCGAGTTTTATCAGTCATCAATCCAGCATGGATCATGCCGATGTCGTATTTAAAACGGCATACAAAATTGAAATGCCAGATGTATCTGAAGCTGATGCAGCAGCCATCATGTCTGAACTTGGACTCCTGGGTGCGATTTCACGCCTGGATAATAATGGCAAGAATGTGGTTCTGGCCTTGCGTACCAATGAAAGCAAGGACGATATCGTATCGATTTGCTCTTTCATTCTGAATCCTGATACGCTGAAAATTACAGAAGAACAGATCGCCAATTTACCTGTAAGGAAAGCAGAGCCTACAGAGGATGAACTTGGATACGGGTTCTTTGAACCTCTGGAATCCATGTTCCCGCCAGAAGAAAACAAGGCAGAACCTGCCTCTGAGAAAGTGGTGGATGTTGTTGTCGCTGAAAAGCAAGTGCAGCAAACTGAGAAAAAAGTGGAAAAAGCTGCCACTTCTCAAGAGTCTTCAACCATACGGGTTGGCATAGAAAAAGTTGATCAGCTGATTAACCTGATTGGCGAACTGGTTATTACCCAGGCCATGCTGGAGCAGCGCACGCAAGACCTTGATCCGATTGCGAATGAACGACTGTTAAGCAGTGTTGCTCATTTGACGAGGAATACCCGCGACTTGCAAGAAGCAGTCATGTCCATACGCATGATGCCCATGGATTATGTTTTTTCACGTTTCCCGCGCATGGTCAGGGATCTGGCCAGCAAACTGGGGAAAAAAGTCGAATTTGTTACCTATGGCGCTTCGACCGAACTTGATAAAGGCTTGATTGAACGTATTGTTGACCCGCTTACGCATCTGGTCAGAAACAGTATTGATCATGGTATAGAAATGCCGGCTGCCAGGACGCAAGCTGGTAAAAGTGAGACCGGTAAATTGTCTCTGTCGGCAGTGCATCAGGGCGGTAATATTGTGATCGAAGTCAGCGATGACGGCGGTGGATTGCACAGGGAAAAAATTCTTGCCAAAGCCAGGCAAAATGGTTTGACGGTTTCCGATTCCATGAGCGATAGCGAAGTCTGGTTGCTGATTTTTGCTCCAGGTTTTTCTACCGCAGAGACGGTAACGGATGTTTCTGGCCGTGGTGTTGGCATGGATGTGGTCAAACGTAATATCGCTGCCATGGGCGGTGTAGTCGACATACGTTCAGCAATGGGATACGGCACGACGATTACCATTTCCCTGCCATTGACGCTGGCCATTCTTGATGGCATGTCGATTAAATTTGGCAACGAGATTTATATTCTACCGCTGGGCTTTGTCATGGAATCGCTGCAGCCAGCCCAGGCAGATATTAAAGAGATCAGTGGCAAGGGCAAAGTGGTTAAAGTACGCGGTGAGTATCTGCCACTGGTACCTTTGTACGAGTACTTCGATATTGAGCCCAAGTATACGAACCCATCTGATGGCATCGTTGTGATCGTTGAAGTAGATGGTAAAAAAGCTGCTTTGTTTGTTGATGATCTGGTTGGACAGCAGCAGGTTGTCGTGAAAAATATAGAATCAAATTACAAGAAGGTCCCTGGGATCTCTGGCGCAACTATCCTGGGTGATGGTGGCGTTGCACTTATTTTAGATGTCGCCGCTGTGTTGCGTACTGCGCGATGAAGATTGAATTAGAAATTTAAGACGAGGAAAAAGAAATGGCGCAAATTTCACAGGGTAGTGATCATGCTTCGAATGACGGGGCTAAATCTGATATTGCCGGGCATGAATTCCTTGCTTTTACTTTGGGTAATGAAGAATATGGTATCGACATACTCAAGGTCCAGGAAATACGTGGCTATGAAGCCGTTACGCGAATCGCCAACGCACCAGATTTTTTGAAGGGTGTCATCAATTTGCGCGGCATTATTGTTCCCGTGGTTGATATGCGTATCAAATTCAACTTGGGTACGCCTACTTATGATCAGTTCACGGTCGTCATCATTTTAAATATTGAAGGACGTATCGTTGGTATGGTCGTTGATAGCGTCTCTGACGTCACGACTTTGTTACCAGAGCAAGTCAGGCCTGCTCCTGAAATGGGGACTACATTCAGCACTGATTTCCTGATCGGATTGGGTACTCTCGATGACCGTATGTTGATATTGGTGGATATTGATAAATTGATGTCCAGTCCAGAAATGGGATTGGTCGATACTGCTGCATGATGTCCTGGTTTCTCTGAGTGGCTACTGATAATAAATGTAGACATAGGCACTAACTAAAAAATAAATAGGAGACACTATGAATCTGAGAAATTTTAAAATTGGTACCCGTCTAGGAGTGGGCTTTGCACTGATACTGGTGGGCCTGATCTCGGTAATTTTATTTGTTAACGCCTTGAGTGGTAACAACCGCAAGGCCATGATTGAAGGCTTGAATCTGGCTGCTCAAAAACAGGTTCTGGCCAATGCCATGAAAAGCGCTCTGTTTGAGGGTGGTATAGCCATGCGCAATATCGGCATACAGTCAGATGTCGGTGAAATGCAAAAAGAAGAAACCAAGGTCAAGGCACAAAGAAAAAAATATGAAGATGCAAAAGAAAAAATTGCCTCTCTGGGCTTGAATGAAGAAGAAAAGAAAATCCTTGGCGACATTGCCAAAGTTGATAAAGAAATAGAAAAACCATTAAAGGACGCGGTAGGGCAGGCTTTGGCATTTAATGCAGAAGGTGCCGCAAAAATTATTGCAACGGTCATTGACCCGTTAAGTTCTAAATCCATACTGGAAATGAATAAGCTGGTTGATTTGCAGGATGTTGCATCCAAACAGGTTTTTGAAAATTTTGCGGCAGCAGGCGCAAAACTGACAATCTGGCTGTATGTCATTCTCTTGTCTGCCGTGATAGTTGGGGCATTGTTTGCCTGGACTATTACCCGCAGTATCACGCAGCCTTTGCAGGAAGCGCTGAGCCTGGCTGAAACTGTCGCAGACGGTGATTTACGTAGTCAGGTGACGGTATCTGGTCATGACGAAGTAACGTCCCTGTTTCAGGCCTTAAAGAACATGAATGACAATCTTGCCTCTACCGTTGGTCAGGTCAGGACAGGTACAGAAACCATCACCGTTGCCTCTCAAGAGATCGCCTCAGGCAATGCCGATTTGTCGAGCCGCACAGAATCGCAAGCCAGTTCTTTGGAAGAGACAGCCAGCTCCATGGAAGAGTTGACCAGCACAGTCAGGCAAAATGCTGATAATGCGCGCCAGGCGAATCAATTGGTGGTTTCAGCTTCCAGTGTCGCGGTCAAAGGTGGTGAGGTGGTGGGGCAGGTGGTCAATACCATGGGCTCGATCAAAGAAAGTTCACGCAAAATCGTTGACATCATTGGTGTCATTGATGGCATCGCCTTCCAGACCAATATCCTGGCGTTGAATGCCGCAGTAGAAGCCGCCAGGGCAGGTGAGCAAGGACGTGGTTTTGCCGTGGTAGCGGCAGAAGTGCGCAACCTGGCACAACGCAGTGCAAGTGCCGCCAAAGAAATCAAGTCCCTCATCAGCGACTCGGTAGACAAAGTCGATCAGGGTAGTAAGCTGGTAGACGAAGCAGGCAAGACCATGGATGAAATTGTCACCAGCGTACAGCATGTGGCCGACATCATGAGCGAGATCACGGCAGCCAGCCAGGAACAAAGTTCAGGCATAGAACAAGTGAACCTGGCGATTACGCAAATGGATGAAATGACGCAACAGAATGCGGCATTGGTTGAGCAGGCAGCGGCTGCGGCAGAGAGTATGGAAGAGCAGGCGGTTGCATTGGCACAGGCAGTCAGTGTATTCAAACTGAATGGAAATGCAGCGCAAATCAGTCAGCAAGCTAAACCAGTTGTCAGTAAAGCAGTGAGTAACAGCAAGCCTGCTACGAGTGCCAGGCCAGAAGTGAAGGCATTGCCCCGGGCAACACGTGCGACTTCTGCAACTCCGGCATCGACTGGAGCTGGTGCTCGTGCCAGTAAGCCGGTTGCCGAGCCAGGCAAGCGAACGGACGACGATTGGGAAGAATTTTAATTCAGGGGCGTAAGCTATAGCGAGGAAGGTATGATTTCTGTCTTAAAGCCTGGATACTTAGATAGCAAAGTGATTGTCATGTAACAAGCGTCATGTCACGTATGAAAGACGCTTGTAATTTAACTTAATTAACAGTAAATATTTTTCAGTCTGGCAAAATGTCTTTGTAATCTTGATTATCTGGATTTTTATTTGAAATCAGCTTTCGTCTCTAAAACAAGATGGGGAAAGTTTAGGAAAGCATTGAATGACGAAATCCATCGATAAAGCCAGATCAGACACTTCAAAGGAGTTTTCATTTAACTCCAAAGATTTTGATCGTGTCAGAGATCTGATTTACAAACGAGCTGGCATTTCTCTGGCAGATAGTAAGCAGGAAATGGTTTATAGCCGGCTTGCGCGCCGTTTGCGGGCGACTGGTATCAGCTCGTTTTCTGAATATCTTGATGGCCTGGAAAGTCATCAGATTGAATCTGAGTGGGAAGCCTTCACGAATGCGTTAACCACCAACCTGACTTCATTTTTCAGGGAAGAGCATCATTTTCCTATCCTTGCTGAACACATCGCCCAGAAAAAAGAGACTGTCAATATCTGGTGTTCCGCCAGTTCTACAGGCGAAGAACCTTATTCCATTGCCATCACATTGTGTGAAGCATTCGGAACCCTGCGCCCGCCTGCACACATCATAGCCACAGATATAGATACCAATGTGTTGGAAACAGCATCCCGTGGCGTCTATAACCTGGACCGTATCGAAAAATTATCGGCAGAAAGAACGCGTAAATTTTTCTTGAAAGGCAAGGGTGCTCAGGAGGGGTTGGTGCGGGTCAGGCCAGAGTTGCGCGACTTGATCACATTTAAGCAGTTGAATTTATTGGAAGATGGCTGGCCTTTGAGTGGTGAATTCGATGCGATTTTTTGCCGGAATGTCATGATTTATTTTGACAAACCTACGCAGGGTAAAATCTTGAAGAAGTTTGTCCCCTTGATGAAGCCAGACGGTCTGTTGTTTGCCGGTCATTCAGAAAACTTCTTGTATGTCTCAGATGATTTCAAGCTGAGAGGGAAGACAGTTTATGAACTGGGCAAATCCCATATGTCAGGCAACAGAGCGACATTGCGCAATTTGCAAAAAGGGTAATCCATGAGCCAGCTAAGTGAAGAGCATTTTGCGACGAATGTCTATTACGACAGGACTTTCGATTGTGATGCTGCCAAAATATTACCTGGTGAATTTTACTTCACCAACAAAGACATGCTGATCGTCACAGTGCTGGGTTCTTGCGTTTCTGCATGTATACGTGATCGTGTTTCCGGTGTCGGTGGAATGAACCATTTTATGCTGCCTGATAGCGGTGGTGATGCAGATAACCCAGTCTCTGCATCCATGCGTTATGGCACGTATGCCATGGAAGTGCTGATCAATGAATTGTTAAAAGCCGGTGCCAAGCGTGAAAACATGGAAGCCAAGGTATTTGGCGGCGGTAATGTCTTGCGTGGCTTTACAGCGATCAATGTAGGTGAGCGCAATGCCAAATTTGTACTCGACTATTTGCGGGCTGAAAGAATGCGCGTCATCGCTGAAGATCTCAATGACATTTACCCACGCAAAGTGTATTTTTTCCCCCGAACGGGCAAGGTACTGGTCAAGAAACTCAAAGTTGAGCATAACGATACCCTGAGAAGGCGCGAACAGGATTATGCCAGCAGGCTCAAGACAACTTCAGTTGGCGGTGAAGTTGATTTGTTCTGATTATTTGATGGTGTGACGTCAGTTTTAAGACGGAACGCGGAGTATTTGCGAATGAAGATAAAAGTATTAATTGTTGACGATTCTGCGCTGATCAGGAGTGTCATGAGCGAGATCATCAGCAGTCAACCCGATATGGAAGTGGTCGGCGTGGCCCCTGATCCTTTGGTTGCGCGCGAATTGATCAAGCAGACCAATCCGGATGTGCTGACACTGGATGTGGAAATGCCGAAGATGGATGGTCTCGATTTCCTTGAGCGTTTGATGCGCCTGCGCCCCATGCCCGTCATTATGGTGTCGTCACTGACCGAACGTGGTTCTGAGATCACCATGCGTGCACTGGAACTGGGGGCAGTTGATTTTGTCACCAAGCCCAAGTTATCGATACAAAGTGGCATGCTGGAGTACACTGAGTTGATCACTGACAAGATCAGGATCGCGTCCAAAGCCAGAATCAGACCAAGAAGTGCCCCAGTTGCAGTTGCCGGACAGGCGAATGTTGGTGTATTGCCACAAGTGCGCAATCCTCTGACCAGTAGTGAGAAACTGATTATTATTGGTGCCTCCACGGGGGGCACTGAAGCGATCAAGAACTTCCTGGTACAGATGCCCTCGGATTGTCCGGGAATTTTAATTACCCAGCATATGCCGGAAGGATTTACCCGTTCTTTTGCCAAGCGCCTTGATGGTTTGTGCAAAATTTCTGTGTCTGAGGCGGCAGGCGGTGAGCGTGTCTTGCCTGGTCATGCTTATATTGCTCCCGGCCATTCGCATCTGTTGCTGGGACGCAGCGGTGCCAACTATGTGACCCAACTGGATCAGGGAGAGCCGGTTAACCGGCATCGTCCTTCAGTCGATGTCTTATTCCGGTCTGCTGCTACCTATGCAGGTAAAAACGCCGTAGGCGTGATTTTGACAGGGATGGGGAAGGATGGCGCAGCAGGCATGCTGGAGATGAAAAATGCCGGTGCATACAATTTTGCCCAAGATGAAGCAAGTTGTGTAGTATTTGGTATGCCGCGTGAAGCAATAGCAATTGGCGCGACACATGAGGTTGGCCCTTTGAATGAATTGCCCACAAAGGTTCTGCATTACCTGGCTACACATGGTAGCAGAGCCCTGAGGGTGTGACGTTTTGATAGAATTTAATGTGTTACAGCAATTTCACCACCGTTTTATCTCAATTTGTCCGATAATGCTAATAACTGTCCTTAAAGAAATAGTGGAGTAATTCATGGCCGATCAAAATCTCAAATTTTTAGTAGTCGACGACTTTTCTACTATGCGTCGCATAGTGCGGAATTTGCTGAAAGAATTGGGATATTCCAATGTCGATGAAGCAGAAGACGGTGCAATGGGACTGGCAAAACTGAAGAATGGTGATTTCGATTTCGTCATCTCAGACTGGAACATGCCTAACATGGACGGGCTGACGATGTTGCAGCACATCCGTGCTGACCCGGCTTTATCAAAAATGCCGGTACTCATGGTGACTGCCGAAGCCAAAAAAGAAAACATCATTGCTGCAGCACAGGCGGGCGCAAATGGCTATGTAGTGAAACCATTTACTGCAGCCACGCTGGATGAAAAACTGACAAAGATTTTCGAAAAATTAGGAAAATAGCAGAGCAATCAGCTTTCCCAGGAGAGGAAAATGAGTCTATCCGTCAATTCAGATACTCAAGTAGAAAATCTCCTGGGCAGCGTGCGGCACATGGACAAACTGTTGCGGGATAGTGTGCAAAGCTTGGTTTTGTGTCAGTGTTTAAAGTATGCAGGCGAAGGTACGCGAAATCAGCCTTATCGCTTTGGTGTTGCTGCCACAATTTCAGAAGAGGCAGTGCAGATATCCACTCTTGTGAGTGCTTGGTTCGTGCAAGTTAATGAACGATTGATTAGTCGTTGGATGGTAGTCGACGGCAGATTGCGCGTGCTGTTTGACTAGTGCGAGAATCAATCTACAACGTGATACCGGGCTTGTTTAAACCAGAATCAGTTTAATATTTGCACGACAGCCTTGAGTTCTGAATTTTTCAATCATATTAATCCAACATAAATAATACTAAGATGATAGAAGAAAGCTTCATCGTAAGGGAGCCCTTACTCGATCCTAAGCAACGAGTTATTGGTTTTCAAATTTCCTGGCAACAGCCGGATCAAAATGCAGAAGCAAGCACGGAAAGCCTGAGCGCCTTGCTTGAGTTTGTTGCGGTGCAATTGCAGGATGACGACAAAGGTTTCTTGCTTGGCGATAGCCTGCTGTTCCTTGAGGCAGTGCCTGAGTTATTGCATGCAGAGGGTTTAAAGCTGCTCCCCGCCAAGAATACCGTACTGATACTCCATAAAAAATACTTTGCTGACCCAGATACGCTGGCTGCGGTGACCGAGTTGCGCCAACTCGGTTACGGCATATGCCTGCGCGGTGCTGAAGTAACCACGCTGGAACGCGCTTATTTTGCGCAAATTACCCATCTTGAAGTTAAATTGAATGCCGCCAATTTTGCATCGCAAGCCAAGGTATATGCGACATTGAAGCAATCGACTGTCCGTATGGTGGCGCGCAATGTTACTGCCTGGCAGGATTTCGATGCATGCTCTGCATTGGGTCTGGATAGCTTTGTCGGTAAGCTGCACCTGACACCAAGACCAAGCACTGCGCCCAAGACTTTAAATACCTCGCAAACGACTATTTTGCAGTTGATGGAAATGGTCAGGAAAAATGCCGACATCCAGCAGCTTGAAGCCGTCGTCAAGCGCGATGCGACGCTGGCTTATAAGCTTTTGCGCTACATTAACTCTGCCGGTTTCGGCTTGCGCTCTGAAGTGCAGTCCTTGAAGCATGCAGTACAGATGCTGGGTTACAGCCCTTTATATCGATGGCTCACCCTGTTATTGGCAACTGCCAGCACCAGTGGTTATTCCCCGGTATTGCTGGAAACTGCCATCGTCCGTGGTCGTCTCGCTGAAATTTTGGGGCAGGGCAAAATGTCCAAGAGTGAAGCAGAAAATCTGTTTGTGGCAGGGATGTTCTCTTTGCTGGACAGGCTGCTTGGCATTCCTATGGAGGAAGTGCTGTCATCAATACAATTGCCTGAAGTGGTCACTGAAGCATTGATATCCCGTGGTGGCACTTACGGGCCATTCCTGGCGTTGGCTGAGGCATGCGAATTGAATAGCATGCTGGTCGGCTCTCTTGCAGAATCCTTGAAGATCACTCCACCTGATTTGAACGCAGCCCACATGGCAGCCCTGGTTTGGGCGAAAAATGTAGCCTCTGTAGCCTGATTAATCGATACCTTGAAAAAAGACAAGCAATTTGCTTGTCTTTTTTTGCTTTATTCACCAAGAGTGGATAAAGTTCGCTACTTGAAAATTAAATTGAGACAAGTCCCATTTTCCCGGGAAATAATTCGCCCCATCTATGAATGTTGTGCAAGCCAATACTGAAGTGAGTCAACCCGTCATACCTGCCTGGCTGGTATGGGTACTTACCATCTTCTTTTTGGCTTATGGTCTGGGTTGCTATCCGATACTGGATAACAATGAAGGCCTGTATGCGGAAATCCCCAGGGAAATGCTGGCATCTGGCGATTGGCACCATTGGATTATTCCGCATCTGAATGGTCTGGCCTATATGGAAAAGCCACCATTGTTGTATTGGCTAACGGCGATTTCTTTTGCGATCTTTGGCGAGAATGAATGGGCGGCCCGGATAGTGCCTGCGATGTCCGCATTTTCATGCGTGGCGCTGATTTTGTGGTTTGGGCGTCAGATTGCACGTGTCTCAGCCTCACGGCTGGCTGCTTTGATGTTTATCAGCGGCCTGGGTGTCATGGCCATGTCGCGTACCCTGATGTTTGACATGCTGTTGGCGGTATTTCTGACTGGTGCGCTGATGTTTGGGTACCTGTACAGCGTTTCTGGTGAAAAGAAAAAACTCAATTGGTCTTTGGGAATGCTCGCTTTCGCATTGTTGGCGAAAGGCTTTGTAGCGATCATTTTATTTGTGGCTGTGACATTTGTTTACACCATACTGTTTTCCAGCTCAACAGGCGATTTTTTCAAAAGAATTCTGGCCTGGTTTAATGCCAGGGCGATTGCCATTTTTTTGCTGATCGCCTTGCCATGGCATATTGCCGCCATCCTGGCCGAACCCATATTTGCCTGGTTTTATTTCATTAATGAACATGTGCTGCGTTTTTTGGGCAAACGCGAGCCGCATGATTATTATGCCGGTGCCTGGTGGTATTACCTGCCAAGGATGGTGATCTATTTATTCCCCTGGTCTTTCTTTTTGCCTGTGCTTTTATTCGTCAAGGCGCGCCTGCAAACACCAAGAACCCTGCATTTCTTCCTGGCTTGCGCCTGGATCATGCCAGTTTTGTTTTTCTCTTTGTCCAGCGCCAAGGCGAATTATTATCTTGTCGTTGTCATGCCATTGGCTGCCCTGCAGCTTGCCATCGCTTTGGAAGACAGAAACCTGGGCACGGCTTGGGGCAGAGGGCTGGTAGGCCTGGTCTTATCAGCATTGTTTGGTGCTCTCGCCTGGTGGGTAGGGAAACAAGTAAATCATCAGATATCTTCCCTGATGATTTATGGCACGAACGGGAAGCAGTTTTTGCAAGCCTTCATGACATCAGCCTGTGTTCTAAGCGCAGGTATCGCGGTGCTTGCCTGGCGCAAACCGGGTGTTGGGATATTGCCATTCATCGCTTTGCCCGCACTGATGTTGCTGGCGTTTATCGGTGTTTTGCAAGCGTCGTCGCAGTGGACTTCTACTCTGCCGCTGGTGACTGAATTGAATACCGCGCCCGACAAACGCGAAGTATTTTTATTTAAAGTATTCGAACATCAATCCTCGCTACCATTTTATTTGAAGCGGCCGGTACGGGTAGTTGAGAGTCGCAGCAGTGATTTGTTTTGGGGAAATAAGCTGCATAAAAACGAGATTGTTGTTTCAGATACTATTTTTGATAAAATTACCAACGAGCAATTGGTCAGTCTGGTCGTGCTGGATGAAGATCTGGCAGGATTTAATGATAAAAAATATGCACATAAATTCAAAAACAGTAAAAAAATCGGTCGCAGCACCCTGTTTATGAATTGAGTTTGGCAGTCAAGGCAATTTCTTCCTGCTGGCGTCTGGAGTCGGGTAGGGCATCAAGGTATAATCACGCTTTCTGATCCAACCAGCAAATGTGCATGGCAGGTTTTGTGTACATTGCCTCAACTACCTCACTCACCATGTTGATATTGCCAGGCTCCAACGCCCTGTCTGCTTTTCGTACCTCCGGTCTCCTCTCTCGTTTGCAAGCTGTTGATGCCAATATTGTCGGCGTCAGCGGACGCTATGTTCATTTTGTCGATACAGCATCTGAACTGGCCAAGGAAGACGCTGACCGCCTGAATGCTCTGCTGGTGTATGGCGATGCCTTTGCTGCCAGCAGCGAAGGTGATATGTTTGTCGTGATCCCACGTTTTGGCACGATCTCGCCATGGGCCAGCAAGGCAACAGACATCGTCCATAATTGCGGCATGACGCATATCCATCGTCTGGAACGCGGCATTATCTATTATGTACAGGTCAAGACAGGTTTGCTGGGCGGTACCAAAAAGCTTGCTGATAGCAGCCGTCAACAGGTGGCAGCATTCTTGCATGATCGCATGACAGAAATGGTGCTGGCCGATCCGCAGCAAGCGCAGGCGCTGTTCTCTGAACTGGTTGCCAAAGAGCTGGAACATGTAGACGTACTGGAAGGTGGCAAGGCAGCCCTGCTGCAGGCGAACACTGAACTCGGCCTGGCTTTATCTGACGACGAGATTGATTACCTGGTAGACGCCTTTACCACGGCTAAACGCAATCCGACTGACGTTGAGCTGATGATGTTTGCGCAAGCGAACAGCGAGCATTGTCGCCACAAGATTTTCAATGCAGACTGGACTATCGATGGTCAGAAACAGGATAAATCCCTGTTCCAGATGATCAAGAATACCCATGAGTTGCAGCCCAGAGGCACTATCGTTGCCTACAGCGATAATTCTTCCATCATGGCAGGTGCAGTCGTCAAACGCTTCTTCCCATCCGGTAAAGACCAGGTGTACAAGGTCACAGAAGAGTTGACGCATACTCTGATGAAGGTGGAAACACATAATCACCCGACAGCTATTTCTCCATTCCCAGGTGCTTCTACTGGCGCGGGTGGTGAAATTCGCGATGAAGGTGCAACCGGTCGTGGCGCACGTCCAAAAGCTGGCCTGACCGGTTTTACAGTATCCAACCTGATGTTGCCAGGCGCGCGCCAGGCTTGGGAAAATGCCGGTGACAGTCTGACTGCAAAAGTCGATGCGAATGCCTACGGCAAGCCAGACCGTATCGCCTCACCGCTGCAAATCATGATAGAAGGCCCTTTGGGTGGTGCGGCTTTCAATAACGAATTTGGCCGTCCGGTTCTGGGTGGCTATTTCCGTACATTCGAACAAAATGTCGGTGGTACGGTCTATGGCTATCACAAGCCCATCATGATTGCCGGTGGTATCGGCAATATCTCGGACAGGCATACCAAAAAGAATGATCTGCCGGTAGGTACGCTGTTGATACAGCTGGGTGGACCAGGCATGCGCATAGGTATGGGTGGTAGTGCTGCTTCTTCGATGGCAACGGGTACTAACACTGCCGATCTGGATTTTGATTCTGTGCAGCGTGGTAACCCTGAAATGGAACGTCGTGCGCAAGAGGTCATCAACTCTTGCTGGCAGTTGGGTGATGATAATCCTGTCCTGTCCATCCATGACGTAGGTGCTGGTGGTTTGTCAAATGCCTTCCCTGAAATCACCAATGATGCCAAGCGTGGTGCCTTGTTTGATTTGCGCAAAGTACCGCTTGAAGAAAGCGGCATGGCGCCGAAAGAAATCTGGAGTAATGAATCGCAGGAGCGTTATGTCCTGGGCATAGCACCAGAAAGCCTGGAACTGTTCCGTCATTTCTGCGAACGTGAGCGTTGCCCGTTTGCTGTGGTGGGTACTGCGACTGAAGAACGTCAATTGCGCGTCATTGACCCGCTGAATGATACTTCACCAGTCGATATGCCCATGAATGTCTTGCTGGGCAAACCGCCAAAAATGCACAGGGATGTTGTCCATGTCAGCAATGATTTCCCAAAAATTGATTTGACAGGCATCGATCTGCAAGTTGCCGCTGAGCGTGTACTGAGTTTGCCTACGGTTGCTGATAAATCATTCCTGATCACCATTGGTGACCGCACAGTGGGTGCTACTTCAGTGCGTGACCAGATGGTAGGCCCATGGCAAGTGCCGGTGGCTGATTGTGCCGTGACCACAATGAGCCTGGAAGGCTACCTGGGCGAAGCCATGTCCATGGGCGAGCGTACACCGTTGGCCGTGATTGATGCTGCTGCGTCTGGCCGTATGGCCGTTGGCGAAGCCATCACCAATATTGCGGCTGCGCCGATCAGGGATATCTCGGATATCAAACTGTCTGCCAACTGGATGGCAGCCTGTGGCCAGCCTGGCCAGGATGCCGCCCTGTTTGATACGGTAAAAGCAGTTGGCATGGAATTGTGCCCGGCACTGGGTATCAGTATCCCGGTCGGTAAAGATTCTTTGTCCATGCGTACCACCTGGAAAGACGAAGGGCAAAGCAAGGCCGTGACTTCGCCGGTATCGCTGATTATTTCTGCTTTCTCGCCCGTCTATGATGTACGCAAGTCACTTACGCCGCAAATACGCCTGGATCAGGGGGATACCAGCCTGATTTTGATCGACCTGGGCCGTGGCAAGAATCGCCTGGGTGCATCCTGCTTTGCGCAAGTCATGCAGCAACTGGGCAATGACGCACCGGATGTTGATAGTGCAGACGACCTCAAGGCCTTCTTTGCCGCTATCCAGCAATTGAATAGCGAAGACAAATTGCTGGCTTACCATGACCGCTCTGACGGTGGTCTGTACGCCAGCCTGTGTGAAATGGCATTTGCTGGTCGTGCTGGCTTGTCTGTCAATCTGGATATCCTGACCATGGATAGTGAACATGCGGCAGACCAGGGCGATGCCAAGAACTGGGCCAGCCAGGTGTCTGAACGTCGTAATGACATGACCTTGCGTGCCTTGTTCAATGAAGAACTGGGTGCCGTGATCCAAGTGCGTACTGAACAACGCTCAGAAGTCATGGACATCTTGCGCAGCTTTAATCTGGGTGCCTGCAGCCATATCATAGGCAAGCCAAACAACAGCGGGATCATTGAATTTACCCGCGATGCCAAGCAAATCTATACGCAGCCTAGAACTGCCTTGCATCAGTTGTGGAGCAAAACCAGCTGGCAAATTGCCCGCCTGCGCGACAACCCCGCCGGTGCTGATGCTGAATATGCGCGCATCGTGGATGCTAATGATCCAGGCATGCAGCCTAAATTGAGTTTCGATCCGCAGCAAGACGTGGCAGCGCCATTCATTGCGACTGGCGTACGTCCCAAGGTTGCTATCTTGCGTGAGCAGGGTGTGAATTCGCATATAGAAACTGCCTATGTCATGCACAAGTCCGGTTTTGAAGCGGTAGACGTACACATGAGTGACCTGATTGCTGGCCGCGCAAAACTGACTGACTTCAAGGGCTTGATCGCTGTCGGTGGCTTCTCTTATGGTGATGTACTGGGTGCAGGCGAGGGCTGGGCAAAAACGATTTTGTTCAATGCCATGATGTCTGATCAATTCTCACAATTCTTCCACCGCGATGACACCTTTGGTCTGGGTATCTGTAATGGTTGCCAGATGATGAGTAATTTGAAATCCATCATCCCTGGTGCGCAGGCATGGCCCAAATTCACCAAGAACAAGTCTGAGCAATTTGAAGGCCGTTTTGCCATGGTAGAAGTTGCTGAGTCTGCTTCCATCTTCTTCCAGGGTATGGCGGGTACGCAAACACCTATCGCTATCGCTCATGGCGAAGGTTTTGCTGACTTTTCAACGACTGGTGACATCGCCAAGGCACAGGTGGCCATGCGTTTTATCAATAATGCAGGCACGGCAACGGAAGCTTATCCTTATAACCCGAATGGCTCACCGCAGGGTATTACCTCGGTCACCAATGAAGATGGCCGCTTTACCGTGTTGATGCCACATGCCGAGCGTGTATTCCGCACTGTCTTGCATTCATGGCATCCAGATGGTTGGGGTGAGGATTCTCCATGGATGCGCATGTTCCGCAATGCGCGCGTCTTTGTCGGCTGATTTGTTCCTTTGCAAGGCAGTGACGGACTGGCAATGGTAGGATTGCAGGAACGATGGGCGAAATCATGGAAGTGATTTCGCCCGTTTTATTTGCTTTACGCTTTATGAAGATGATTTACATTTTGAATCCAGAATAAAGCGTTTGAGGTGTGCAGCTTTCCTTATAATGAATCGCAGGGAAACTTTCTCCAGATAAATGCGATATTTGCTATTCTTTGCCATGTTGTTTGCCTTGCACACTGCCGGTGCAGCAGAGCGCTTGCGCGCCTGTGGCGGAGATAGTAACTGGCCCCCCATGTCTTATATCAAGGCTGCAGGAACGCCGGTTGAAGGTTTGTCGGCAGATATTTTGCGAAATATCTTTGCTGACCCAAAAATAGAACTCAGACCCTGGGCCCGCTGCCTCGCCGAGGTGCAGGCGCGGGAGGGATTCGATATTGTGATGTCGGTATTCAAAAACCCTGAGCGCGAAAAGATTTACCTGTTTTCCCGCAGTTATCATAGCCTGACACCTTCCTATTTGTATTCAGCCAAGCGCTTCTCGCAAGCTCCCCTGCAAGTACTCAATGACCTGGAAAAATACAAAGTGTGTTCTTTGCACGGCTCATCGACTTTCTATACCCGCCTGCCAGCCTCTGCGATTGAGAGTGGCGCAACCAGTTACACCAGTCTCATGCGTAAAATTGAACGTGGGCATTGTGACATTGTGGTGGATATGCAGGAGGTATTGTGGGGCTTTGCCCGCTTGAGCCTTTTGCCGCTGGATATGAGTACTTACAAAATATTAAACTTGCCACAGACTGAAAAATACCCCCTGCATTTTGGTGTCAGTAAGGAGCATCCTCAGGCAGCACAAATCATAGAGCAACTGGATAAGGGCCTGGCTGAATTGCAACGAAATGGCAAACTAAACAGTATTATCAATAAATACCAGTAAAAACAGTAGCCAGAATGCAAAAAGAGGCGCATTGCGCCTCTTTTTAAATTGAACCAAGCTTTTATTGGATCTTGGCTTTTTTGATCAGGGACTGTTGATAGACCTGGATACGCTGCTGTGAAATACCGTCAACAAATTCACGTTTCACTTCTTCAACAGTTGGGAATTTCGCTGTGCGCGTGTCATCCAGTTTGATGATGTGGAACTTGTCTTTGCCCTGGCCATCGGTCAGTTTTACAGGAGTTTCTGTAAATTGGCCTTTTTGCAGTTTGGTAAATGCCTGGGTAAATGCTGGTGGCCAGTTATTTGGTGTAGACCATTCCAGATCACCGCCTTTGGACGCTGTACCAGGATCTTTGGATTGTTTGGCCAGTTCGTCAAATTTGGCGCCAGCTTTCAATTTGGAAATGATTGCTTTGGCCTCATCTTCTGTATCAAGCATGATGTGATACAGGTGATATTCTTTGTCACCTGCCTGAGCCTTCAATTTATCGTATTCGGCTTGAACTTCTGCGTCAGTTACAGGGTTCTTTTTCAGATAGTCGATCATCATCGCGCGAACCAGAATGGTTTGACGCGCTTGTTCTATAGCTTGTTTTACGTCGGCGTTTTTGGCCAGTCCGGATTTCTCTGCCTCTTGTATCAAGACTTCATTGGCGATCAGGCTTTGTTTGATCTGTGCACGTAACTGAGGCGTATCCTGCTGCTGGCCTTGCGCTACCGCTTGTTTTACCAATAATTCGAGTTGGCTGGCTGGAATAGCCTTGCCATTAACCGTAGCCAGATTTTGAGCCATTGCAGGCAGGGCAGTTGCAAGAAGTACCACCAGCAAATGAGCAGGTTTAAAAGTCATTGTCTGTTCCTAAATAACAAAATAAAAAAAACGGATTATAAATAAACTGCTTAGGTCGCTATCTCTGACGGACTCAATGCCACAATATTGAGGGCATGAATTTCCGTTTGCATCATATCGCCAACGGCATCATACACTAGTCGATGGCGGGAAATACGGTTTAATCCCTCAAATTGTTGACAGACTATTCTTACACTGTAATGACCTGCACCACCTGCTGCACCGGCATGGCCGCGATGGGCTTCGGAGTCATCCGTTAATTGACACTGAGTTGGCAGCAAGGTTTCCGTCAGGCGTGCTAATATTTTTTCCTGGCGTGTCATTGGGCTGGTTCTTCCATATATTTAGCCAAAAACAGGCTTTGGATGATGATAAATGCCGGCATGATAGCAACCACGGCGATTAATTTGAAATTTGCCCATGTGTCTGTGGAGAAATTAAATGCTACATACAGATTGACGAAGCCCATCAGCAAGAAATAAAGCATCCAGGCATAACTAAGGCGAGTCCAGATTTGCTCTGGCAGTTTGATTTGCTCGTCCATTGCCATTTGAATCAGGTTTTTCTTGAAAACAAGCTGAGCCAAAGCAAATGCACCAAAATAGCACCAGTACAACACCGTAGGCTTCCATTTGATAAAGGATTCACTCTGGAAGTACAGGGTAGCACCGCCGAACACCATGATAATGATGAAGGAAATCCATAACATGGCATCCACTTTTTTACGGCGTATAAGCAGGTAGCCAATCTGGCATATAGAAGCGACCAGTGTAAGTGCTGTCGCCAGCAATATGGGAGCCAGTTCAGCAGTCGTTACACCACCAGAGACGATGCCGGAAAAATAGTCAGAGACCAGCGATTGCGCGGTAGCCGGATTTTTTTCACCCCATTTGAAGGTGATAAAAAACAGAACTACCGGAAACATGTCAAAAAGGAATTTCATTTACAGACAACTCAGGTTGCAGGGTCAAATTTCAAGGAGGCCGAATTAATGCAATAGCGCAACCTCGTAGGTGGCGGTCCGTCGGGGAATACATGTCCCAGATGGGCGTCGCAGATATTACACAATATCTCAGTGCGCGTCATGCCATGAGATGTATCAACTTTTTCACGTACATTGGCCGGATTAATTGCCTTGAAGTAACTTGGCCAGCCGCAGCCAGAGTCAAATTTAGCATCTGAAGTAAATAAGGGCGTGTTACAGCATACGCAAGTATACGTGCCTACCTCATGATGGTCCCAGAATTTACCTGTGAAAGCGCGTTCGGTAGCTGCATGTCTGGTGACTTCATATTCCATTGAACTTAACTGCGCTTTCCATTCGGCATCTGACTTTACAATTTTACTCATGATTCCCTCTGCATTTTTTTTCAGGATGAACAACTGACTTCCAGGTGCTTGGCCCAGTCAGGCGGCAATTCTGCATAATCTTCGTGTTCGTCTTGTTCCTCATAGGGATTTTCCAGAATATGCAATAATTTCCTGACTTCTGAAAAGTCCTTCTTCTGCGCTTTTTCTATTGCTAACTGAGCAAGATAATTTCTTAAAATATATTTAGGATTGACTGACAACATGCTGGTCTGACGAGTCAGCTCATCACTTTGTTCTATTGCCAGGCGTGCCCGGTAATTAACCAGCCATGCATCCAGGCTATCCCTGTCCAGGAACAAATCGCGCAGTAGCTCATCCTTGGTCGATTTCTGATTCGAAAGCTTACTCAAACAGCGAAAACTCAGGGTGAAGTCTGCATGATTACTTTGTAACAAAGTGAAAAAGCCAGCAAATAAGTCCAGATCAGCTTCGTGATCTGTCTTCAGGCCAAACTTCTGATGCATGAGCGCTGTCCATTTCTGGCGATAAATGGCCGGGTAATGGCTTAGCGCAGCATTGGTGTCATCAACACTACCTATGAGTGGCGACAAGGCTTGCGCCAGAGCCTGGCAGTTCCAGTTACCTATCGCTGGCTGCATGCGGTAGGAATAGCGTCCTTGCTGGTCAGTATGGTTGCAAATATGTTTTTCATCGTAAGCCTCCATGAAACCGAATGGACCATAGTCCAAAGTCTGGCCGATGATAGACATATTGTCGGTATTCATGACGCCGTGCATAAAGCCGACAGCCTGCCAATGCGCCATCAGTTCGGCAGTACGCGTGGTGACCTTGGAGAGTAATGCCTGGTATGGATTATTTTCTGTCTGTAGTTCAGGGTAAGACTGTGCGATGACATAATCGGCGAGTAAACGCAAATCATCCATCCTGTCGTTATAGTACCAGTGCTCAAAAGAACCAAAGCGTACAAAGCTTGGAGCGACGCGTGCGACAACGGCGCTGGTTTCTGGCGTTTCGCGGAATACCATCTGGTCTGACCCTATGACGCAGAGTGCGCGTGATGTCGGTATGTTCAACGCAGCCATCGCTTCTGAACATAAAAATTCGCGTATGGATGAGCGTAATACTGCCCGGCCATCACCCATGCGCGAATACGGTGTCATGCCTGCACCCTTTAACTGTATTTCCAGATGTTGTCCATCATGAGACCTGCCACCAAGTAGCAAGGCGCGGCCATCACCCAGTTGACCGGCCCAGACGCCAAACTGGTGGCCCGAATAAACGGCTGCCAGGGGTTTGCTGCCAGGCAGGACCTGATTGCCGGAAAAATAATCGAGAAATTCAGGGGAGCCCAAACTGGCATGATCGAGGTTCAATTGCGCCGCAACTTTATGGCTGGCCGCCACCAGATAAGGTTTATCTATGGAGTTGGCCGAAAGATGGGTAAAGAAATGCGAGGGGAGATCTGCAAACTTATTCTCCAGCATGAAATCTTGCAGAGAGAGTGGGGGAGTGGTCATGACGCGCCATGTGGCTGTGAAAAGAATAAACGCATTTTGACAGATTTGGTCAAAATGCGTTTATCAGATGAAGCTTGCTGATTTATTGAATTGGGCAGGAATTAAGCCGTGATGCGTTCCCGCGTCTTGCAACCATCAATCAGGAAAGACAGACTGATCACCAGGACCAGCTCACCTTCAGCAGAACGGGCAGTACCGGTAATGCCAGGTGTGCTGATGCAAGTCAGTGGTTTGATCACCAGGTCAGCTGTGCCATCAACCGCATCGACAGACAAGATGTAAGGGCTAGGGGCGGCAATGACGATACCAACTCTTTCTGATGCCGGTGTATAACCTAGTATCTTGCCCAGTGATTTGACTGGCAAAGGCCGGCCAAGATCGCGCAAAACAGGCTGGCCACCGACGCTTTCAAAGGTTTCTGGTAATTCAACCACGCGCTGCACGGTTGCCATTGGCAATGCCAACGAAGCACCATCTGTGCGAACCAGCATGGTCGGTACGATAGACAGCTCAATTGGCAGGCGGATCAGGAAGGTTGTGCCTGTTCCCAACTGAGAGGCTATGCGTATCGCGCCGCGGTGGCGTTCTACAGCGGTTTTTACCACGTCCATACCGACACCGCGGCCAGATACGCTGGACGCGACTTCTTTGGTCGAGAAGCCTGGCAAAAATACCAGTTGGAAAGCTTCGTCGTCGGTACGGGCATCATGCACATTGATCAAGCCCTTGGAGACGGCTTTATCGCGCAGTCTTTGTGCGTCCATGCCTTTGCCGTCATCTGTGACCTCGATCATGACGCTGCTGGCTTCTTGCCAGGCTTTTAAGGAAATCGTGGCACGCGGTGACTTGTTGGCATTGATGCGTTCTTCAGCGGTTTCTATGCCATGATCAAGCGCGTTGCGCAACATATGCACCAGCGGATCATACAAGCTGTCAACGACAACGCGGTCCACTTCTGTCTCTGCACCGGCAATGTTCAAGTCAACTTCTTTGCCGAGGTCACGTGCCAATTCCCTGATCAGTCGTGGGAATTTCTGGAATAAACGTCCCACAGGCTGCATCCGTGTCGCCAGCGTGGCGCGTTGCAGCTCGGTTGAGTAACGGGATGCGCGTGTCAGGGTTTCAGTCAGGGCAGACATCAGTGGTGCGGCCTGGCCGTCAAACTTGAATTGCGATAATTTTTCCAACAATACTGCTGCCTGATTGGCTGCCTGCACGGATTCACCGGCAACTTCCAGCAAGACATTCAGTTTGACCGCATCTATACGTATGCTTTCTTCTTTTGCCGGGGCATTCTGTTTGATTTCGGCACCGGACAAGGAGGATTTGACTGCTTCAGTCTCCTCTCTTTGTGCGGGAGCCTGCGCTTCTTCTTCGACGGCTTCTGCAGTGTCGGCTACGGCTTCTGGTAGTGTACCTGCTGGTGTCACCGCACGGAAATAGGCTTCCCAGTCGAGTTCGCCGGTATTCTCTTTTTTCGCTGCTGGCTCGGCGGCTTTTTCTACTGGCTTGGGTGCATCGGCCGTCTTGGCTTTGGTTGCGGCTGGTTTCTTGCTGACGCCCTTCATTTCTATGGCATCAGTCAGCATTTTTTCCAGCGACTTGGGCATGGTCGAGAGTTTGTCCGGCTCGGTGCCATTGTTCAGGGCGGTAAGCTGATCGGCGACAAAGCCACTGGCTTCAAGCGCTGCTTCTATGGCCTCGGGCGTGACAGGAACTTGTCCAGTGCGCAGGGCATCGAAAAGATTTTCGGTTAAATGGCAGGCCGATACCATGGCGCTCAAATTCATGAAGCCTGCGCCACCCTTGATCGTATGGAATGACCGGAATACGGCATTCAGCGTATTCATGTCGCCCGGATTGCGCTCGAGTGAAAGCAGATGTTCTTCTACATTGGTCGCCAGATCGAGCGCTTCGACGACAAATTCTTTGAGCATGTCATCCATTAGAAACCCAGACTATCAAGTAGGTTATCTACATCATCCTGTTCCAACGCTGCGTTCGGGACGGAAGGGCCTTCCATCAATTCTACTGCTTTTTCCTTCAATTCTATCGGTGCATTATCCAGCAGAATTTGCGTCAGTTCGTGTTCAACACGTTTGTTGATGGCCACCACTTTTTTGATCAACTGACCAGTCAGATCCTGGAAGTCTTGCGCCATCATGATATCCAGCAAACGCGCTTTTTCAGCGTCTGTGGCAGTCAGCACATTATTGGCAAAAGTCTTGGAGTCGGTCGCCAGGGACTTGAATTCGTCAACGCTAAGTTTGCCATCAAACAGGTCCGTCCAGCGCGCATCCATGGACTTGGCTTTCTTGGCCAGTTCATCTTGTTCAGGCATGCCCAGATCTGTGGCGTTCAAGACCTTGTTGGCAGCCTGCTCAGTAAGTGTGGCGACATATTCAAGCCTGCCCTGGGCATCTGCAATCTGCACTGCAACATCTGACAGTGAACGGTCATAGCCCAACTCGCGCATGGAGTCATGCAGCATTCTGACGATGCCACCCAAGCGGTCAAAAATGGGCTTGGTGGCGTCTGCATCATCACTGTGAAAATTGAACTTGGCAGGAGCCGGTTCCTGCAATATAGGTTCGCTAATCACAGTAGGTGCTGCTTGGGAAGAGGGGGACTCTACATTGGTTTCCAGGCGCTGATTGGCCATTTCTTCAAACAATGCGTCCAGATCATCTGCTGAATCGGTCATAGTCCTTGGTTCTCCATAATCGCATTGATCATTGTGTAAAGCTTCACAAATGTCACGGTGTGTCAGCGAGAGTATGCAGAAATGTTCTGAGTGCTGCTGCCATTCAGATACCACGTTTCCGCATGGACTCCGGTTTTTTCCTGATTTATTTTGCTTAAATCAAGGGGTAATTTTTATCCATGAACAAGACTGCTTTTTGCTCTTGTTCATAGTAGCAGGACATTACCGAAGAATAACTCAGAGTAATAAAATTTGTCATTCTTTTGTTACTCCCGATGCAGTTTTGTCACATTCTTTTACGTAAGTTCGCAAAAATTGTTCGGGCGTCTCTATCCTGAACATGCCAGCCTGCTTCATTTTCCTGGCGAGTTTGAGCAGGGCCTTGTCTTTGGTAATGAGAACTTCGGCTTGAGTATCACGTGCAATTTCTAAGAATTTTTGATCATCCTTGTCACTGCACACCGGGAGTTTGTATCCAGTCGCAACAGGAGTCAGGCAATTGATGTGTGCATCAAACAGGGCTGTTACGGCTTCGGCGCTTTCATGTCTTGCAGCGAGGTGGGGGTAGCTGAGTACGGCTATCCATTCATCCCGGCAATCAGTGCGTGTCAGTGCCTGTAACTGCCCATTGCTGAGTTCATCAAGCAAAACTGACCATCTGGGGTCTTTGAAAACAAATAAATCCAGACATACATTGGTGTCAAGAATTACGCGCTTAGGTATGATGTCGGTCATTTTGTCTTTTAAATCCAATTTATGCTCATTGTATTATCTCCGGCCAAAAGTCTGGACTTTGAAACACCCGTAAGGACCAAAACCATGACTACGCCACACTTTCTTGCTGAGGCTGAGGAATTGGTGGAAATTGCCAGAACATATACTTCTGATCAACTGGCTGAACTCATGGATATTTCTCCTGCACTGGCGCAATTGAATGTGCAGCGTTTTGCAGACTGGAAGCTCGAAGTCAAACCGCAAAACAGGAAGCAGGCAGTATTCGCATTTAATGGTGATGTGTATGAGGGGCTCAATGTCAGCAGCCTGACTTCTCCGCAACTGAAATACCTGCAAAATCACGTGCGTATCTTGTCTGGCTTGTATGGTTTGCTACGTCCTCTTGATGCCTTGCAGGCTTATCGCCTGGAAATGGGAACGACGCTTGCCAATCCTCTTGGTAAAAACCTGTATACCTACTGGGGCGATAAAATAAGTTTACAGTTAAGTGATGCTATTCAGCAACACAAATCACAGATACTGGTGAATTTGGCATCGGATGAGTACTTCAAGGCTGTTCGACCTGCAGTTTTAGGTGTACCTGTGATTTCTCCTGTGTTTCAGGACTGGAAGAATGGCAAATACAAGATTATTTCTTTTTATGCCAAGCGCGCCAGAGGCTTGATGGCCAGATATAGCGCACAACAGGGCATACGCAAGGCAAATGACTTGAAAGCCTTTACGGAAGAGGGGTATGCCTATTGCGAAGAAGAATCAACCAAGACTAGCTGGGTATTCCGACGGAAGATTGAAGATTAGATGGCGTAGGTAATTTTCATCTGGTTCAGCCATAATTCGTCAGGACATGCGCATGTCCTGACGTGACATGAGGTTTTACCAGAATTTCCACCATGCATTACGCGAACCGGCTTTGCCGCTCAGGTAATCGCTTTTCGGGAAGTTTTGCAAGAAGACGCGGTTTGCATCATCACGCAGCTCTGTCATACCCATGGCATCGTAGGAGCGTATTAAAATAAACATCGCTTCTTCAATGGCAGGCGCATCCGGATATTCCTTGATCGCGGCTTGGGCACGGTTGGCAGCAGCCAGGTACGCACCGCGACGCAGATAGTAGCGCGCTACGTGTACGTCGTATTGTGCGAGGGCGTTTACCAGATATTTCATGCGCAAGATCGCGTCTGGCGTATACTTACTGTCTGGGAACTGGATTGCCAGTTGTTTGAAAGCGTCAAAAGAATCGCGGGAAGCTTTAGGGTCGCGTTCAGTAATGTCCTGATTAGCCAGGAAATTGAACAAGCCAACCTGGTCATTGAAGTTGATCACGCCACGCAAGTAATACATATAGTCTACATGACTATGATTTGGGTGCAGCTTGATAAATCGTTCAACGGCGGCCAGTGCTTGCGCCTGATCACCTTGTTTGTAATAAGCGTAGGCAGTTTCCATCTGCGCTTGTTGTGCGTAAGTACCGAAAGGGAAGCGTGATTCAAGTTTTTCAAAGTACTGAATTGCCTTTTCATAACCCCCACTGGACATTTCGTCTTTTGCTTCAGCGTATAATTTTGATGCTGACCAGGTTTTGGTCTCATCGCCTTTTTCACCAAATACCCCGCAGCCGCTTAAACTTAAGGACGCGGCAACAGCCAGAACCAGCAATTTCAAAGATTTAATGTGCATAAATTTGTGCGTGAGCATGAAAACAATTTACGGATTATAGCCGATGGCAAAAAATGTGAAACAAACTACTACAGTGATTTTGTCAGATTCCGACCTGGACACTGAATTAGAAGGGCTGAACGATACCACCGAAGTGGACGAAGATTTTGCCCTTGTAGTAGAAAATATAGAATTAAAGCTCACTTCAGAAGCCTGTGGTGAGCGTTTGGACAAGACTTTGTCCAAACTGGTTCCACAATATTCAAGAAGCCGTATCCAGCAATGGATAGAAGGCGGGTTCGTCAGCGTTGACGGCAAGCCAGGTCGCGGCAAGATGACCATGCTGGGTGATGAAAAGATCATCATCGAGCCACAGGCAGCGCCCGACGAAGGTGCTTATGCACCGGAAGACATCCCTTTGGACGTGGTGTATGAAGATGATGACATCCTGGTCATCAACAAACCGGCTGATATGGTGGTACACCCGGCAGCAGGTAACTGGTCAGGCACTTTGCTCAATGGCTTGCTGTATCGCTGGCCTGCTTTGCTGGGTGTGCCACGCGCTGGTATCGTCCACAGGCTGGATAAAGATACTTCTGGCCTGATGGTGGTTGCCAAAACCCTGATTGCTCATACTGAACTGGTGCGCCAGTTGCAGGACAGGACAGTCAAGCGTGAATATAATGCACTGGTATGGGGGACGCCTAATTTGTCGGGGACTGTCGATGCGCCTATGGCCAGGCATCCGCGTGACCGCATCAAGATGGCAGTTTCGCAAAGCATGCTTGCCAAACCTGCTGTCACGCATTTCCAGCGCGTAGCTGCTGGCATGCTGGAAAAATTCCCTGTCAGCCTGGTGGCCTGTCAACTCGAAACTGGCCGTACCCATCAGATACGCGTACACATGCTGTCACTGGGCTTTCCTCTGGTTGGCGATCCTTTATATGGCAAACAGCATCTGGCGCGTTTCTTTCATCGCCAGGCGCTACAAGCGCGCAAGCTGGGTTTGACACATCCGACCACAGGCGAGCATGTGGAGTGGGAAATCCCCTTGGCTGATGATTTTGCAGCATTGCTGCTGCAGGCAGGTATACAGACAGTATGAAACCAGACAGCAAGGACTTAACTGCTCTTGCTCCTTTCCCGGTAGTGCTGCCTGACTGGCAGCACGCGCCCGCTACCGTGCGGGCGTTCACCACTACCCGTCATGGTGGGGTCAGCCTTGGCCCCTATGGTGATGCAGCCGGCAGCGCTGGCCTTAATCTCGGTGACCATGTCAACGACAATCCCATCGCAGTAACACAGAATCGGGATAAATTAAATCGTCAATTGCCTTCGGATGTCATATTCTTATCACAAGTGCATGGCAATATAATACTTGATGCTGCTGATCTCGCTTTTGGCAATGTCAGTAATATCGGTGATGCTGTGCTCAGTACGCAAGCCGGGCAAGTCTGCGCTGTGTTGACTGCCGATTGTTTGCCGGTTTTATTTACCGATGTTCGCGGTAAAGTCGTCGCCGCAGCACATGCGGGCTGGCGCGGGTTGGCTGGTGGCGTATTACAAAATACCGTATCAGCTATGCGTGATAAGGGGGCTCAGGAAATTATTGCCTGGCTTGGTCCGGCAATAGGGCCGCAAGAATTTGAAGTTGGACGCGATGTATTGGATGCTTTTGCTGCGCAACTTCCTGATGCGCAGGCTTATTTCAAAGCACGAGCCAGGCAGGGTGGGGCGGAAAAATATCTGGCTGATCTTTGCGGGCTGGCAAGAAAATTGCTAAATGATATCGGTGTTAGTCAGGTGTCTGGTGGTGACCGTTGTACAGTGACTGAAGTGGCGGAATTCTATTCTTATCGACGTGACGGAATCAGCGGAAGAATGGCGAGCCTGATCTGGATAGCACCAGATTGAAGGTTTTTAGCTTAGTCGGCTTTGGTTTCGGTTGGCCGATGATCTTCTGAAACTGTTGGAGTTTCAGATTGTTTTTGCAGTGCAGCTTGTTTTTCCAGTCGTTCACGCTTGCGCTGTGGTGTGCGCATCAGGTATAAAACTATTGTTAAAGGAAAAACGCAATACAAGAGGAAAGTCATGATGCCTGCGATGACGGAGTGTTCTGTGATCGACATCATCAGTACGACATAAATCCAGGCGATTGCAACGATATACATAGAAACCTTGTTACTTATTATTGTGAATGCTTGATATGGATACGTATTGGCATGCAATAGTGAGGACTGTATTGCAGCTTATTTAGTCAGGGAAAGAAAGCTTAAAATTATTTCGAAACGATACGCGAAAATCAGGAGGCACGCATGAAGACTTTCGATCCTCAAGCTATGTACTCCGAGTGGATGTCACAGCTAGTGAATCAAGACAAATGGCAGGAGTGGATGAAACCTGCCGCAGCAATGAACCCAATGCCAGCAGCCGACATGCTGAAGGACCTGGGGGCGCAGATAGACCCCGCCACCATGACGCGCTTGCAAACGGAGTATATGCAAGAGTTTGGCAAGTTATGGCAAGACTTTGCCGTATCCAAAATCCCTGATCTCAATGACAGGCGTTTTTCTGCCCCGGACTGGCATAACCATGCCATGCACTCTTATAGTGCAGCGTCTTATCTGTTGAACGCACGCTTTTTGATGGCCATGGCAGAGTCTGTGCAGGCCCCAATCAAGACAAAACAGAAAATCGGTTTTGCAGTGCAGCAAATGATTGACGCCATGTCTCCGGCTAATTTTCTGGTCACCAATCCCGAAGCGCAAAGCAAGCTGATCGAGAGTAAGGGTGAGAGCCTGGCCAAGGGCATTACCCAAATGCTGGCCGATATGCAAAAAGGCCGTATCTCCCAGACAGATGAGTCAGCCTTTGAAGTTGGTAAAAATGTCGCCACATCGGCCGGCACTGTGGTCTATGAAAATCATTTGTTCCAACTGATTCAATATCAGCCAACCACCAAAACCGTACATCAACGCCCTCTGTTGATGGTGCCACCTTGTATCAATAAATTCTATATCCTGGATTTGCAGCCTGAGAACTCGGTCGTGCGATATGCAGTCGATCAGGGGCATACTGTATTCCTGGTGTCCTGGGCTAATCCAGATGAAAGTATGGCCGAAGTCAGCTGGAACGACTATATCGAAGACGGCGCCATACAGGCCATCAAGGTCGCGCAAAAGATCAGTAAGCAGGACAAGGTCAATGCTTTCGGTTTTTGCGTAGGCGGCACCATCGTCTCTACGGCCTTGTCGGTGCTGGCAGCTCGTGGCGAACACCCGGCCAGCAGTCTGACTTTGCTGACTACTTTGCTCGACTTTACGCAGACTGGTGTACTCGATGTGTTTGTCGATGAAATGCAAGTCAAGATGCGTGAACAAACCATAGGTCGCCGTGGCATCTTGCCCGGTAAGGACCTTGCCAGCACTTTCTCTAGCCTGAGGGCAAATGACCTGGTCTGGAATTATGTCCAGTCAAATTACCTCAAGGGTGAAGCGCCGCCGCCATTTGATCTCCTCTACTGGAATGCCGATAGCACCAACTTGCCTGGCCCCATGTTTTGCTGGTATCTGCGTAACACCTATCTGGAAAACAAACTCAAGCGGCCAGGTGCGTTGACGGTTGCAGGCAGCAAGGTCGATCTGGGCAAAATTGATGCACCATGTTTTATCTATGGTTCGCGTGAAGATCATATCGTGCCATGGCAGGCGGCTTACGCCTCTACCGCTTTGCTCAATCCCCGTCATAAAAATCGCAACCGTTTTGTGCTGGGGGCTTCGGGCCATATTGCGGGTGTTGTTAATCCCCCTGCCAAGAAGAAAAGAAGTTATTGGACTAATGAGCAGACCGGCCTGGATACAGAAAGCTGGCTCGCTGGTGCAACTGAACACCCTGGTAGCTGGTGGCCAGAATGGTCAGCCTTTTTGGGTGAGCATGGCGGCAAGATGGTGAAAGTGCCTGCTACGCCTGGAAATGCAGAGTTTCCTGCAATTGAAGCCGCACCTGGACGTTATGTGAAGGTAAGGGCAGATTGAAGGTTTGTTGTTAAGTAATTAAAATTCAATGAGGAGAACAAGTATGTCAAAACGTGTTGCTTATGTTACTGGTGGTATGGGTGGTATTGGAACTCCAATTTGCAGGCGCCTGTGCAAAGACGGCTATACAGTGGTTGCCGGTTGTGGTCCCAATTCAGCCCGTAAAGATAAATGGCTGGCAGATATGCGCGCTGAAGGCCTGGATATTCATGCTTCTGAAGGTAATGTGTCAGATTGGGAATCAACCAAGGCAGCCTTTGAAAAAGTCAGGGCAGAAATTGGCGAAGTGGATGTATTGGTCAATAATGCCGGTATCACCCGCGACGGCCAGTTCCGCAAGATGAGCAAGGCAGATTGGGATGCTGTCATGGATACCAATTTGAATTCCCTGTTCAACGTCACCAAGCAAGTCATTGATGGCATGGTGGACCGCGGTTGGGGTCGTATCATCAATATTTCTTCTGTCAATGGTCAAAAAGGCCAGTTTGGTCAGACTAACTACTCAACGGCCAAAGCCGGTATTCATGGTTTCTCCATGGCCCTGGCACAGGAAGTGGCAACCAAGGGTGTGACGGTCAATACAGTATCCCCAGGCTATGTCGGTACTGACATGGTTAAGGCCATACGGCCTGACGTGCTGGAAAAAATTGTGGCTGGCATCCCTGTCAAACGTCTGGCTGAGCCCGAAGAGATTGCCTCTATTGTTGCCTGGATTGCATCAGATGAAGGTGGTTATGCCACTGGTTCAGACTTTTCCATCAATGGTGGTTTGCACATGGGTTAATCACTGCGCTAACTCAGGAATGGTCAGGAATTAGAATAAATTTTTTAAATTGGCTTTTTAGCCTCCCTGATTGCTGTCTTTCTTCTGCAGTGCGGTAAAATATGCCCATCAGAGTCGCAAGATTTCGATGGGCATATCTTTTGCAGGCTGCAAAATACAAGATATAAAAAAAGGGGACAAACATGAAAGCTGTTTTGGCCGGGCCAGAACAAGAATCATGTTTGCGTGAATAGTCTGTGCTGCTTTGAAGAGTGATCCTCGTAAAGTGGCAGGATATCGAAGTGTTTAACTGAGATCTCAATGAATAGCGCAAAAAAATCAACACAGCATCTGATCAAGAAATATCCTAACCGTCGTCTGTACGACACGCAAACCAGTAGCTATATCACGCTGGTAGATGTCAAACAGTTTGTACTGGAAAACGATGATTTCGCAGTAGTCGATGCAAAAACTGGCGAAGATCTGACACGCAGCATACTGTTGCAAATCATTTTGGAGGAAGAGGCGGGTGGTTCACCCATGTTCTCCAGCGTCGTTTTGTCGCAAATCATTCGTTACTATGGTCATGCCATGCAAGGCATGATGGGTAATTATCTGGAAAAAAACGTCCAGGCCTTTATCGATATCCAGAACAAGCTGGCCGAGAATTCCAAGGGCATCTATGAGGGCAAGCCTTTTAGCCCTGAAATGTGGACCCAGTTCATGAATGTACAGGGCCCGATGATGCAGGGTATGATGGGTAACTACATAGAACAGAGCAAGAATTTGTTTGTGCAAATGCAAGAACAAATGCAAAGCCAGGCAAAAAACATGTTCAATGTCTTCCCGTTCAATCCCGAAGATGTGAATAAAAAGTAAATAATATTCAAGTTGAACAGGCCTGTATTCTGACTTAAGCCCCTGATTCTTCAGGAAATTATCACAGATGCGGCAAGTTGGGCTGGCAAAAAGGGTACAATAGCGGATTCGCTTTTGTACCCTTTTTGCTCTTATTTCGTTATTAATTACTCCCTTATGTCTATCTCAGAAATTCGTCGTCAAGAAATGCCTGCTACCCACAAGGTGGGATTTGTGTCCCTGGGTTGTCCGAAGGCGCTCGTCGATTCCGAACAAATCCTGACTCAGTTGCGTGCCGAAGGTTACGACACTGCCAAATCCTATGACGGCGCTGATTTGGTCATCGTCAACACCTGTGGCTTCATTGATGCCGCTGTGCAGGAATCACTGGACGCGATAGGCGAGGCTTTGGCTGAAAACGGCAGGGTCATCGTAACTGGTTGTCTGGGCGCAAAAAAAGGTGCTGACGGCAAGGACATGATACAGTCCATTCACCCTAAAGTACTTGAGGTGACCGGCCCGCATGCAGTAGGCGAAGTCATGGCGGCAGTGCACAAGCATTTGCCCAAGCCGCATGAGCCTTTCATGGACCTGGTGCCACCACAAGGTGTCAAACTGACACCCAAGCATTTTGCCTATCTGAAAATATCCGAAGGCTGTAACCATCGCTGCAGTTTCTGCATTATCCCGTCCATGCGTGGCGACCTGGTATCTCGTCCGATTGCCGATGTCATGATGGAAGCAGAAAATCTGTTCAAGGCTGGCGTCAAGGAATTACTGGTGATTTCCCAGGACACCAGCGCCTATGGTGTGGATATCAAATTCCGCATGGGTTTCTGGAATGGCAAACCAGTCAAAACCCACATGACGCAGCTGGTAGAAGCCCTGGGGGAGCTGGCCAGGCAGCACGATGCCTGGGTGCGCCTGCATTACGTTTACCCATATCCGCATGTAGACCAGATCATTCCTTTCATGAACAACGGCCATGTTCTGCCTTATCTGGATGTGCCTTTGCAACATGCTCACCCTGACGTGTTGAAACGCATGAAGCGTCCGGCCAGTGGTGAAAAAAATATAGAACGCATCAAGGCCTGGCGTGAAATGTGCCCTGAGATCACGATACGTTCTACCTTCATCGCCGGCTTCCCTGGCGAGACAGAAGAAGAGTTTGAATACCTGCTCGACTTCCTCAAGGAAGCTGAGATTGACCGTCTGGGCTGTTTTGCCTATTCGCCAGTTGAAGGAGCGACGGCTAATGAAATCGCCAATCAATTGCCAGATGAGGTGCGTGAAGACCGTCGTCGCCGCGTCATGGAGTTGCAGGAAGGCATATCAAAAAAACGCCTGCAGGCAAAAATCGGTAAAACCATGCGCGTGCTGATTGACTCTCTTGACCGTAGCGGCGGCGTGGGCCGTAGTTCTGCGGACGCGCCAGAGATTGATGGCGTCGTCTATGTCAAGCCGCCTTTCGAGCCACATCGCAAACTCAAGGTAGGTGAATTCGTTGATGTAAAAATTACTGCAGCTGATGCCCATGATCTGTGGGGCGAAGCAGTCTGATGAGATTTTTACATGTCGTTTTATTGCCGTTGGCCTTGCTGTCAGGGTTTATGGTTCAGGCTCAGGAGCAAAACAAGATTGAGCCTGTTCCTGCAGTGAAGCCAGGTTTTGCACCTATGTCCAATCCTTTTTTTGCCGGTGCAATTGAATTGCGTGGCACGATGGGTAATGACAGAATTCGCATGCACATACAACCCAAACCTGAAGACCGCGATAGCGTAGAAGGCTCTTATGTCGTAGCGGGTGGCAAGCGCAATCATGGTAAAAAGATTTTGCTGGCAGGCGAAGTCAGTAAAAACAAACTCAGTATGGAAGAGTCTGAAGACGGTGTAGATGTGTCCGGCCAGTGGGATGGCGAACTCAAGGACAATGTCATTCGTGGCGTCTGGCAATCGGACGATGGCAAAGTCAGTAAGGAGTTTGTGCTGGAATTGCTGCCATCACCAAAAAAACAGACGAAATCAAAAATCAGTAAATAAGAAAAGGCGCATGAGGCGCCTTTTTTATTGCCTGCATATTTTGCGCCTGTGCTTATCGATAAGAATGCTACTTCTGGGCTAACATACATGGTCAGCTAAAGTTGCACATCAGGAGTCATCATGTCAGATAACAGTAAACCAGAGCCAGGATTTAATACCGGCATCATCCACAATGAATATGTCGCGCCAGACGGCTTTGCTGCCTTTCCTGTAGCCATACATCATGCGTCCACAGTCTTGTTCAACGATGTCGCGGCCATGCGTGAGCGTAGCTGGCAGGATAAGTCGGCTTATACCTATGGCTTGCACGGCACTCCGACCAGTTTTACCTTGGAAGCACGGCTGGCAGAAATAGAGAAGGGCGAGTATTGCCTGCTGGCGCCCAGTGGCCTGGCCGCGATCACGCTGGTGAATATGGCTTTTCTGCAAAGCGGTGACCATGTATTGATACCGGATAATGTCTATGGCCCCAGCCGTGATCAGGCTGATTGGCTGTCGCGCAGTTTTGGTGTCAGTGTGCGGTATTACGATCCTTTGATCGGCGATGGCATTGCCGCATTGATAGAAGAAGGCACCCGCCTTATCTGGGTGGAGGCACCGGGTTCTGTATCGATGGAAGTGCCGGATGTGCCAGCGATATGCGCTGCTGCCCATGCGCGCGGAGTACTGGTGGCTCTGGATAATACCTGGTCTGCGGGTATTGCGTTCTCTGCCTTTGAGCATGGCGTAGATATCATCATGCAGGCGCTGACTAAATATCAAAGCGGCGGTTCAGATGTGTTGATGGGGGCAGTTATTACCCGCGACAAGGCACTCAATACCCGTTTGCAGATGGCGCACATGCGGCTGGGCTTTGGGGTGGGTATGGATGATGTCTACCTGGTCCTGCGCAATTTGCCGACCATGCAACTACGATTTAATGCACATGATCAAAGTGCGCGCAAAATTGCTTCATGGTTGGCGGGTAGGCCAGAAATCGGCAAGGTTTTACATCCGGCATTGCCAGATTGTCCCGGGCATGAGATTTGGCAGCGTGACTTTACTGGCGCCGGGGGTTTGTTTTCAGTGTTGTTTGATGCGGAGTATAGTGAGGAGCAAACCGACCGCTTTGTCGATAGCCTGAAATTGTTCAAATTGGGCTATAGCTGGGGTGGAGCGCATAGCTTGTGCATACCCTATCGCATGCAGTATATGCGTACCAACTGGTCTGAGCCGGGGATTTTGGTGCGTTTCAATATAGGTCTGGAAGATACGCAAGACCTGATTGCCGATATAGAACAGGCTTTGGCGACGCTGGCGTAAAGACAAAGGCTGCCAGGCTGTTATTCAGACAGCCTTTGTCTTCATAAAGATTTATTTGCTGGTGCTACTTGCCGCCGCGTCAGGCGCTGGTGCAGTGGTGCTTGCTGCCGATGCTGCGGCTGGCAGGCTCGCCGGGGCAGGTTCTGAGGCACTGGCAGAAGCAGAGTGAACCTCAGTCGGATTGTGGCCGGCAGCTTCACCTTGCATATCGACTTTATCGCCTGCTTTAAAAATCAGGAACAGGGCAGCGGCTGCAAAAATAATAAAGCCGACGAGAATTTTCCACATAATTGTCTCCAGAGTTGAATTTATCAGGGCTTACGCAAAATTGACCCAGCAAGGCATCAGCGACGAAGACAGTACTTTTAAGTACGGCCAGGAGCTGCAACGCAGCTGGGGCGATTTTGCGTAAGCCCTGCGTATAAGATGGCTTAAGCTTAGAGGTACTTGCTTACATCATTCTTGCATGTCCATGCAATGAAAGAAAAACCAAATAAAAAAGAGTGAATTTCCATCGAAATTCACTCTTTTTCAATTCATCCCTGCAAGCAGGGATGGGTTTGCATGAAGCTCTTAGACCTGTTTGCAATCTGTAGCGAGCGTCAGCGGGGTTAGGGTAACAAAAACGCAGCGCAAAAAGCTGAATGTACTCTAGTACATGAGCATTTTGAGCAGCACATGAGCCCCGATCACGCTCGCGTAGTAAGATCGAAACAGGTTCTTAGGCTGCCAGCAATTGACGCAATACAAATGGCAAAATACCGCCATGTTTGTAGTAGTCAACTTCGATAGGTGTATCAATGCGCAACAATACTTTGACATCTTTCGTTTCGCCGTTGGCGCGATGGATCACCAGAGTCACTTCTTGCTGTGGTTTGATATCATCTTCTATGCCTTTCAGGTCGAAAGATTCATTGCCAGTGATGCCCAAGGTATCAACACTGTCAGTGCCGATAAATTGCAGTGGCAATACACCCATGCCAACCAGGTTGGAACGATGGATACGTTCAAAAGAACGTGCAATCACTGCTTTAACGCCCAGCAATTGCGTACCTTTTGCTGCCCAGTCACGGGAAGAACCTGTACCATATTCTTCGCCACCGAAAATCATGGTAGGCACGCCGTCAGCAACATACTTCATCGCTGCGTCATAGATCGCCATAGGTTCGCCAGTTGGCTGGAACAAGGTTTCGCCGCCTTCAACGCGGGAGCCGTCTTCTTTGGCCGGGATCATCAGGTTCTTGATACGTACGTTGGCAAATGTGCCGCGCATCATGATTTCATGGTTACCGCGACGTGAGCCGTAGGAATTGAAATCGGCTTTCAGAACGCCATTTTCTTTCAGCCATTTACCTGCAGGGCTGGATTCCTTGATGGAGCCAGCTGGGGAGATATGGTCAGTCGTGATGGAGTCACCGAACACGCCCAGTGCGCGTGCGCCAGTGATGCCGGTCGCGGCTGCTTTTGGTTCCATCGTGAAGTCAGCAAAGAATGGTGGTTCAGCAATGTAAGTGGAAGCAGGCCAGTTGTAGACATCGCCTTCTGCAACGCCTTTGATGTTTTCCCACAGCTTGCCTGGAGCACCTTTGACGTCTGCGTAGTTTTCCTTGAAGGTTTTGGAATTCATCGCAAATTTCATCAACTTGTTGATTTCTGCGCTGGTCGGCCAGATGTCGCCCAGGAAAATATCCTTGCCTTTAACACGGCCAACTGGCTCTGTCATCAAGTCTCTGGTCATGTTGCCGGCGATGGCGTATGCAACGACCAAAGGAGGTGAGGCCAGGAAGTTGGAGCGGATATTCGGATGTATGCGTGCTTCGAAGTTGCGGTTACCAGACAGGATGGCAGATGCCACGATGTCATTGGCAGCAATTGCTTCATTCATCGCTGGTGTCAGGTCACCGGCATTACCGATACAGGTTGTGCAACCATAGGCCGTGACACCGAAACCGAGTTTTTCCAGGTAAGGCAGGAGGCCTGCTGCTTCCAGGTATTTGGTGACAACGCGAGAGCCGGGAGCCAGCGAAGTTTTGATATGCGGTGCAACTTTCAAACCGGCTTCAACCGCTTTCTTGGCCAGCAAACCAGCCGCCAGCAAGACGCTAGGATTGGATGTGTTGGTGCAGGAGGTAATTGCAGCAATCAATACGTCGCCATTTTTAACTTTGACGCCATCAGTATTGGTGTAAACCGCATCCAGGTCCTCTGCTTTTTTGTTAAAGCCGTTTTCGGAAGTCGGTTTCGAGAACAGGTCTGCAAAAGTCGATTTGACGTTACCGATTTCAATACGGTCTTGTGGGCGTTTAGGGCCAGCCAGGGATGGTGCAACTGTGGACAGATCAAGGCTGATTTCTGTCGTGTAGTCGATATCGCCGGCAGCAGGGATGCCGAACATTTTCTGGGCTTTGAAATAGCCTTCAAATGCGTCGATTTCTGCCTTGGTGCGGCCTGTGCCTTTAAAGTAATCTATCGTTGCTTCATCAACCGGGAAGAAGCCCATCGTGGCGCCGTATTCTGGTGCCATGTTGGCGATTGTTGCGCGGTCTGTCAGAGACAGTGAGCGTGTGCCTTCGCCAAAAAACTCAACAAACTTGCCAACGACCTTGGCTTTGCGCAGCAGTTCAGTGATCGTCAATACCAGATCCGTTGCGGTACAACCTTCACGCAACGCGCCAGTCAGGTTGACACCAACTACGTCTGGCGTCAGGAAGTAAACTGGCTGACCCAGCATGCCGGCTTCTGCTTCAATACCACCAACACCCCAGCCAACAACGCCAATGCCGTTGATCATGGTGGTGTGGGAATCTGTACCTACCAGTGTGTCTGGATAGAAGATTTCATTTTTCTTGGCATCTTTGGCTTTGTGTACGCCACGTGCCAGATATTCCAGGTTAACCTGGTGGACGATACCAAAGCCTGGAGGAACCACGCCAAAAGTATCAAATGCCTGCATACCCCATTTCATGAACTGGTAGCGCTCGTTATTGCGCTGGAATTCCAGTTTCATGTTCAGGTCCAGCGCTTTCTTTTCGCGGAAATGATCGATTTGTACGGAGTGATCAACTACCAGATCAACTGGTACCAAGGGCTCGATATTTTTTGCATTTTTGCCTTGTTTGGCAGCGACGTTACGCATGGCGGCCAGATCGGCCAGCAAAGGAACGCCAGTAAAATCCTGCAAGACAACGCGCGAAACAACGAAAGGGATTTCGTCAGTGCGGGCAGCGGTAGCGCCCCAGTTCGCCAGTTGCTTGACGTGTTCTTCAGTAACTTTTTTGCCGTCACAGTTACGCAGTACCGATTCCAGGACGATGCGGATGGAGACTGGCAGGCGTGAAATTTTTACGCCGAGATTTTTTTCCAATGCAGGCAGGGAAAAGAACTTGCCTTTCTTGGTGTCTGAAATTTTAAAATCTTTCAGGGTTTTGAATGCATCTTTGTACGCATTTTGGCTCATGGCTCTTCCTCTTATTTACAAAAATCAACGATCGAAAAATAGTTAAATCAAATTGTCGCAATATCCACTTATGTCAGCCAGACAATGTGATTGGAGTGAATATTCGATATTGCCTGTTCTAAAATATTTCAAGTATTAAAACTTACTTGACTTGCGCCGTGCCGCTATTGTTGTTGCTATTAACTTCAGCCAGAGATGCTGCCTCTGTCTTGCATTCATTGGCCAATTGCTGACCCTTATGAGAATCCAGTAACAAGCCTTTGGCGGGAATACCTATCCAGATAAAGCCAGCTTTACGGTTTTCAAAACGTACGGCGCCCGTCGTGGTGTCAACTTTGGTCAGGCGGTACAGGCGTTTTTTCCAGCGCATGGCCACATGGTCGGCATCCTCAGGATTGGTGTACATGGTCAGAAAATTGCCGAGTTCGCACTTGTACTCGAAATTCTTATGCAGGGCCACGTCCGGTTCCGGCTCGTCATCTTCTTTTGCTGCCTGCGCAGCGGCAGGTTTTGCAGCCTTTGCTGTGGATTTGATCTTGCTGCGTGGTGCTTCCACTGCATTGGCATTGGCTGCAAGGATGGCGCATGCTGCAAATGCCAGGCTGATAAAAGAAAGTAATTTCATGGTGTCTCCTAAAGTAACTCTTGTGCTGCTGCCGGTAAAACAAATGACCCTGACTGGGCCCTTCTTAAAATTGTCCAATAATAACGGTAACTGGCCCTGTCATGTAACTGGCCGCGCCATTGTATTGGTCCCCATGCCTGATTTTTAGCCTGGGCCAGGATGGCGGTTGCATCCTGGATATCATTTTCACTGGGTGAAAATGCCTGAATGATGGGGCGTATCTGGTCCGGGTGTATGCTCCACATGCGTGTATAACCACATTCGCTTGCCGCGCGGTGGGCATCATTTGCTGCCACGCTTGCATCTCTGATTTCTGTTGTGACATTGTGTGAAGCGACTTTGCCATAACGGTGGCAGGCCGCAGCAATTTCCAGCTTGGCGCGCAAAACCAGCGGGTGGGTGAATTGTCCGGGAGAGCGCATGGCAGTTGCAGGTATGGCGCCAAAATGGGAGGACACAAAGTCCATCAAGCCAAATGACAGGCATTCTACCTGGGGCAGGGCGGCAATTTGCTGTACTTCTGCCAGTGCGCCATGGGTTTCTATCAAGACATGAACGGGGATCAGCTGGCCATTGGTTTTTTTGCCAAAATGATTGACACGCTGCAATGCAGCCTGCAACTCGGCAGCATTATTTATTTTTGGTAAAACCAGATAGGCGAGTTTATCTGCGCATGCTGGCAATATTATTTCCAGGTCTTGCTCGAATGCGGGGTGGCGCACATCGTGTACCCGCACGCCCAAGCGTTGATAATGGTTTTCAGTGCCGGTGATCAAAGCTGTGACCAGCTTTGCGTGATTGATCTCGTTGCCAGCGGCTGCGCCGTCTTCACAATCGAGAGTAATATCAAAAGCTCCACCCAGTTCCTGTTGCAGTGCAATTGATTTGCGCATCAATTTTTCAGATCCTGCGTAATGGTCGCAGACCGGCAATATAACCGGTTCAATTTGATCCTGAAAAAGTACTGTAGATGGGTGCATTACTTAAAATATCATCGTAAACCAAGACAGATTCCAGCGAGTGCCAGAATCTGCCCCTTGACCTGATTAGCCTACCAGATGTTTGACGCCATCACGCTCTTCTTGCAATTCTTTGAGAGTGATGTTGATGCGCTCGCGGGAGAATTCGTCGATTTCCAGGCCTTCAACGATTTTGTATTCGCCGTTTTCTGTTGTTACAGGGAAGCCGAACATGGTGCCTTCAGGGATGCCATAAGAGCCATCGGAAGGAATACCCATGGTAGTCCATTTGCCGTTTGTGCCCAGCAGCCAGTCACGTACGTGGTCAATTGCTGCATTTGCTGCGGAGGCAGCAGAAGACAGACCGCGTGCTTCGATAATCGCTGCGCCGCGTTTGCCAACCGTAGGCAGGAACACGTCCTTGTTCCAGACCTGGTCATTGATCAGGTCTTTGACGGATGCGCCGTCAACTGTCGCGAAGCGATAGTCAGCGTACATGGTTGGGGAATGATTGCCCCAGACGCACAGTTTTTCAACTGCAGCAACTGGCTTGCCAACTTTGGCAGCTACTTGAGACAGGGCGCGGTTGTGATCCAGACGCAGCATTGCCGTGAAGTTTTTCGCTGGCAAGGAAGGTGCCGATTTCATGGCGATGTAAGCATTGGTATTGGCTGGATTGCCAACTACCAGAACTTTAACATTGCGGGATGCTACTGCATCCAGTGCCTTGCCTTGGACGGTAAAGATTTGTGCATTGGCTTCCAGCAGATCTTTGCGTTCCATGCCTGGGCCGCGTGGACGGGCGCCAACCAGCAGGGCTACGTCGATATCTTTAAACGCTGTCATTGGATCGCTGTGAGCTGACATGCCAGCCAACAGTGGGAATGCGCAGTCGTCAATTTCCATCATTACGCCTTTCAGCGCTTTCTGGGCTTTTTCGTCAGGAATTTCCAATAATTGCAGAATCACTGGCTGGTCTTTGCCCAGCATGTCGCCATTGGCGATACGGAACAGAAGGGAATAGCCAATTTGGCCTGCGGCGCCGGTTACAGCTACGCGCATAGGGGATTTCGCCATGATGCATCTCCGAAGTGGTGTGAAAACGATGTTCAAACAATTGCAGCGACTGATATGCCGACGCTATGTAAAACACTTAATGATACCGTTGAAAGCCCTGTCAGTCAGCCAAAATCCGCTGCAAACATGTTTTCGTCCTTTACATTGAAAGCGTTCGAACTATATTGCTTGGTGTGGCAGCTGTGCGTGACAGATTGATAGCTGGTGCTGACGCCAACTATTTGTACGGAAGTTTAGGTCGTGCGGGGCTAAGTGTCAATCAATATCTTATGTCTTATATAAGACATATCACTTAGTAGTTTGTTCTGGACGTGGCGGGTAGTTTTGTGGTGAAATTGCAGCCTATGAACTCTATCATACCAACCGCAAATAATCCGACTGTTGCCCCGACTACTCCAGGTGCCGGGGTTGGTGCTTCGCCTGCTTCATCCTTGAACGCGTCGCCCACCTTCAGTCCATTATATCAACAGATCAAAGCCCTGATTACCCAGAGTCTGCAGTCTGGAGAGTGGAAGCCGGGGGAATTGATTCCCAGTGAGATGGAGTTGGCCAGCCGTTTCAAGGTTAGCCAGGGTACGGTGCGCAAGGCGATTGATGAGTTGTCGGCAGAAAACCTGGTCGTGCGCAGACAGGGGAAGGGGACTTTCGTTGCAACGCACCATGAGGCGCGTTCGCAATTTCGCTTTTTGCGATTGGCACCTGATGAAGGCGTGCCACATTATCCCGAGAATCGCATCATTGAAGTCAAGCGCATGCGGGCACCGGCTGAAGTAGCGCGTTTGCTGGATATCAAATCTGGTGATTCGGTTGTTTTTATTCGTCGTGTCCAGTCTTTTTCTGGCGTACCCACCATTCTTGATGATCTGTGGTTGCCAGGTTCCATCTTCAAAGGTCTGACGGCTGAGCGCCTGAATGAATACAAAGGGCCTATGTACGGTCTGTTTGAAACTGAATTTGGTACGCACATGATCAGGGCGTCTGAGCAAATCCGCGCCGTTTGCGCTGACGAGGCCGTGGCGGGCTTGCTTAATGTTGATGTTGGTATGCCTCTGCTCAACGTCGAACGTGTTTCGTTTACGTATGGTGATAAGCCGGTTGAGTTGCGTCGCGGTCTGTATCTGACGATGAATCATCATTACAGAAATGAATTGAGTTAAATCAATCAGATAATTGATTTGCTGTGGTTTTTTAGGTGTACCTCGTGCCTCTGCTTGTGTATTTGCAGGCTCTGCGTCTGTTGGGCTTTAGGTTTAAGATAGCGATATTTTGTTAATCGTGATGATTTTTGTTGGTGCAACGCACCAAAATGAGCGAAAATTGCAAGGTTTATGTACAGACTAGTTAATGGGGAGATTATTTATGTCTGAAGTAGTAAAAACCAAGCCACGCTTTGGTGTAATGCGCTTGATAGATGCGACCGGGTACCGGCTGCCGCTAGCAGGCTTCGTTTCCATCTTGCACCGGGCAAGTGGAATGCTGATGTTCCTGTTGTTGCCATTCATCTTGTATTTGCTTGATAAGAGTTTGACATCGGAAGCGACATTTGCCGAACTGCAGGCTTTGACATCTGGTGTTTTCGTTAAGTTGATCATCCTGGCTTTGTCTTGGGCTTATCTGCACCATTTTTGCGCTGGTGTGCGTCACTTGCTCATGGATTTGCACTATGGCCTCGACAAGGATAGCGCACGTCAATCAGCAGTGAGTGTGTTAGCGATCAGTCTTGTGCTGGCAGCATTGATAGCCTTGAAACTGTTCGGAGTATTCTAAATGGCAAATAATAATATTGGCGCCAAGCGCCTGGTCGTGGGAGCTAGTTATGGTTTGCGTGACTGGCTGGCACAACGTGTAACTGCCATCGTGATGGCACTGTACACCGTCATTCTGCTTGGTCTGTTTTTGACGGGTAAAAATTTCAATCAGGCGGGCTGGATAGGCATCTTCGCCATGCAATGGTTCAAGCTGGCGACATTCTCTGTTGTCGTTTGCCTGTTGTATCACGCCTGGGTTGGTATGCGTGATATCTGGATGGATTATGTGACCCACAATGTATTTGTGCGTCTGGTATTTCAAGTTGCCACTATCTTGTGGCTGATTGCTTGTGCTGGCTATGCTGCACAGATTTTGTGGAGAGTATAAAAGTGGCCGCAATTAAATCCACAATCCCTAGCCGCCGTTTTGACGCGGTCATCATTGGTGCCGGTGGTTCTGGCATGCGTGCTTCGCTGCAACTGGCAGAAGCTGGCCTGAATGTCGCCGTATTGTCTAAAGTATTTCCTACCCGTTCCCATACTGTCGCTGCGCAGGGCGGTATTGGTGCTTCCCTCGGTAATATGTCAGAAGACAATTGGTACTGGCATATGTTTGACACGGTCAAGGGTTCTGATTACCTGGGCGACCAGGATGCGATCGAATTCATGTGTCGCGAAGCACCAAAAGTTGTTTATGAACTCGAGCACTTCGGCATGCCATTTGACCGCAATGCGGATGGCACGATTTACCAGCGTCCATTTGGTGGTCATACTGCCAACTTTGGTGAGAAAGCTGTACAGCGCGCTTGTGCTGCGGCTGACCGTACCGGTCATGCCTTGTTGCATACGCTGTATCAACGCAATGTGCGCGCCCGCACCCATTTCTTTGTTGAGTGGATGGCGATTGACCTGATCCGCGATGCGGATGGTGATGTACTGGGTGTCGTTGCGCTGGAAATGGAAACTGGTGAAGTCATGATGCTGGAAGCTAAAACCACGATATTTGCCACTGGCGGTGCCGGTCGTATCTGGGCAGCTTCTACCAACGCATTTATTAATACCGGTGATGGCATGGGTATGGCAGCGCGTGCCGGCCTGCCGCTGGAAGATATGGAATTCTGGCAATTTCATCCAACCGGTGTGGCTGGCGCGGGTGTTTTGATTACTGAAGGCGTACGCGGTGAGGGGGGTATTCTGATCAATAGTCAGGGTGAGCGCTTCATGGAGCGCTATGCTCCTACCTACAAAGATTTGGCCCCGCGTGACTTTGTTTCCCGCTCCATGGATCAGGAAATCAAGGAAGGCCGTGGCTGTGGTCCGAATAAAGATCACGTCATGCTGGATTTGCGCCATATCGGTGCTGACACGATTCAAAAACGTTTGCCGTCCATTCTCGAAATTGCTCACAAGTTTGCCAACGTGGATGCGACCAAGGAACCGATTCCTGTCGTTCCTACGATCCATTATCAAATGGGTGGTATCCCGACCAATATTCATGGTCAGGTTGTTGCGCCGAAAAATGGTGGTAGTGAAATCGTCAACGGTCTGTATGCAATCGGTGAGTGTGCCTGTGTATCCGTGCATGGTGCCAATCGTCTGGGCACTAACTCTCTGCTCGATTTGCTGGTGTTTGGCCGCGCAGCCGGCAACCACGTTGTTGCCAGCAAGCTTAAAGAGCGCAGCAACAAAGATTTGCCTGCTGATGCAGCTGATCTGGCGCTGTCACGCTTGTCCAAGCTGGAAAGCAGCACTGGTTCCGAGCGTGTGCAGGATGTTGCGAATGATATCCGTGCCAGCATGCAGCAATACTGTGGCGTGTTCCGTACTGATGAATTGCTGCAAACCGGCTACAAGAAAATTATGGAGCTTGATGAGCGTCGCAAGCATGTTTCTTTCAAGGATAAATCCAAGGTCTTCAATACAGCACGCGTAGAAGCGCTGGAACTGGATAACTTGATCGAGACTGCCAAAGCAACGATTACATCTGCCGCCGCACGCAAAGAGTCCCGTGGTGCTCACGCACACCGTGATTATGAAGAGCGCGACGACGTTAACTGGATGAAGCATACCTTGTGGTATTCCGAAGGCAATCGCCTCGACTACAAGCCGGTCGTGACTAAGCCACTGACCGTAGAACCCTTCAAACCAAAACCACGTACATTCTAAAGAGATACCGATATGGCACGTACATTAAAATTTAAAATCTATCGCTACGATCCGGACAAGGATGCCAAGCCTTACATGCAAGACTTGACCGTTGAGTTGCAAGACACTGACAAGATGTTGCTGGATGCTCTTCAGCGTATCAAGTCTGACGTTGATGATTCTCTGGCACTGCGCCGCTCATGCCGTGAAGGTGTGTGTGGTTCTGATGCGATGAACATCAATGGCAAAAACGGTTTGGCTTGTACCACCAACCTGAACGAACTGACTGAGCCTATCGTCTTGCGTCCTTTGCCTGGTTTGCCAGTGATCCGTGATCTGATCGTGGATATGACGCAATTCTTCAAGCAATACAATTCTATTAAGCCTTACCTGATGAATGATTCCATTCCTCCGGAAAAAGAACGTCTGCAGTCTCCTGCAGAGCGTGAAGAGCTTGACGGTTTGTATGAGTGCATCCTGTGCGCATGCTGCTCTACTTCATGTCCATCGTTCTGGTGGAATCCGGATAAATTCGTTGGTCCGGCAGGTTTGTTGCAGGCCTATCGCTTCATTGCTGATTCCCGTGATCAGGCAACTGGCGAGCGCCTTGATAACCTCGAAGATCCGTACCGTTTGTTCCGTTGCCACACTATCATGAATTGTGTGGACGTCTGTCCTAAGGGTCTGAATCCTACCCGTGCTATCGGTAAGATTAAAGAACTGATGGTCCGTCGTGCAGTCTAAGTTCGTAGTTTAAGTTGATATCAGCGATGTCTCCGGACATCGCTGCTATTTCATGCGGTTTTCCAGGCAAGCTGAGAACCGCATGAAATAGTCAGTATGGAAGAGAATTAATTATGTCTGAGTCACAAGCTATATCCCATCAAAACGACCCGGTAAAGCGGGCGCGTTTGCGGTGGCGGGCAAGGCGCGGTTTGCTGGAGAACGATCTGATCTTGACGCGTTTTCTGGATGCCAATGAAGAATCCCTGACAGATGAGGAAGTGGATGCCTTCAGCCGCCTGATGGAATTGCCGGACAATACTTTAATGGATCTGATCATGGCCAAGAAACAAGCCGAAGCCGAAGTCGATCTGCCTCATGTCCACGCTTTATTGCTGCGCCTGCAAACGGCGTAAAGAAAGCTGATTTTAAGCTGATTTTTTTGTGTTTTTTTGATTAACGACTCACCTCTTATCTGAAGGAAGAGCCATGACAAATTCTGAAACAAAAGCCACCCTATCATTCTCCGATGGCTCACCAGCCTTGGAAATGCCGATTTACAAGGGCTCAATTGGTCCCGATGTCATCGACATCCGTAAATTGTATGGTTCTACCGGCATGTTCACCTATGATCCAGGTTTCATGTCCACGGCAGCCTGTAATTCTTCCATTACTTATATTGATGGCGACAAGGGTGAATTGCTGTACCGCGGTTATCCTATCGAGCAATTGGCAGTTAATGGTGGCGATTTCCTGGAAACCTGCTATCTGTTGCTGAACGGAGAATTGCCAAATGCAGCGCAAAAAACTGAATTTGTTGCGACCGTCACCAATCACACCATGGTGCACGAGCAGATGCAATTCTTCTTCCGCGGCTTCCGTCGTGATGCGCATCCTATGTCGGTATTGGTAGGTACAGTCGGTGCGCTGGCATCCTTCTACCATGACTCCCTGGACATCAATGACCCACATCATCGTGAAGTGTCAGCTATCCGTCTGATCGCCAAGATGCCTACATTGGTTGCGATGGCATACAAATATTCTATCGGCCAGCCATTTGTGTATCCACGCAATGATCTGTCATATAGCGCGAACTTCATGCACATGATGTTCTCTACACCATGTGCGCCCTACAAAACCAATGAAGTGCTGGTGCGCGCTCTTGACCGTATCCTGATCTTGCACGCAGATCACGAGCAAAATGCTTCTACATCGACGGTACGTCTGGCTGGTTCTTCTGGCGCAAATCCATTCGCCTGTATTGCTGCTGGTATTGCTTGCCTGTGGGGCCCTGCTCACGGTGGTGCAAATGAGGCCGCATTGAGCATGCTGGAAGAAATCGGCAGTGTCGATAATATTCCTACTTTTATCGCTCAGGTCAAAGACAAAAACTCTGGCGTCAAGTTGATGGGCTTTGGTCACCGTGTTTACAAAAATTATGATCCACGCGCCAAACTGATGCGTGAAACCTGCTATGAAGTGCTGCAAGAACTGGGTCTGCAAGATGATCCATTGTTCAAACTGGCCATGGCCCTGGAAAAAATCGCGCTGGAAGACGAATACTTCGTCAGCCGCAAGCTGTATCCTAACGTCGATTTCTACTCTGGTATCGTGCAGCGCGCACTGGGTATCCCAACTGCATTGTTTACTGGTATCTTCGCCCTGGCACGTACAGTAGGCTGGATCGCTCAATGGAAGGAAATGATTTCTGATCCGGAGCAAAAAATTGGTCGCCCACGTCAGTTGTTTGTTGGTGCACCTAAGCGTGATGTGCCAGCGATCGATAAGCGTTAATAAAGTGTTGATTTAGGTATTGATGTTTTAGCTATATATGTTGTTGTAAAAAGCGAGTCTTTGCGACTCGCTTTTTTTTTTCTTCAGTAATTATGCTATGCTTCGCCACGAAAGTGATTTTTAGGAATAACTTTCGCGATTCAATCAAAAAACATATTTAAATGACATGCTTTTTGATTTGATCACGAGGATAGTTTGAATTAAGCCCTTCCCCACAACTTGATGTGCAATCCGCTAACCGGTCAGGCCGTGTCGCGGAAGGTTAGATTAACCCGCTAATCTCGCGAAACGCGAAGAAAGGTGAGCAAGATGATGCAACAATATAACGCTAACTCGTACTTGTTCGGCGGCAATGCGCCGTATGTAGAAGAACTGTATGAAGCGTACCTGAATAATCCCGGTTCTGTTCCTGATAATTGGCGCGCGTATTTTGACGCCATGCAAAACGTGCCTGCCGTCGATGGCTCTGCCAAACCCGACGTCGCCCACGCACCTGTTATTGCTTCCTTTGCTGAACGTGCCAAACAAGGCCCGATACGCACAGTCAATGCGACTGCGGATGCTGAAATGGGACGCAAACGCGTCGCTGCCCAGCAACTGATTGCCGCTTATCGTTTCCTTGGTAGTCACTGGGCCAATCTGGACCCGCTGCAACGCCAGGAACGCCCAAGTATCCCTGAACTGGAACCAAGTTTCTATGGCTTTACCGATGCCGATATGGACATACAGTTCAATATCAGCAATACCTATTTCGGGCCAGAAACTGCATCATTGCGCGACCTTTTGAATGCCTTGCGTGACACTTATTGCCGTTCCATCGGTGCTGAGTTCATGTACATCAGTGACCCGACAGAAAAACGCTGGTTGCAACAAAAGCTGGAAGCGATACGCTCCACGCCATCTTTCTCTCCTGAAAAGAAAAAACATATCCTTGACCGCCTGACTGCGGCTGAAGGCCTGGAACGCTATCTGCACACCAAATATGTTGGTCAGAAACGTTTCTCCCTGGAAGGTGGCGAAAGCTTTATCGCCTCCATGGATGAGACTATCCAGCGCGCGGGTGAGCGCGGTGTGGAAGAAATCGTTATCGGTATGGCCCACCGCGGCCGTCTGAACGTACTGGTCAATACCCTTGGCAAAATGCCTCAGGATCTGTTTGCTGAATTTGAAGGCAAACATGGTGATGACTTGCCGGCCGGTGACGTTAAATACCACCAAGGCTTCTCGTCTGATATTTCTACCCCGGGCGGCCCGGTTCACTTGTCTCTGGCGTTCAATCCTTCCCATCTGGAAATCGTTAATCCAGTGGTTGAAGGTTCTGTCAAAGCGCGTATGGAGCGTCGCGGCGATAAGGATGGCTCACAAGTATTGCCTATCCTGGTACACGGTGACGCTGCGTTTGCAGGGCAGGGCGTAGTCATGGAAACCCTGAACCTGGCGCAAACACGCGGCTATGGTACAGGTGGTACTGTACATATCGTCATCAATAACCAGATCGGTTTCACGACTTCTGATCCACGCGATTCACGTTCCACCCTGTATTGCTCCGACGTCGTCAAAATGATCGAAGCACCGGTATTGCACGTCAATGCAGATGATCCAGAAGCCGTTGTCCTGGCTACCCAGATCGCTCTGGATTACCGTATGGAATTCAAGAAAGACGTCGTCGTCGACATCATCTGCTACCGTAAACTTGGCCATAACGAGCAAGATACACCTGCACTGACCCAGCCTTTGATGTACAAGAAGATTGCTCAGCATCCAGGCACACGCAAGATGTATGCAGACAAGCTGGCAGCGCAAGGCACTATCCCTGCGGATGGTGGCGATCAAATGATCAAGGCTTACCGTGATGCCATGGATGCTGGCAAGCATACCCATGATCCGGTGATCTCCAACTTCAAGAATAAATACGCTGTTGACTGGATTCCTTTCCTCAACCGTAAATGGACAGATGCCGCTGACACAGCAGTGCCGGCAACTGAATTGAAGCGTCTGGCTGAGCGTATTACTACCGTACCAGAAGGCTTCAAGCCACATAGCCTGGTAGAAAAAGTATTGGGTGACCGCGCCGCCATGGGGCGTGGCGACATGAACCTGGACTGGGGCATGGGCGAGCATCTGGCATACGCATCCTTGGTTTCTTCTGGTTATGCAATTCGTCTGACAGGTCAGGATGCAGGTCGCGGTACTTTCGTTCACCGTCATGCAGTTTTGCATGATCAAAACCGCGAACGTTGGGATGCAGGTACGTATATTCCTCTGCAAAACATTTCTGACAAACAGGCACCATTCACTGTTATCGATTCCGTCTTGTCTGAAGAAGCGGTACTGGGCTTTGAATATGGTTACTCCACAGCAGAACCAAATACGCTGACTATCTGGGAAGCGCAATTCGGCGATTTCGCCAACGGTGCCCAGGTCGTTATCGATCAGTTCATCAGTTCTGGTGAAGTGAAATGGGGTCGCGCATCCGGTCTGGTCATGATGCTGCCGCACGGTTATGAAGGTCAGGGGCCTGAGCATTCATCTGCACGTCCTGAGCGTTTCCTGCAACTGTGTGCTGACAATAATATGCAAGTGGTTCAGCCTACTTCTGCGTCCCAGATTTTCCATCTGTTACGTCGTCAGATGATACGCATGTTCCGCAAGCCTCTGGTCATCATGACACCGAAGTCCTTGTTGCGTAACAAGGATGCAGGTTCGCCATTGTCTGATCTGGCCAAAGGCAGCTTCCATACCGTTATCGGTGAAGTGGATGAGAAGATAGACGCGAAGAAAGTCAAACGCGTTATCGCATGTTCAGGCAAGGTGTATTACGATTTGGTAAATGCCCGTAAAGAGCGTGGTCAGGCTGATACAGCGATTATCCGCGTTGAACAGTTGTATCCGTTCCCGCATAAGAGCTTTGTCGCTGAGTTGAAAAAATTCCCGAATATGGCGGAATTGGTTTGGGCACAAGATGAGCCGCAAAATCAGGGGCCATGGTTCCAGATTCAGCACAATATTTTTGAAAGTCTGGAAGACGGTCAAAAACTTGCTTATGCAGGTCGTCCAGCCAGTGCATCGCCAGCTGTCGGTTATTACGACAAGCACTATGCACAGCAAAAAGCATTGCTGGAAACGGCATTTTCCAAACTCAAAGGCTTTGTCCTGACCAAATAATGACGCGATGCGACATCAGAAGCTGATGTCGCATTTGGCTACCCGAATCGGAGAGTAAAAAATGGCAATTATCGAAGTAAAAGTTCCTCAGTTATCTGAGTCCGTCGCAGAAGCAACCCTGTTGTCCTGGCATAAAAAAGTTGGCCAGTCAGTCGCTCGCGACGAAAACCTGATCGACGTTGAAACAGACAAAGTCGTACTGGAACTGCCCGCACCTGATGCTGGCGTGATCACACAAATCATCAAGGGCGATGGCAGCACTGTCGTTGCTGGCGAAATCATCGCGATCCTGGATACTGATGCATCCGCAAAAGTAAGCCCGATGGAAGTGTCTGCTGCTCCAGTAGCAGTGGCCGCTGCCACATCTGCACCTGCTGATGCAAAATCTTCTGCTGGTGTAGCGATGCCTGCAGCAGCAAAAATCCTGTCAGAAAATAATCTGACTGCAGCACAAGTTGATGGTTCCGGCAAAGATGGCCGTGTTACCAAAGGTGATGCACTGGCAGCGGTTGCCGCCAAGCCTGCCGCTGCACCAGTAGTTGCACCTCTGGCCGCACCTGCAACTGGCAAACCAGCCCTGCAACAAGTTGCTGCTCCAACGATCGCCAGCCTGGGTGACCGTCCTGAAGAGCGCGTACCGATGAGCCGTTTGCGTGCCCGTATCGCTGAACGCCTGGTGCAATCGCAATCGACCAACGCGATTCTGACGACTTTTAATGAAGTCAACATGGCACCTGTCATGGACTTGCGTAACAAGTACAAAGACAAATTTGAAAAAGAACACGGTGTGAAACTGGGTTTCATGTCCTTCTTCGTCAAAGCTGCCGTTGCTGCATTAAAAAAATACCCTATCATCAACGCCTCTGTTGATGGCAATGACATCGTCTATCACGGTTACTTCGATATCGGTATCGCAGTTGGTTCTCCACGCGGCCTGGTAGTACCTATCCTGCGCAATGCGGATCAAATGACGATTGCTGAAATCGAGAAGAAAATCGGCGAATTCGGTGCCAAGGCAAAAGACGGCAAATTGACACTGGACGATTTGTCTGGCGGTACATTCTCCATCTCGAATGGTGGCACTTTCGGTTCCATGTTGTCTACACCTATTATCAACCCACCACAATCCGCAATTTTGGGCGTGCATGCGACCAAGGACCGTGCTGTAGTTGAAAATGGTCAGATCGTTATCCGTCCTATGAATTACCTGGCAATGTCTTATGACCATCGCATCATTGACGGTCGTGAAGCTGTTCTGGGTCTGGTGGCAATGAAGGACGCGCTGGAAGATCCAGCCCGCCTGTTGCTTGATCTGTAATTCGGGTTCAACACGCAAAGCGAGAATCATTCCGTGAATATCGCTGACGAAATCAAACGTCTGCATGAACTGCATCAGGCAGGAGCCCTGTCTGATGCAGAATTTGCACAAGCCAAAGCCAGATTGCTGGCAACTGGCGACACATCCGCATCCGGCAATCAACAGAGCCAGGGTTTCAACCATTTGAACCAGTTCCGGCGGTCAAAAAATGATCAGTGGCTGGGTGGTATCTGTGGTGGTTTGGGCCAATTTACTGGTCTGGATTCCTGGATATGGCGTTTGATGTTTGTCTTCTTCAGTCTTTACTTTGGTGCCGGCGTCGTGGCTTATCTGCTGGCCTGGATATTCATCCCCGAAGAGAGCTGAAAAGCACAAAGCGAAGCGTGAACTTTACGTCTAAAGTCATGGCCAGATTCAACGCTAAATTCATATACATAAAATCAGGATATTTTCATGAGCAAACAATTTGACGTCGTCGTTATCGGTGGTGGACCTGGCGGCTACATCGCCGCAATCCGGGCTGCCCAACTGGGATTCTCTACTGCCTGTATCGACGCATGGACCAATGAAAAAGGTGGCCCCGCTCCAGGTGGTACTTGTACTAACGTAGGTTGCATTCCATCCAAGGCGCTGTTGCAGTCTTCCGAGCATTATGAACATGCTGGTCATGCTTTCGCTGATCACGGTATCAATGTACAGGGTCTGGGCCTGGATGTAGCCAAGATGCTGGGTCGCAAGAACACCATCGTCAAGCAAAACAACGACGGTATCCTATTTCTGTTCAAAAAGAATAAAGTCACTTTCTTCCACGGCCACGGTTCTTTTGTAAAAGCTGCTGCTGGGTATGAAATCAAGGTAGCTGGCAAGACAGAAGAAACAATCACTGGCAAACACATCATCGTGGCTACTGGCTCGAATGCACGCGCATTGCCTGGTGCTGCATTTGATGAAACTACCATCCTGTCGAACGATGGCGCCTTGAAGATAGCAGAAGTGCCGAAAAAACTCGGTGTTATCGGCGCTGGCGTGATTGGTCTGGAAATGGGTAGTGTCTGGCGTCGTCTGGGTGCTGAAGTGACAGTGCTGGAAGCATTGCCAACTTTCCTCGGCGCTGTGGATGAGCAAATCGCTAAAGAAGCACACAAACTGTTTGTCAAACAAGGACTGTCCATCAATCTGGGCGTCAAGATCGGCGAAATCGTCAATGGCGGCAAAGACGTGACTGTCAACTACACCGACGATAAAGGCGCTGAACATAAAGCTGTGTTCGACAAGCTGATCATCTCTATCGGCCGTACACCTAACACCAATGGTCTCAATGCAGAAGCAGTTGGCCTGCAACTTGATGAGCGTGGTTTTATCGCCGTGGATGGCGATTGCAAAACCAATCTGGCGAATGTCTGGGCAGTGGGCGACGTCGTACGCGGCCCTATGCTGGCACACAAGGCAGAAGAAGAGGGCGTTGCTGTTGCAGAACGCATCGCTGGTCAGCATGGTCATGTGAACTTCAATACCATTCCTTGGGTGATCTACACTTCGCCTGAGATCGCTTGGGTAGGCCGTACTGAGCAGCAATTGAAGGCAGACGGCGTGGCTTACAAATCAGGTACTTTCCCGTTCATGGCGAATGGCCGTGCCCGTGCCCTGGGTGATACCTCCGGTATGGTCAAGTTCCTGGCGGATGCAACGACAGATGAAATTCTGGGCGTGCACATCGTTGGCCCTATGGCATCTGAATTGATTTCCGAAGCCGTAGTGGCGATGGAATTCAAGGCGTCGGCAGAAGACATCGCCCGTATTTGCCATGCACATCCATCCTTGTCTGAAGCGACGAAAGAAGCAGCGTTGGCAGTTGACAAGCGTTCCCTGAATTTCTGATTCAGGTTGAGCGTTTTTTGAAAGAGCGGCGCAATATCGCGTCCACACCGGCAGCGCACTTTGTCCTCAGTTTGATTGAGGCAAAGTGCGTCGCTTTTTACCCGCTTGCCATACACAGGCAAGCCAGCAAAGATAGTATCCCTCGCCCATGAATGTCATAGAGTATTATCAGGACGCTTTAAGTCAACGTGGTTTTCAGGCCGATGAAGCACAAAAGCGTGCGGTTGACCGCTTGCAGACGGCCTATGAAGAATGGGTGGAGTACAAGGGTAAGCGGGCAAATAAATTTACTCGTCTGATAACCCGCCCTGAAGTGCCACGTGGTGTTTACATGTGGGGTGGTGTAGGGCGCGGCAAGTCATTTTTGATGGACAGTTTTTTTTCCGTCGTGCCGGTTGTCAGGAAAGCCCGCCTGCATTTCCATGAATTCATGCGCGCTGTGCACAGGCAGTTGGATGAACTCAAAGGGATGGCAGATCCACTGGATGAAGTGGCACGCAGGATAGCCAAGAAATATCGCCTGATTTGTTTCGATGAATTTCACGTTTCAGACGTGGCAGATGCAATGTTGCTGTATAACTTGCTCAATGCCCTGTTTGAGAACGGCGTGTCCTTCGTCATGACATCCAATTACCAGCCTGATACCTTGTATCCTGATGGTTTGCACCGTGACCGCATGTTGCCAACCATCGCCTTGCTGAAAGAAAAGCTTGATATCCTGAATGTTGATTCCGGCAACGACTACCGCAAACGCGCCATGGAGCAGGTTCAGGCTTATCTGACACCACTGAATGCAACGACTGACAAGAACTTGCGCGATATTTTTGCACGAGTGGCGGAAACCAGCGATGAGGACCCGCATGTTGATATCGAAGGCCGTAAGCTCAAGTCTTTGCGCCGTGCCGGTAGCGTTATCTGGTTTGACTTTGTCACGCTTTGTGGCGGCCCGCGTTCACAAAATGATTACCTGGAGATCGCCAGTCGTTTTCATACCGTTGTCTTGTCGTCGATACCGCGCATGTCTGCCGCCATGTCATCTGAGGCAAGGCGTTTTACCTGGCTGATAGACGTGTTTTACGACAACAAAGTCAAATTGATTATGTCGGCAGAAGTCCCGCCTGAGGAACTTTATACCAACGGTACCTTGTCTAATGAATTTCACCGTACAGTATCCCGCATTATAGAAATGCAATCAAAAGAATACATGGATGCTGATCAACGCCAAATTGCGGAGAATATTGCTTAATGAACCGTTTATTTTTCATATGCATAGCTGTGGTCGTGCAAATGACTGTTGCTGCATATGCACTGGCTTTACCTGGTAGTAGTGAGCTTGCTCAAATTGCAAATTTGACTACCGGCCTGGATCAAAAATATGCCGCTGGCAGCATTAATAGCGCAGAGCAGGCTGAAACTGCTTTGAAAGAAAGTAATGCAGCACAACTGCGTTTGCAAAGCTGGTATGAGCAGTCAGAACGCGCTTGTCACCAGACTTTTTTTGTCAACGACTGTCTAAATGATGTCAAACAGCATCGTCGCCAGTACATTGTTTCCCTGCAGAGAATTGCATTGGAAGCCAAGGCCTTGCAGCGCAAACTGCGCATAGATCAGCTCGACAAAGAGTTGGAGCAACGCCAGGCCAAGCCATAACCTCCATTGATTTGTAACTGGCTGTAAGCCATTTTAGTATCCGGTACTGGTATTTGAAGGGGCGTTTCCAACTGCAGACAGTTGCTCATGATATGGCAGCTGCTACATTTTCGTGCTGACGCTTTAAAAAGCAACATTGATCTGTCACTACTGGCAAGGTATGAGTGGTGATTCTCCCCTGGCGCTGCGATATAAGTATTGCAAGTCTCTAAAAATTTCCTTACAGTCTGGCGTTAGCCGCATTGGCATACTGTAATCCAAGGAAATGATATATGTGGTTTGTGGGCGCAATCATAGGCTTTATTCTGGGCGTGGCGACCGATTCGGGTGCTGCCATGTTCTTTTTTGCTTTGACAGGTGGTTTTGTTGGTCATCTGATAGGTAGTTCACGCAATAAGGCCAATACCAAGCCGTCCGCGAATAAGCCAGTGACCCAGGCGGCACCGGGCAAGCCAGTTGATGCAATGGCTGAAATGCGTCAGAAAATCTTCACGCTTGAACATCGCCTGCAAACGCTGGAACGCGAAATGGCTGAGCTGAAAGCTGGTGGCGTGTTCGTTAAGAGTGCAGACGCACCAGTGCAATCGGCAAGCCAGCCTGTTGCAGAAGAAAAATCACCGGTAGAGCCACAAGTATCCCTTGCTGTTGCAAAAGCCAATGATGCCAGCCTGAGTGTGGCGGTTCCGCTGACAACAGAGTCTGGTGCACAAACAGAAGCAGTGCCAGTAGTTACGCAGCAGAAAGCGGAACTGGAAGAACTGGATCTGAACATCAATCCTCTGCGAGATGCTGCACCTCTCCAAAAGACTCCGGAAGTCTTCGCCGAACAAGTCGCGCCATTACCAGCAGCCATCGTTGTAGAGCCCGTTGTGGAACCTGCTGTGCCTGCAGTAATAAATCCGCCAGTAGCAGATACTGCTGCAGTAAAACCACCAGTAACAAAACGTCCGCCACCGCCGCCACCAAAAACCTTGAGAGAAAGTTTGCCAGCACCTCTGGCAAAACTGATTTTTGGTGGTAATGCCCTGGTCAAGGTTGGGGTTTTGATTTTATTCCTTGGACTGGCTTTCTTGCTGCGCTATACCGCAGAACGAGTCACTGTACCAGTAGAGTTGCGTTATGCAGGCGTGGCCTTGTCAGGCGTGGTATTGCTGGCACTGGGATGGTTCTTGCGCAGCAAGCGCCGGGACTATGCATTGATACTGCAGGGCATGGCGATAGGTGTGTTTTATCTGACCACGCTATCGGCGATGAAATTGCATGCCTTGATCACTCCTGAGGTCGGTTTTGCTTTCTTGTTCATGGTGTCGGTCCTGAGCGCCATCCTGGCTGTTTTGCAAAATGCGCCGGTCCTGGCCATCGTCGCAGCCATCGAAGGTTTTGCTACCCCGGTTTTGATTTCTACAGGTGAGAACCGGCCTTTGGGCTTGTTTACCTATATGGCCGTACTCGACATAGGTATCTTCGTGGTCGCCTGGTTCAATGCCTGGCGTGTGCTGAACCTGATAGGTTTCGTTGGTACCTTCACCCTGGCACTAGGCTGGGCAGAGCGAAGCTATACCGATAGTCAGTACGGTATTGTGCAGCCTTTCCTGATTTTCTTCTTTGTCCTGTTTGCCCTGATAGGCCTGTTGTTTGCGCGCCGCACCCTGAAAGAAGCAGAAGTTGAAGAAGGCCCACTGGCTACCCTGAAACGGGTAGGGCGGGTTGATAGTGCCCTGGTATTTGGTAATCCCATCACCGCCTTTGGCATGCAGTACATGCTGGTCAGGCATACAGAGTTTGGCGCAGCCTTTTCTGCACTGGCGGTAGGTTTCTTTTATTTGCTGCTGGCCAGGTTTGTGTTTTCGAAAGCCAGACAAGGTTTGGCATTACTGGCAGAGGCGTATGTCATCGTGGCTGCCATCTTTGCGACGCTGGCGATACCGCTGGGACTCGAGGGAGCCTGGACAGGTGCTGCCTGGGCAATCGAGGGTGCAGGCATGTACTGGCTGGGCATACGCCAGCAACGGCCTTATGCACGAGGTTTTGCTTATGTTGTCATGGTCGGTGCGGCTTACAAGCTCTTGCACGGTATCTACATCAATCCTGAGGCCAGCGGTCCACTGTTGCAGGGTGGTTTGCTGGGGCCAATCTTGCTGGCGATAAGCTGCTTTGTCGTCTGGAATTTGCACAGAAAAGCAAAACCAGAGAATATTTCAAGCTGGGAAGCCACACCAAATGCTGCTTTGCCGTGGCTGGGTGTTGCTTCACTGGCCTTGTTGCCATGGATGTTGCTGATCCCACAATTTGCAGCAGCGGCAATGGCTGTCATGGCTTTGCTGGTATCGGCCATTGCCCGTCGCTATGCACTCAAGGCTTTTGAATATATCTCTGCCACTTTGCAGGCAGCCGCGCTGGCATCCTTCATGCTGACCCTGCACGTCGCTGCCAATGGCAATGCTGCGCTAGAAGATGGCTGGAAAGGTGGTCTGGCTGCCCTTATTATCGCTGGTAGTATATTGTTCAGTGCCGGGCGTTCCATGGTGGCGACCAAGCGGGCGGCGCAAGCGCAATCTTTACCACCTGCCTGGTCAATCTGGAATCAACTGGCCATCATCAGCGGTAGTGCATTGTTGCATCTGGCCATGCTGTTTGCCATCAACCTGACACAGGCATCATTGATCTGGCCGTTAACTTCCTGCCTTTTGCTGTGGGTGGGCTTGCGCATGTCGCATGGCGCTTTGGCGGGCTTTGCTGCCGTCTTGCAAATCATTGCTGCCGGTTTGTGCCTGGTGGAGCCGGGCAAATATCAGGGCACGGCCTTCACACATCTGGGCTTTTTCGTACCTTTGTCGCTGGCTGTGTCAGCCTGGTTCAGCGCAGACTTTATCCGTGCCGAAGCAGCCAGGATGCGGGCCGTGTTGCTGGACTTGAGTGGCTTTGGCAATGCTGCAAATACAGGTACGCCTGAACAAAAGCTATCATCGGTCTGGCTTAACCCCTGGTGCAATAGTAAGCTTGCTTTGGGCTTGCCTATTGTATGGGGACTGGCATGGTGGTTAGATGCCTGGTTCCCTGAGAGCCTGGAAACTCTGATACGCACAGATCACCGCAATTATTCTTCAATTGTCGCCATTGTGATAGGTCTGGGCAGCTCAGTCCTGATGGCGGCACTGGCAGCATGGCGCAAGTGGCCGCAAATGGGTTTTGCCACTATCGTCACTTTGCCGTTATTGGTTTTTGCTGGTTTGATTGGTGCTGTGAGTGCGGATGGCCTTTACTTGCCATCGGCAAATCTAGGTTGGCTGGCCTGGCCGCTGGCACTGGCCTGGCATTTGCAGATACTGAAAAAGCAGCAAAACTGGATGGCAGCATGGTCACGACTCTTGAGCCTGACACATATCGCCGGTTTCTGGTTCTTCTTGTTATTGGCTGCGCGCGAAGGGCAGGCACGCCTTGCACCATTGGCTGATACCTGGTCGAGCTGGCCATTACTGGGCTGGGTGCTGGTTCCTGCACTTGTTTTCTGGTTCATTGGTGCCAAACCACTCGCAGGCAGGTGGCCGCTTAATTCTTATCGCAAAGCCTACATAGAACAGGCCTGTGCACCCGTTGCCCTGTATTTGCTGGTGTGGTGCTGGTTGACCAATGCCTTCAGTGCAGGCGATGCCAGCCCCTTGCCTTATCTGCCTTTGCTGAACCCTCTGGAATTAGGGCAGTGTCTGGTGTTGGCATCCTTACTGCACTGGTGGCGTGCTTTGCCTGCGCCAGCACTCAAAACAGACACAACATATGCAGCGACAGCAATGGCAGCTGCTACCGCCCTGGCTTTATTGACTGGCATGGTCTTGCGTAGTTGTCATCATTTCGCTGACGTGCCTTGGGATGCAGATGCCTTGTTTGCTTCACGCCTGAGTCAGGCTGCGGTTTCCATTACCTGGGCAATTTGTGGCGTGGCTGTCATGCTGTTTGGTAATCGCCGTATGTCGCGTGGTATCTGGACTGCAGGCGCAGCCTTGCTGGGCGTCGTGGTTTTGAAACTGTTCTTGATAGAACTGGCTGACCGTGGCGGTCTATACCGTATTGTTTCTTTCATCGGTGTTGGTATCTTGTTGCTGGTGGTTGGCTACTTTGCACCTGTACCTGTCAAGCCCAAAGAGCCACAAGCTACATTGGCAGAGGATAGTAAGGCACCAGAAGATCAAGGGAAGGCATCATGAGTATCAACAAGCTGAGAACGAAATTGCAATTGAAGCTGTTATTGCTGGCTGCTTGTGCGATTACCTCCACTGTGGTCATGGCCCAGGCTATTACACCGCAGCTAAAGCACGCGGTCATCACCAGCACAGGAACGGGCCCGTATTTTCAACTGGATATACCAATCAATATATATCCAGGTAGCTTGCATTCTGATCTGCATGATGTGCGCGTGCGTAATGCGGAGGGTGACCTCTTGTCTTTTGCCTGGGCTGATATGGAAACGCCCAGTGCCAAACTGGAGAGTAAAACCGTCAGTGCGTTTCCTGTAAAAGACATACAAAGCAGCAGTTTTAGCAGCTTCCGGCAAAATGCAGATGGCTCACTGACTGCTTTGTCGCAAGTAAAAATCACCAGGCAAAATCCTGTGCCTGCCTGGATTATTGATGTCAGCAAGATCAAGGGTAAATTATTGCAAGCCAGGTTCAGCATAGCCGAGCAGGTAGACGGCATGTTTGGCTTCACGCTGGAAAGCAGTAATGACCTGAAAAACTGGCAATCATTAGGTAGCGAACAACTGGTGCAATTACGTCATCAGGGCTCTGTGCTACAGAATCTCGGCATCAGGCTTCATCATGTGAGTGCGCAGTATTTGCGTCTGCGATGGAATAATCCTGCAGATGCGCCCTGGCTGGATAATGTCAGCATAGACAGCCAGCAAGAAGTCTATACACCACCGGTTTTGCAATGGAGTAAGCCTATTCCTGTGAAGACTTGCGCTGCAAATTACTGTGAGTACAGCATTCCCGATAACACGCCTATAGACAGCCTGCGTTTACTGGTGAGCGAACCCAATACCCTGTTGCATATTACGGTACTGGCGCAGGTGACACCAACAACTACGCCAGTATCCTCCTACCACCACAGACATAGCCCGCTTTACCCTTTGCATGTGCTAAGGCATCAAAAGCGCAATGCTGAAGTGCCGGTGGATCAGCAGGTCTGGCTGAATGAAAGCCTGGTTTATAAAATCAATCTACCCAACGGTGAAGTCAAATCACGTGATTTGCTCATGGACGGTGCCAGTTATAAAACCTTGCGCTTGCAAACAGATAATCCATATAGCAAACTGGGTAAAACTTTACCGGAGATACAGATCGCCAGTCTGCCACGCAGACTGGTATTTCTGGCGCGTGGAAAACCGCCTTACCAGCTAGAATGGGGAGCGGAGAGCAAAGAGGGAGCTGCAATACCTTTGACAAGGCTGATCCCAAAAATGGATTTGACCAAGCCAGTGCAGGCTGATATCGCCAGTGTAGAAATTGCCGACTATGTAGCGCCTCAGGCTGCTATCAAGCCTGCCGCTGAGAAAACACCCGCCAAAGAGCACAAACCTTGGCTATGGGCTGCATTAGGTGTCGGTTTATTATTATTGGGCGGGATGGTGTGGTCCCTGTTGAAAAATATATCGGAAGATAAGGCAAAGACCTGAGTATTTTCTCAGGTCTTTTGATGGGAATTAAATACTTTGCAGGCGCTGCAAAGCGTCTTGCAGGGTAGCATCCTGTTTGGCAAAGCAAAAACGCACGATGCCAGATTCCTTGCCTTGCTGGTAAAACGCGGATACGGGAATAGCTGCCACACCAATCTCAGTCGTCAGCCAGCGGGCAAAGTCCAGCTCGGTCATGTCGGAAATCGCTGAATAATCTACCGATTGGAAATAAGTGCCAGCGCAGGGTAACAGGCGCAAGCGAGAATTGGTCAGGCCAGCCCTGAATAGATCGCGTTTCTTTTGATAAAAGTCCGGCAATTCCAGATAAGGTGCCGGGTTGCCCATATACTGCGCCAGCCCCACTTGCATAGGTGTATTGACGGTAAAGACGTTGTATTGATGAACCTTGCGAAACTCTACCATCAGTGCTGACGGTGCCGCAACATAGCCGACCTTCCAGCCAGTCACATGATAAGTTTTGCCAAAACTGGAAATGATGAAGCTGCGCTCTGCCAGTTCGGGGTAACGCGACAGCGATTCATGGCGCTGGCCATCAAACACCATGTGCTCATATACTTCATCAGAGGCGATCAAGACCTTGGTGTCACGCACGATATCGGTCAATGCGGCAATGTCATCCACGCTCAGTACTGATCCGGTAGGGTTGTGCGGTGAGTTCAGCATCAGCAAACGGGTCTTGTCCGTAATGCTGGTTTTTACTTTATCCCAAGGGATGGTATAGCCATTTTCACCCAGTTCCATGCTGACAAATATCGGCACGCCACCTGCCAGCTTGATACTGGACACATAGCTGTCATACGCTGGCTCTATGACAATGACTTCATCGCCAGCATGTACGCAGGCCAGCAAGATGGTCAAAATGCCCTGGGTTGCACCAGCTGTGACGGTGATTTCAGTATTCACGTCATAAGCATGACCATAGATATTTTTGATTTTGGCGGCTATCTGCTCGCGCAACTGCGGCATGCCTGGCATGGGCGGATATTGATTGTAATTATCCGTCATGGCTTGCGCCACCAGGGCAGGCAGGGCAGGGTCGCAGCTAAAGTCAGGGAAGCCCTGACCAAGATTGACCGCTTTTTTCTCTGCCGCCAGGGCAGACATCACTGAGAAGATGGTGGTGCCCACTTCGGGTAATTTGGAAACAGGAACGAAGCGGGCAGTGGTCGTCATCAGTGAAACTCTTCAAAAACTATAAATCTATTATATAAAGTGATTATTTAGTGCCAAACAAACGGTCACCGGCATCGCCCAGGCCAGGCACGATATAACCGTGTTCATTCAGATGGTCATCGATAGATGCAGTGACGATAGGTACATCAGGATGGGCAGCGTTCATGACCTTGATGCCTTCAGGGGCAGCCAGCAGGCACACGAATTTGATCGTTGTAGCGCCGCGCAGCTTCAGGCGAGTGATGGCCGCAGCGGCTGAATTGCCAGTTGCCAGCATAGGGTCAACCACGATCACCAGTCGGTCAGCGATATCTTCCGGCACCTTGAAGTAATACTCAACTGGCTCCAGTGTTTCCGGGTCACGGTACAGGCCGATATGGCCTACGCGGGCATTTGGCAGCAAATCCAGCATGCCATCCAAAATACCATTGCCAGCGCGCAGGACCGAGATCACGCACAGCTTCTTGCCGCTGATGGTTGGTGCATCAATGGTGGTGATCGGTGTTTCGATCTTGACCAGTTCAATCGGCAGGTCACGGGTGACTTCATAGGCCAGCATCTGGCTGATTTCACGCAACAGACGGCGGAAATTATCCGTCGGCGTGTCTTTGCTACGCATCAGTGTCAGCTTGTGTTGCACCAGCGGGTGTCTGATTTCGGTAACGAGTTCGTTCAAGATAATTCTCCGGCAATGTTGAGTTGACCGCTATTTTACGTCCCAGCCAGCATTAAGGGAAACGGATAAATCAGGAATTGAGGTGTTTTTCCACTTCTGCTCCAGCCATCGTCAAATTTTTCTTGATTGATAATTCAATATAAGAAGTTCCGGCATGGCAGGGCCCGCAATGACGGTGAACGACTATCAGATCAGGAGTGCAGAAATGGACAGCAATCAGGCGTTGTTAAATAAATTATCTCTGGGAGACTACTCCCTCGATCGCCATGGCGATCGCAAGGACAATTATTTGCCACCAGAAGAGGCAATTGAGTCCAATACCCGCATCGACGTGAAAGGTATTCGTGAAGCCATCGCCAGGGTAGAGGCAGAGGCCAGAGCCACCGTAGCTGCCGAAACCAGGCTGAAGGCTGAATCCCAAGCCAGGGCACTGGCAGAAACCAGGGCACAGGCTGAGGCCGAAGCCGCCGAACTGGCTCAGCGCAAACTGGCACTGGAACAAGAAGCCATTGCCGGCGCACAGGCAAAACTGATGGCAGAACGCCAGTCGCACGCTGCCAGTGAAGCCAGAATCGCCGCTACCGCCGAAGAAACGCGGAATCTGCAAGAACGCACGCTGATAGAGTCACGGGCCCGTGAACAATCAGAGCAACGTGCCAAACTCGAACAACAAGCCATAGAAAAAGCCGAGCACCAGTTCAAGGCAGAGTCAGAGCTGGCTTCTCAAGCCCATGCCGAAGCAGAAAAACTGGCAACGCAAACTGCCAATGCCCGTAACTGGGCAGCAGAACGCTTTGCCGCATCACAATCTGCACGCCAACAGGCAGAAGAGCGCGCCCGTGCTGATGCACGTATCACTGAACTGGCACGCGAACGTGAAAAACGCGACCGCGAAGCCCGTGAAACTGCAGAAATGCTGGCCAAAGTCCGCTGCGAATCCCTGCAAATTAGTAAAGAGCGCGACCAGGCAGAAGCCATGGCGCTGGAATATGCGATCAATCGCGCACCGGTAGAGTTGCGTGCCCGTGAAGATGCATTGGCACGCGTTGCCTTGGAGCAAGGTCAAGAGGCAATTGCCCAGGCCAGAATGGAGTCTGAAAGAAAGGCAGCAGAAGCCATACAGTTGCGTATGCAGTCAGAAGAAGACTTGCGTATTGCTGCCAATAAACGCGAACAGGCAGAAAAAATAGCTGCTGCCACAGCTCAGGCCCGTCGTGAAGCAGAAGACAAAATCCGCATGGTGACTGAGTCACGCATACGCGCAGAGCGCGAACTGCAATCAACTGCCATGACGCGCATAGAAAACGAACAGCAAGCCGACCTGCAGGCACGCGCAAGACAAGCTGCTGAAGCCGCATTGGCAGAAGAAGCCCGCCAACGCCGTCTGGCTGAGCAGCAAGCTGCCGATAATGCCCGTCAGCGTGTCGCTGAAGAACAACGCGCTGCCAAGCTGGCTAAAGAGCGCCTGGAAATCGAAAAACAGGCTGTACAAGACGCCCGTGAAAAAGCTGATTCTGAACAACAAGCCCTGAGTGCTAGTGCCTTCCAGGCTGAATTGCTGAAACGCGCCAACCTTGCAGCCGCAGATAAAGCCAAAAAAGCCCAGGAACTGATGATGGCTGAAAAAATGCGCGCTGCAGCAGAACAAAAAGCCGCTGCCGCCTTGCAGGAAAAATTGACTGCTGAACGCAAGATGACAGAAGAAGCAGAAGCCCTGGCCAAGGCAGAGCAATCTCACGCCGAACTCTTGCGCATGCAAGAGCAGGCAGAACATGCACGCCGCATAGCCCAGGAGTCTGAATGTGTAGCAGAAAAACTGAGCCTGGAAAAAACCATGGAGCAAGTGGAATTGCAGCAAAAAATGGCCGCAGCCGCTGCCAGGAAAAATCAAGATGCCAGCGAACTTCTGCGCGTCCAACAGCAACGCACTAATGATGAGGTGAAAGCGATGGAACTTCAGGAAGAAAAACTACAGGCAGAACGTCGCCGTGCCAATGCAGTGCAACAAGTGCTGAAGGCAACCCAGGAAAAACTGCAACTCGAACAAGCGGCACAGCAAGAAGCTGAAGCCAGGCTGCGCGCAGAAGAGGAGTCCAAGGCAATTGCCGCTGCCAGGGAACAAGCTGAACGCGAAGAAAGACTGGCGCTGGAAGCTACACTTGATGCAGAAAAAACTACTCTTGAGCAAACCGAACTGCAAAAAGATGCCCAATGTAAGGCAGCCAAGGTTGCTTTGCTGATTAGCCATCAAGCCACAGAAATGGCACGCGCAGAGCAAATGCATCTGGAAGCAGAAAAGCAGGCGGCAAGAGCAGCCCAGGAAAAACTGGAAGCTGAAAAAACAGCCGCCGAGCAAGTCATCGCCCGTGCCCATGCTGACCGTGAGCATACCAGTGTATTGAATGCACGCCAGCAACAAGAAGCAGAAGCTCGTGCAGCCCGTCAAGCCATGATCGCCGCTGAACAAGTACGCCTGCAAAAAATGCAGGAACATGCAGATCTGCAAAAACAATCTGCGGTCTTGGCACAAACCAAGGCTGTTGAAGCTGAAGAACTCGGCAAGACTTTGCGTTTGCGTGCAGAGTCCGAGCAAAAAGCCCTGAACCTGGTCCAGCAAAAACTGGAAGCAGAAAAGCGTCTGACGGCAGAATTACAAGCCAAGGCAGCGGTAGAGCAAGAACAACGTGATCAGCACCTGGCTCGTCTGCAATCTGAGCAAGCTTTACGCGTTGCAATGGAAAGCAAAGTAGCGGAAGAGAAAAAACTGCTGGAACAAAACAACCAGCAAGCCAAGGCTGAACAGCAAGCAGCAACTGCCGCAGCAGCTCGGGTAAAAGCTGCAACCCAGTTGGCACAGCTTGAACAAGGCAAAGCAAAGTCTCAACAGCAGGCTGCCCTGGCGCTGGAAGAACAAGCCAGACTGGAAAAACAAAAGGCGGATGCTGCTGAACTGGAAGCAAAAGCAGCGACAGAGAAACTGGCAGCAGAAAAAATTGCCACAGAAGCCGCCACTGCCAGAGCAAGAGCAGAACAGCAACATGCGCAAGCCGCGGCAGTCAGGGCCAGGGCAGAACAAGAAGCCAATGAATTGACAGCTGCCAAATTGCAAGCTGAGCAGGCATTGCAAATCCAGGCGCAAGCCTATGCTGCCAGCCAGCATAAGGCGCATGAACTGGTGGTTGAAAAGAACAAAAAAGTTGCTGAACTTGACGCTGTCTTGCAACAACGTCTGGCGGATGATCAGGCCTTGCTGGACACCACAGCTGCCAGATTGCAGGCAGAACAAGAAGCACATGAAGACGTACAGAGCCGCCTGTCCAGTGAAACCGAGGCGCAGCAGTTTGCCGAAGCCCGTGCCCGTGCAGAAAAAATCATACGTGCCGCAACTGAAGCAACGCTGGCATCAGAAAAAGCCCTGTTCCAGGAACTGGCCGCTCATGCTGATGCACAAAGTCTCATGGCTGAGTTGCTGGCACAACGACTGCAACAAGAGCAAGAATTACTGGTTGCGCAACAACAGCGTATCGCTGCCGAGCAAGCGGTACTTGACAGCCTGACAGCCAAGCAGCAGGCAGAACTGGCAGCCACAGCTGAGGCTGAAGCTCGCCTGGTGGCAGAACAAGCGCAACACAAATTGATCGCAGAGCGCCAGGCTGCCGAGGCACAGGCACGTGAGCTGGCAGAAAAATTCAATGAAACCGAAAAACAATGGCTGGCACAAGCTGCACAGGAAGCACTGATCAAGCGCCAGGCAGCTGTCGCACTCGAAGAAAAAACAGCCTTGCTGCTGGAGCTGAGCCGTGCCAGCCAGGAAAAAATCGCAGTTGAACAGCAAATCAGCGCTGAACTGAAAACCAAGCTGGAACAGGAAGAATCAGCAGAAATTACTCTGCAAGCCAAACTGGCCATAGAACGTGAATTTGCAGAAGCAGCAAGTGAGCGCGCCTATAAAGAACAAGAAGCACTGGAAGCCACATTACGCCTGGCAAATGCTGAACAGGCATTGCTGGCCCGTTCGGCGGAGCATGCAGAGGCACAGCGTCTGGCAGCAGAAGCGACAGAAACCAGATTGCGCGAAGCAGAAGCGCTGACCATGACTGAAAACCAGCGCGCTTCCAGTGAGCTTGAAGCATTGAGCCTGGTACAGCAAAAACTGGCTGCAGAACAAAAAGCAGCGCAAGAAGCAGAGCAACGCAAACTGGCTGAGCAAGAATATCTGAGTCTGTGCGAAATTCGCGCCAATGCTGAGCAAGATGCTAATGTTGCCATCCAGGCCAGACTGCAAAGTGAAAAAGAAGCAACTGAATTGGCCTATGCATTGGCTGTATCCGAGCAGCAAGCCACTGAGGCAGCGCAAGCTCGTGCTGAAGAACTGTTCATTCTGCAACAAGCAGAACAACAACGTGCAGAACTGGCTCAGCGCGAAATCATCACCATCCAGCAACAAAAACAGATGGAGATGGATAGCCTGCAAATGACTCAGGATGCCTTGCGCCTCATTGAAGAGAAAATGGAAGCCGAGCGTCTGGTCATTACTGCGACAGAAGAACGCGTACGTCTTGAATCAGAATTGGCAGAACAAAGCAAGCAACGCGCAGAACAACTGCTGATCGCCAATGTACTGGAACAAGAAAAACTGGCACTGGAGCGCGAAATTGCAGAAGCAACAGCCTTGCAAATCGCTGCCGATGAACAAGCACTGCCAGAATTGCGGGCCAAATTATTGGAAGAAAGCCAGCTTGAAACCCTGGAAGCGCAAAGACTTGAAAAAGAGCAAGCCCTGGCCGCCGCGATAGTTGCACGTGTTGAAGAAGAAAATACATTGCTGGCCCACGCCGAGCAAGCCTTGGCAGCAGAGGCAGAATTGAAAGCCGAATTTGCATCAAAACTTCAAGTCGCTGAAATACAGCGACTGGAAAAAGAGCAAGCTTTGGCCGCAAGCTTTGCAGCACGTGCAGAAAAAGAGAGTAACTTGCTTGCACAAGCTGAACAAGCCTTGGCAGTAGAGACAGTATTACAAGCTGAGCTGACATCCAAACTGGAAGCTGCTGAAGCACAAAGGTTGGAGAAAGAGCAGGCGCTCAATGCAGCTATCGCCAAACGCATGGAAGAGCAAAGTGCTCTGCAAGCAAAACTTGAAGAACAATTGTCTCTCGAAGCTGCATTGAAAGAAGAATTGCAACAACAACTGACCGCGGTTGAAACGCAAACTCAGCAAAAACAACAAGCACTGGCAAATGCAGCAGCAAAACGTATTTCTGACGAAAAAGCCTTGCAAGCACAACTGGAAAAACAAGCTGCTGACGAAGCAGAACTGCAAGCCATGTTGCAACAACGTGCTGAGCAACAAGCTGCTGCCCAAGCCTTCATTGAGCAAGCGCTGGCATCAGCCAGGGAATGGCAAGAACAAAACAGACTGCAAATACAGCAACAGCAAGAAGAATTGCAAGCTGAGGCAGAAATGGCAAAACAGACTCTGGAAGCTGAGCACCAGGAAGCCGAACAACTGGCCCAGGCACTGATCAGCAAACTGCTTAGCAATAGACAAACATCAGAAGAATGGCGTCAACAGGTTGAGCAAATGCTGGCAGCAGCACCAATCACCGTGGCTTACGATGCAACAGTTCAGCAAGATGAAGTACAAAAACGCTTCCGCCTGCGCCCATCTGTCATTGCTGGTTTGTTGTTGTGTGCTGGTATAGCAGGTTTTGCTGGCTTCAATAGCTTTGCCTTGAATGGAACTGCGGCTTCCCGCGCAGTTCCGCAAAAGACAGCTACGCTGGAACAAGTAGCACCAGCGCAAAAAGTGGATACGGGCTTGCATATGACTTATGAATTGGCAACTCCCGCTGACGCTGTTCCGGTTCAGGCTGAAGAGGGTAGCAAGGTTGCAGCGACACAACTGGCTTTTGCAGGTAATCGCTAAGCTAAAGAGCTGTCCAGACATAAAACAAAACGCCGCGCAATTTTGCGCGGCGTTTTGTTTTATGTCGAAAAATCAGTGAATTTGCGTTAATAATTATCGTAATTCCAAAGTCAAAAATTCTACCCCCTGTGCCTTGGATGACACCATATTGAATTGCGATAGCGATCCCTGGCCCAATAGTGGCTTGCAGGATTTGCAGACTACGGCCGTCACCTTACGTAATTCAAACGGGCCTACCTTCATATTATCGATAGTGACGATGCGGGCTTGTACATTTCTGCCGTCAGCGGTCTGCATGTTGACGAGCGGCTTCACCACCTTGTAGGTCGCTTTGGAATTGCTGAGCATGTCGTCATTGAGGGTGGTTTTGGTGGCCCCTGTGTCGACCATGAATGCTTCTATCTTGTTGTCGCCGAGTTTTACGGGAGCATAAAAATGCTCTTTTGTTTTGGGCAGACGCATGCTCTTTGCTGCTGCAGTACTGGCTTGCCCCGGGCGTTCCAGTGATGATTCTATGGCGATGCGTTGACCGTCAAAATAGTGATTGTGTCCCTGTGCTTCCAGTGATGAATCAAAAGAGGCGAGCAGGGTCAATGCTTCAAATTCACGTTTGCGCATGACCAGGTATTTGGCGACGTCGCCGCGCACATTGACCAAGTTGGGCAGTATGGCCAGGGTTTTATAACCCCAGTCTATGGCTTCATCGACGCGTCCGGTTTTTGCCAGGCTTTCTGAGTAAGCGGCGAACAGATCATAGGTGCCTTCACCCATGCTGATGGCTTTTTCGGCCTGAACTATGCTGGCTTCTGGCTTGTCTGCCCAATGATAAGTGATCGCCAGACTGGCGATGGCTTTTGCATCAGTGGGACGCATTTTGATGTACTGGTTCCAGTTTTTTTCTGCGCAATCATAGCTGCGTACTTGCATGCACTTTACGGCACCATCTTTATAGGCTGAGGGTGGATAGGTTTCGGCAAAAGCGGGCAGGCTGATTACAGCGCAGGCCGCGAGCAGGGCTGGGAAATTGTTACGCATGAGTTTATTTGTCTTTAAGAGCCCTGAAAATGGCGGCAATTGTAACATTTAAACTTTTTTGTAACAGCTTACGTTTGTGAATGAAAGCGAAACATGTCGACTACATTGAGTCTGTTGTTGCTGCATGAGTCTGACACAGGATGCGTGGGATCAGGGATTTAAGTTTCTTTCGCTTCCTGTAGCGCAATCACAATAACAAACCCACCTTCAGCGTGATTGTAGATGCGTAATTTGCCACCATGGCTTTTGATGATGCGGTCAACGATGGCAAGGCCCAGGCCAGAACCATTGGCCTGACTGCGCGAGGCGTCGCCACGGGTGAACGGGCGCAGCAGGCGTACCAGATCCTGCTCTGCCACGCCTAGTCCGTGATCGCGGAAGCTGATTTGTATGGACAGCTTTCTATCCTTGTTCTTGCGGGAGCATTGCACATCAAGCGTGATGACGGGTGAGCCTGGGGTCTTACCATAACGGCAGGCATTTTCTACTATATTGTTGAACAGGCGCCTTAGTTCAGTCAGGTTGCCATTGACATAGATGTCAGGCGTGATAGCGGTGCGCAGACGCAGATTTTGAAAGCGGAAGGCTTCATCCATGACTTGTTGCATGACTTCGCTGATGTTGATACGCTCGAATTCTACTTTATCCAGCGGTTTGGCATAGTCAAGGAATTGGCTGATGATGTCATCCATTTGCTGCAGATCGGATTGCATGCCGGTCCTGGCATCATCATTAAGGCTGGCCATTTCGACTTCCAGTTGCATGCGTGCCAGCGGGGTGCGCAAGTCATGTGAAATACCTGCCAGAATGATGGAGCGGTCAGTTTCTATCCTGACCAGATCTTCCATCATGGTATTGAAACTGACGTTGGTTTCGCGGATTTCTTTCGGGCCCTTCTGTGGCAAGGGCGGCGGTTGCTTACCCTTGGCGACGGCACGGGCAGCATTGCTGAGGCGTGACAGCGGATCATTAATGAGCTTGGAAATGATGGCTGCACCCAGCAGCGTTAAAAACAGGGTAAGGATAGCCCAACTGAATAACTGCTGACCTATGGGCGGATCCAGCCTGTCCTGTTCCAGTCTTAGCCAGTAATGATCGTCTTCAATATCAAAGCTGATCCAGAAGCCGCTTATATCATTCAGTTTGCTGGCAAAGCGGGTGTTATTACCCAGGCCTCGCAACATCAAAGGCCGGGATTCGAGAAAGAAGGGGGTGGCTTCTGGTTCTTCTATGCGGTCAGTATCTTCCAGCAGGTAGATCTGCACCCCTTCTTTATTGGCCAGGTCGCGCAATAGTTCCTGCCGTTTTTCAGGGGCGGAGTGGGTGAGGGCAGCACGGGTGATGGTGACGATGGAGACGATTTGCGCCGCCATCTGCTGGGCTCTTGGTGCTGTCTCAAGCGTACGGAAATTGGACATCCATGCAAGCATGCTGGCGGTGACGAGTACAGCCAGCATGAGGAAGGTGCGCCAGAACAGTCCGCTTTTTAGCCATTCCAGACTGTTGAGGTAGTCACGCATTCAAATTTTGCAAAGAATTCAATGAGGAAAGTGCAAAAGTATTTCAACTCTTAATGCGACTGACCATCAGGGATGAACACATAGCCTAGTCCCCATACTGTTTGTATATAGAGAGGGTTGCTGGGGTCGGGTTCTATCAGCTTGCGCAGGCGGGAAATTTGCACGTCCAGGCTACGGTCAAATACTTCATATTCGCGACCACGTGCGAGTTCCATGAGTTTTTCTCTGGAGAGTGGCTGGCGGGCATGGCGTGCGAAGACTTTTAATACTGAAAACTCACCTGTTGTTAATGAAATATTGTCATTGTGCTTTTTCAGGGTACGGGTGCCCAGATCAAGGACAAAATCACCAAAAGCAAAGGTTTGCGGGCCGTCAGACGGTGCGCCTGGCAGCTCGTCCGGGGCTTTCCGCCTGAGCACGGCATTGATACGTGCCACCAGTTCGCGTGGGCTGAATGGTTTGGGCAGGTAATCATCCGCACCCATTTCGAGGCCGATGATGCGATCAACTTCTTCGCCTTTGGCGGTCAGCATGATGATGGGAGTTTTGTCACCGGCGCCACGCAGGCGGCGGCAGATGGCCAGACCATCTTCGCCAGGAAGCATCAGGTCAAGTACCAGCATGTCATAGCGTTCACGTATCCAGAGTTTATTCATGGCCTGAGCGTTTTCTGCACTGACGACTTGAAAGCCTTGTTCAGTCAGATAGCGGCGCAGTAGATCGCGCAAACGCAGGTCATCATCAACCACCAGGATTTTGGCCTTGGGGTTGCTGGTATTAGTGTTGGTAGAGTCTGGGGTAGGGGGCGTAGTGTTCATGGGCTTAATAGTACTGTCATAGAGTGAGCTTGCAAACAAAATTAATATTCTGGATTACAAACTGTTACACACTTTACGGAATTGGACTGCGCATTTGAGGAGGCTATCGTAAACTAAATTCATACAATTTGATGCTAGCTTGCCACGGGTATTTACGCATAGAATTGCAATCCATTTATATGTTTTTACTTGCCTCATCGTTTTTGCTCGTAAGCCATCCGTTTTAAGTCGATGAATATACCGTACAAAAAAATTTCTGTCCTGATGTTGTCGCTGGTCGTGGCTGGCAGCGCTATGGCAGATAATAAAGGTAGTGGTGGTTCGGCTATGTGGGGTCGACTTAATGGACAACAAAAGAATGATGCAGTGCGCAAAGAAGAAAAGCAGCGCGAACGACAACTCAACAAGCAGGTTCAAAAAAATAGTTTGCTTGAGCGCTGCAATGACGCGCGCCACATAGGTGAACGCGCTTGCGGCACTGCTGAAGACAGCAAAAAACCTGGCCGTCTCACGCCAGAAGAAAAGCGTGCTTTGCGTCGTCAAATTCAAGATGTCGGACATGAACTGTATCGTCCGGCCCGCTAGTTCTTACCGGCTTCAAAAGATCAGCGTCTGTTCTGTTTCATGATCTTTTGCTGCTCGCGCTGCCAGTCTTTTTCTTTCTCGGTATCGCGCTTGTCATGCTGCTTTTTACCTTTGGCCAGGCCGATCTGACATTTGATGCGCCCCTTGGTGAAATGCAGGTTCAACGGCACCATGGTGTAGCCAGAACGCTCCACTTTGCCTATCAGTTTGCTGATTTCCGCCGCATTTAACAATAATTTACGTGTTCGGACAGAGTCAGGATGAATGTGTGTGGACGCCGTCGGCAAAGCGCCAATATGGGCACCAAACAAGAAGATCTCGCCATTCTTGACAATGACATAGGCTTCTTTCAGCTGCGCTCGACCTGCGCGTATGGCTTTGACTTCCCAGCCTTGCAGGACGATGCCGGCTTCGTATTGCTCCTCGATGAAATAATCGTGGAATGCTTTTTTATTATCAGCGATGCTCATGTAGGATGAAAATTGGTCAAATTAGAGTGTGGAAATGCATGAATGCATTTTGGTACTGCTTATGACTCGGTTAAAATGCGAACCTGTGATTCTACCAAATGGTTCTTCTTGATGGCAGTTGTACATAAAACAGTTTTTGTAGCTTACAGCACAGAGCAAATGTTTGCTCTGGTTGATCAGGTAGAAAATTACCCTCAATTTCTGCCATGGTGCGGCGAGGTAAGAGTGGCTGAGCGTACTGATCATGAATTGGTTGCTACGCTTTCTATTAACTATCATGGCTTAAAGCAACACTTTACGACCAGGAATAGTAATCAGCGCCCGCATTCTATTGAAATGAGTCTGGTCGAAGGGCCTTTCAAGCAATTGTCAGGTTGCTGGAAATTTACCGAACTGCGTGCAGACGCATGCAAAATTGAATTCGAGCTGAACTATGAATTTTCCAACAAATTGCTTGAACATCTGATTGGGCCGGTTTTTTCCAAAATCGCCAATAGTTTTGTTGATTCTTTCTGTGCCCGTGCCGAGGCATTGTATGGTTGAGCAGACTAACATGCATGTCCAGGTTTGTTATGCCGGGCTGGATAAAACAAGCTTGCTGGATTTGCGTGTGGCCGTTGATGCCACAATACTGCAAGTGATACAGCAAAGCGGCATTATACAAATTCATCCCGAGATTGATGTCAGCGTTCTCAAGGTTGGTGTTTTTGGCAAGCTGAAGACACTAGATAGTAATCTGCATGCAGGGGACAGGATAGAAATTTACCGCCCTTTGATTGCCGACCCTATGGAGGCACGCAGACGCAGGGCCAAAAAACAGGCGCAAACCTGACCTTTTCTGCTATTTGCAATCAGCCAGGGCTTTTTTCACTTCACTTGCTTCCTGCTGGCGTTCGGCATCGGTGAGTATGGATCGCTCGCCGTTTTTGTCAGTGCGGCTGAGGCGTGCGCCAGAATTCAGTGATTGCTGATAACTGCGGGCTCTTTCGCAATTCTTTGCCTTATCTGCTGCAGCCGTTTTTTCTTCTTCAGCCTTCTTATCTTTTTCAGCTTGTTCGGCGCGGCGCTTATTGAAGTCTTCGTTCTTGGTAGCTGTCGTTACCGGTTTTTCCAGTTTGGGTGCAGGCTGACTGGCAGAAGCGGCCTTATCATCTGCTGTTGGTGCTGGCACAGCCTTGGGGACGCCGCCGGGCGCTTTGAGGATTTTATCCTTGGGTACGGATTTAGGTGGCGGCATGTCTGAAAACTGCTTGTTGCCTTTTTCATCGAGCCAGACATATTGTGCATGGGCCATAGCACAGAACGCAAAAGACAGCAGAAGTGCAGAGCTTAGACGTGATATTCGTAAGATGGACATAATTTGCTTTCAAGAAAAACATGGGATTATGCAAGAGTTTTACACGGAGCAAGACGACTTCGCAAGTTTTCTGTATAATTCGGTTTTGCGCCTATAGGAAATACTATGCGTTTACTCCAAAAAGCACTCACGTTCGATGACGTGCTACTCGTCCCTGCATACTCGAACATACTCCCTAAAGATACCTCTCTTGCGACTAAACTGACTCGCAACATCAATCTGAATATCCCTTTGGTATCAGCTGCGATGGATACGGTCACTGAAGCGCGTCTGGCAATTGCCATGGCTCAAGAAGGTGGTATCGGTATTATCCACAAAAACTTGACGGCAAAAGAGCAAGCCCGCGAAGTTGCCAAGGTCAAGCGTTTTGAATCCGGTGTATTGCGTGATCCTATCACCATCCCGCCTAACATGAAAATCCGCGAGGTCATTGCGCTGTCGCAGCAACACGGCATCAGCGGTTTCCCAGTAGTTGAAGGCAAAACAGTGGTTGGCATTATCACTAACCGCGATTTGCGTTTTGAAGAAGAGCTGGACGCAGAGGCACGCGCCAAAATGACGCCACGTGAAAAACTCGTCTACGTCAATGAAACAGCAGATCTGGCAGAAGCCAAGCGACTGATGAACAAGCACCGCCTGGAGCGTGTGCTGGTTGTCAACGAGGCATTTGAGCTGCGTGGCCTGATTACTGTAAAAGATATCCAAAAATCAACAGAACATCCTTTTGCATCCAAAGATGATCAGGGTAAATTGCGCGTAGGCGCAGCTGTTGGCGTGGGTGTTGATAATGAAGAGCGTATCGACTTGCTGGCAAAGGCCGGTGTTGATGTCATCGTTGTTGATACTGCCCATGGGCATTCCAAAGGCGTGCTGGATCGTGTACGCTGGGTGAAGACCAATTATCCGCATATTGAAGTCATCGGCGGCAATATTGCTACTGCTGCTGCTGCGCTGGCGCTGGTTGAGCATGGTGCAGATGCAGTCAAGGTTGGTATCGGCCCTGGTTCTATTTGTACTACGCGTATTGTTGCCGGTGTGGGTGTGCCGCAAATTACCGCGATTGCGAATGTGGCCAATGCGCTCAAAGGCACTGGCGTACCTTGTATCGCTGATGGTGGCGTACGCTTCTCTGGTGATGTCTCCAAAGCGCTGGCTGCTGGCGCATCCACGGTCATGATGGGCAGTATGTTTGCCGGTACTGAAGAAGCGCCTGGTGAAGTAATCCTGTTTCAGGGCCGTAGCTATAAATCTTATCGTGGCATGGGTAGTCTGGGTGCGATGGCAGATGGTTCCGCTGACCGCTATTTCCAGGATGCTGCCAATAATGCCGACAAATTGGTTCCTGAAGGCATAGAAGGTCGCGTGCCCTACAAAGGTAGCGTTCTCGCTATCCTGTATCAATTAGTTGGTGGCGTTCGTTCTTCCATGGGGTATTGTGGTTGTGCTTCAATAGACGACTTGCATACCAAGTCTGAATTCGTAGAAATTACTTCTGCTGGTATGCGTGAATCACATGTTCATGACGTGCAAATCACAAAAGAAGCACCAAATTACCGTGCTGACTAATGTCTGAGAAGCGCTTGAGAAGCATGACCCGAATTGAGGATGCCTGGAGAGTGGAATGTCAACGAACTTAGATCGTTCCGGCCCAACGACAACGACACCTATCAGTTCGGGTTTTGAGCGCATGGTTTCGGAAAGGATGGAATTGCGCATAGGCCGCTTTGAACGACTTGGTATCAAGTTGTTCAAAGTTGCCAATTGCCTGGTCAGTTTTGGCAAGCTGGTGCCAAGGTTTGATCATCTGGTGCATTCCATTACCAACATGGAAGCCGAATTCTGTGATGCAATTCCACCAGTAGACGAAATCCTGGTCATACCTGACTTGCGCCTGCATGAGCATCTGGGTAAGCACCCCATGGTCGCAGGCCCGGCATCCATACGTTTCTTTGCTTCTCACCCCATCTTTGATCATGGCAGCCAATTGATTGGCAGCGTCATCCTGATCGATTATCAGCCACGTGATCTCGATGATGAAGAAAGGCAATCTCTCGCTGATCTTGCCTCCATGGTTGAACGCGAAATGGCTTTCAGTGCCTTGTACCAATCGCAACTCGAAGTCATCAAACAAAACCGTAATCTGAAGCGTGACTCGCTGATCGACCCTTTGCTGGGGACGTGGAACAAGTCTGCCATCATCCGTTCTTTGAAGCTGGAAATGGAGCGCTGTTCCAAGGCGATGAAGCCACTTGCTTTGCTGATTGCCAGTGTGGATCAGATGGAGCATTTGCGTGATTTGCATGGCATCGCCATTACCGACATGATACTGGTGAAGACCGTCAGCCGGATTCGTTCTTGTGTGCGCCCATTTGATGCACTGGGACGCTTTGGTACTGACTTATTGCTGGTAGTCTTGCCAGGTGCCTCACACCTGGTAGTGACAGCAGTAGGGGAGCGCATACGTGCTTCCGTACTTATGCACCCCGAAAAAATGAATGACGTGGATACGCCATTAACGATCAGCGCCGGTACCGCTTCAACTGATCTTTTCCCGGATGCCGAACCAGAAACTTTAATTAGCCTCGCAGAAAAAGCCCTGCTTTCCGCCAGAAATGCAGGAAACAATTGTGTTGTCCAGGCCACGCCTGCACAACCTGACATGATAATTTGATTTATGCACTCAAAAATTCTTATCCTTGATTTTGGTTCCCAAGTCACGCAATTGATCGCTCGCCGCGTTCGTGATGCAGGTGTTTTTTCTGAAGTTCATCCGTATGACGTCAGCGATGAGTTCATCAAAAATTATGGTGCTGCCGGTATTATTTTGTCCGGTGGCCCCAGCAGCGTAACCGAAGGCGATACTCCCCGCGCACCTATGGCCGTATTTGAGGCTGGTGTGCCAGTGCTGGGTATTTGCTACGGCATGCAAACCATGGCAGAACAACTCGGCGGCAAAGTCGAAAACGGTCATGTACGCGAATTTGGCTATGCCGAAGTGCGCGCACGCGGCCATACAGCCCTGTTCAAAGAAATCAATGACTTTGTTACTTCAGAAGGTCATGGCATGCTCAAGGTATGGATGAGCCATGGCGACAAGGTCAATGAAATGCCGCCAGGCTTTAAACTGATGGCCTCCACAGATAACTGCCCGATTGCTGCGATGGCAGATGAAGAGCGCCGTTTTTACGCCGTGCAATTCCATCCGGAAGTCACGCATACACTGCAGGGCGAGGCTATCCTCAGCCGCTTCGTGCATGAGATCTGTGGCTGTAAATCTGACTGGAACATGCCTGACTACATCTCCGAGGCCGTTGCTTCCATTCGCGCCCAGGTCGGTGATGATGAAGTCATTCTTGGTTTGTCTGGCGGTGTGGACAGCAGTGTTGCTGCCGCCCTGATACACCGTGCCATAGGCGATAAATTGACCTGCGTATTCGTTGATCATGGCCTGTTGCGTCTGGATGAGGGCAAGATGGTCATGGAAATGTTTGCCAATAATCTGGGTGTCAAAGTCATCCACGTTGATGCAACAGCACAGTTCATGGGTCACCTTGCCGGTGTTACTGATCCGGAAGCCAAACGCAAGATCATAGGCCGCGAATTTGTCGAAGTCTTCCAGGTTGAATCTGGCAAACTCAGCAATGCCAAATGGCTGGCGCAAGGCACGATTTACCCTGACGTTATCGAGAGTGCTGGCAAAGGCAAAAAAGGCTCGCACACCATCAAGAGCCATCACAACGTCGGCGGCTTGCCCGACACCCTGAATCTGAAATTGCTGGAACCCCTGCGTGAACTGTTCAAGGATGAAGTGCGCAAGCTTGGTGTAGCCCTGGGGCTGCCGCACAGCATGGTCTACCGCCATCCTTTCCCTGGCCCTGGCCTGGGTGTGCGTATCCTTGGTGAAGTGAAGAAGGAGTTTGCCGACCTGTTGCGTCGTGCTGACGCTATCTTCATCGAAGAACTGCGTAACACCATGGTTGATCCAAATGCAGAAAAACTGCAAAGCTGGTACGACGCCACCAGCCAGGCATTCGCGGTGTTCTTGCCAGTCAAATCCGTAGGCGTCATGGGTGACGGTCGCACTTATGAATACGTAGTTGCTTTACGCGCAGTACAGACCCAGGACTTCATGACAGCCCACTGGGCACATTTGCCACATGAGCTGTTGGGCAAGGTATCCAACCGCATCATCAACGAAGTACGCGGCATCAACCGCGTGGTGTATGACATCTCAGGCAAGCCGCCTGCGACGATAGAATGGGAATGATTTCAGGTCTGGCAGCATCAGGTAGCTAAAAGCACAAAACACAAAAAGCCCGCATTATTGCGGGCTTTTTGTGTTTTTAACTGGGTGCGTCCCAGTGCTGACTAGATAGTCAATTGAGACATGTATGTGTAACTCTGAAGATATTTAGCGACATATGTCACTTCTATGCTTATTTGTTATTCATGGGTAACATTTATTTGAGCTTCATTTTGAAATTAATAGATTTCAAAAAATCTATTAATTTTGATAATTTAATTATTAAATTTATTATTAAAAAAGATAATACTCTGTGCGTGGATTGATAAAATGATTTGCTCGTAAAAGTTGAGGTGCCAAATTCGAATTTGACGTTGATTTGTACGACATTTGCTGTACAACAAAGCGTCCCATTTGTTGGTTTTTCTATTGAAATGAGGCGCATCAGTTACAGAAGCGGGCAATTCTATAACCAAATCCGGAAAGGGTTTCACCATGCTCAGCAGCCAGCAACTTACGGCCATGAAAGTACAGGGCCGTACAATCAGTAAAGCCAGCATTACAGATGATGAACTTGGTCCACTTAAGTTATTGGCAGGCAAGTGGCGCAATGTGAATGGTCTGGAAGGACATGGCTGGAACATGATCGCCTTGCCATTTATAGCACCTGCGCCAGCTAAAACGGACTTCCGGCTTTTATTGAATCAGTATAACGAAGAGCTTGACTTTACTTTGGTGGATAAGGGTGTGCCCAACCGCGGTATCAGCCAGACTGCGAATGGTCCTGTGAATTCAGATCAGTTTCTGGCTGCTTTGCGCTATCAGCAATCCATCACACAGATCGCTGCTGAGGATTTTCCTGTCAGTGGTCTGGCTGGCAAGCCTGGAGCTGCTATCCATTTTGAACCTGGCTTATGGCTGCATATGGCCAATCATGTCTCGACTGGACATGATATCGCTCGTATATCCAGTATCCCTCACGGGGATTCGGTACTGGCACTGGGGCAACATACCGAAATTGCCGGAGCACCCGTGATTCGTGAAGTGAATAGCTTGCCTATAGGCGTCCCGCATAGTCTGACATCTCCTTATCTGGCGCCTTACAATCATTTTCATACACATTTGTTTCAGGGCCTGTTTGATCCCACCTTGCCAAATGCCTTGCTCAATGCAGCAAATCAAGGAGTGAATATCAAAAAAACCACAATTTTGACTGTGGATGCCGCCATTGAGACTGGCGGCATTCACAATACGCCTTTCGTGGTGAAGCAGGCTAATGCGGCCACCATGAAGTCCATGTTCTGGATACAGGAAATTCTGGATAGTAATAATCAACCTAAGATGCGGCTGCAGTATTCGCAGATTGTGATGCTGGAATTCTTCCCTCGCGCTGATGGCAAGCCAGGCAAGATTGAGTGGCCGCATATTAGTATCAATACCTTGGAAAAAATCAGCTAGTACTGCACCAGTCTATTTGGAAGATTGCGCAAAGCAAGTGACTTGCTTTGCGTTTTCGGAAGAGTGGGGCCGCTCGGCATCTACGCAGCAATAAGCTTGCCGGAGAACTTCATCGTGAACAGCGCTAAAGATTTTGGAAGAAATCAAACTGCTTCTCCAGGCTTCAACATTCAATGATGTATGGTCAATTCGACCATTCTAAAGCATGTCAAGATAGATGATGCAATGCAAGTGCATACTCTAATTGCTCCGATCATCCCAACGCACGCCTAACAGTTTGCAGAGGCAATGAAGCGCATTGTTTGATAAATGCAATGTCTTTTTTGTAAAAATACAAAAAAGCTTAACTGATTGTGCCGGGACTTCATTGAAGTCAGAAGGCCAACAAGCTGCTCCGTGGTATCATGTGCCCCTTTTGCGTTCCAAAAACGCGTTAAAATTTCATGCAGTGTATTTTTCATGCGCTGTAAAAGAGAATGGCTTTGTCAAAAGCCTTGCCTATGCAGCCTTTAAGTCGCTGCTGACAATCATGCGGGAATAAGACGTGACTTATAGCGTCAAAGAAATTTTTTATACTCTACAAGGTGAGGGCAATCATGCCGGACGCCCGGCGGTGTTTTGTCGTTTTTCTGGCTGCAATTTGTGGTCGGGACGGGAGGAGGACAGGTCAACTGCGGTTTGCCAGTTTTGTGATACCGATTTTGTCGGTACGGACGGCGAGGGTGGTGGCAAGTTCAAGCAGGCTGAAGCGCTGGCTGCGACGATCAACGCTTTGTGGCCAGTGTCCTATACTGCAAGTAAGTATGTGGTATTTACAGGGGGGGAACCTCTGTTGCAACTTGATGCCGTCCTGATTGATGCCATGCACGCAGTTGGCTTTGAGATTGCCATAGAAACCAATGGCACTTTGCCTGTTCCTGCAGGCGTGGACTGGATTTGTGTCAGCCCTAAAATGGGCTCAGAACTGGTTGTACGCAAGGGCAGTGAGTTGAAAGTGGTGATCCCGCAGTTTGGTCAGGATATGGCGGCATATGCAAATCTTGATTTTGAACATTACTTTGTACAAGCCATGGACGGCCCTTTAAGAGACGATAATTTGCGTCTCGCAGTTGAATTCTGCAAACAGCATCCGCAATGGAAGCTCAGTTTGCAAACCCATAAACTATTACAGATTCCTTGAGTTTTCATGTTAACGATTACCAGAAAGTTGGAATTCGATGCAGGTCATCGTATTCCCGATCACGGCAGCCAGTGTCGAAATTTGCACGGTCACCGCTATACCTTGCAAATTACCTTGACTGGCGATGTCGTCCAGAAGGATGGCGAGTCGGATAACGGCATGATCATGGATTTTGGTGATATCAAGGCGCTGGCCAATGAGCATCTGGTGAACTTGTGGGACCATTCCTTCATCGTCTACGAGAAGGACTACATCATCAAGAATTTCCTGGAAAAGCTGCCAGGCCACAAGACTGTGGTGATAGATCGCGTACCGACAGTAGAAAATCTGGCCAAGATCGCCTTCGATATTTTGAAAGTGGTTTATCACGGCAGATTTGGGCGTACCCTGGAACTGACCAAGGTTACCCTCTACGAAACACCTAATTGCTGGGCAGAGATAGACGGATAATGGCCGACGAGCAAAATCTGCCACCGTACGGTGAGCAGAACCAGCAGAGCCTGCGTGACGTCCAGTTCATGCAGGCGGCCTACCAGCAAGCCCTGTTGGCCTGGAAAGAGGGTGAGGTGCCAGTCGGTGCCGTAGTCGTCAAGGATGGCGTGATCATCGCCAGTGGTTATAACCGCCCCATCGGCAAACATGACCCAACTGCCCACGCCGAAATCATGGCCCTGCGCGCAGCGGCTGAGTTAATCGGTAATTACCGTCTGCCTGGATGTGAACTCTACGTTACTCTTGAGCCTTGCATGATGTGTGCAGGAGCGATGATGCACGCCAGACTGGCGCGCGTCATTTATGCAGCCAGTGACCCCAAGACAGGTGTGGCAGGTTCATTGTTGAATGTGTTTGAACATGGGCAATTGAATCATCACACGCAAGTGACTGGCGGTGTATTTGCAGACGAATGCGGCAGCTTGTTGAGGGATTTTTTTGCTCACAGGCGTGCAACAGCGGCACAAAAGAAACTGCTTGCCAACAATAGCAACACCTTCCCCACACAAGATTGAACACACCATGCCTGAACAAAGCGTGCAAACCATCGCCATTATTGCCCCCAGTGGAGCGCCTCTGGATGACAGCCTGATTGAACGTGGCTTGCAGCGTCTGGCCGGGCAGGGGTTTAGGGTGCATAGTTATTATCAGGCTGATGCCAAGTTCCAGCGCTTTGGTGCGACTGACGCAGAGCGTGCCAGGCAGATTCATGAAGCTGCGCAGAATCCTGATGTGCAGATAGTGATGGCCTTGCGTGGTAGTTATGGCATGTCAAGGCTGATGCCCTTGCTTGATTTCGATTTACTGGCAAACAGCGGCAAGTGTTTTGTCGGTTACAGTGACTTCACTCTGGTTCATCTGGCAATGCTGGCACGTGGCCGTACCAGTATTGCCGGCCCTATGTTATGCGATGATTACATACGCGAACAGCCAGTTGAATATACGCTGCAGCAATTCAAGGCATGTGTCGGCAATACTACGCACACAGTTGAATTTGAAACTGAAGCGGGCCAAGTATTGCATGTGCAGGGCAAACTATGGGGGGGAAACCTGGCCATGCTGACGCATGCGGTTGGCACACCCTATTGGACAGAGCTTGAAGATGGCATTTTGTTCCTGGAAGATATCGGTGAACACCCATACCGCATAGAGCGCATGTTGCTGCAACTGCATTTTGCCGGTGTGCTGAGCAAGCAAAAAGCCATTGTACTCGGCGACTTTTCTGCTTACAAACTGGCTGCGCATGATAACGGCTACGACTTCAATGCCATGCTTGCTTACATCCGTAGTTTGATCGATGTGCCGGTCATCACTGGTTTGCCATTTGGTCATACTTCGACCCGTGCCAGCCTGGTGGTTGGTAGTGATGCGCAACTGAATGTGAACCAGGGGCAGGCAAGTTTGAATATGCACTACTCTTTGTGAATTTCCATATTTAAAAAGCCCGCTCGTCAAACTGACGAGCGGGCTTTCTTATTCGTACTTCTTGGTTACTAATTAATCAGCTGCATAGATATCGTTGTCTTTGGTTTCTTTGATGAACAAGAGACCAATGACAAATGTCGCTGAGGCGATGATGATTGGGTACCACAGGCCGTAGTAAATATCACCTTTGAAGGCAACCAGCGCAAATGCCGTGGTTGGCAGCAAGCCACCGAACCAGCCATTGCCAATGTGGTATGGCAGGGACATCGATGTATAGCGTATGCGGGTCGGGAACATTTCTACCAGCATGGCTGCGATAGGGCCGTAAACCATAGTGACATACAGAACCAGGATGACCAGCAAGAGCAAAACCATAGGCTTGTTAATTTGAGCAGGGTCAGCTTTGGCAGGGTAGCCTGCAGCTTTAATTGCTTCAGCCAGATCTTTGGAGAAAGCCTTGTCTTTTGCAGCGGCTTCGTCTTTTGGCAAACCTTTGGCGTTGTAGGAGGTAATGACTTTTTCACCGACTTTAACGGAGGCAATTGTTCCTGATGCAGCAATTTCGTTCGAGTAGTTGACTGAAGCAGCTGCCAGTTTGGCCTTCACGATATCGCAGGAAGAAGTAAATTTCTTCGTGCCGGTAGGATTGAACTGGAACTGGCAATCATCCGGATCTGCAGTTACCACGACTGGCGCATTTTTCAATGCAGTTTCCAGTGCAGGGTTGGCATAGTGAGTCAATGCATTGAAGATAGGGAAGTAAGTCACTGCTGCAATCAGACAACCTGCCAGAATGATAGGTTTGCGGCCGATCTTATCGGACAAAGAACCAAATACGATAAAGAACGGTGTGCCAATGACCAGCGATGCTGCAATCAGAATGTTGGCAGTCGGACCGTCCACTTTCAGGGTTTGCTGCAGGAAGAACAAGGCATAGAACTGACCCGTATACCAGACTACTGCCTGGCCAGCTGTCAGACCCAGCAATGCAAGTATAACGATCTTCAGGTTTTTCCATTGGCCGAAGGATTCTGTCAAAGGCGCCTTGGAAGTTTTGCCTTCAGCTTTCATTTTTGCAAAAGCCGGAGATTCATTCATGGACAAGCGGATCCAGACTGAAATTGCCAGCAGGAAAACCGAGACCAGGAAAGGAACGCGCCAACCCCAGCTGGCAAATTCTTCTTCACCAATTGCAGTACGTGTACCCAGAATCACCATCAGGGACAAGAACAGGCCCAGCGTAGCTGTAGTCTGTATCCATGCAGTGAAGGCACCACGCTTGCCGTGTGGCGCATGTTCCGCCACATAAGTTGCAGCACCACCATATTCACCACCGAGCGCCAGACCTTGCAAAATACGCAAAGTGATCAGGATAACCGGTGCGGCGATACCTATCGTTGCGTAGTTGGGTAGCAGGCCCACGCAGAAGGTGGAGGCACCCATGATCAGGATGGTGACCAGGAAGGTGTACTTGCGGCCTATCATATCGCCAAGGCGGCCGAATACCAGTGCGCCGAAGGGACGTACGATAAAGCCTGCCGCAAATGCCAGCAAAGCAAAGATGAAGGCAGTATTGGGGTCAGTGCCGGCGAAGAACTGTTTGGCAATGATGGATGCGAGTGAGCCGTATAGATAAAAGTCGTACCATTCAAAGACGGTGCCCAGAGAAGACGCAAAAATAACCTTGCGTTCTTCGGATGTCATGCCGCCTGACGTTGCGATAGGTGCTGTCGCCATGCTTGTCTCCTGTATTTTAAGTATATTAAGTTTGCTAAAAAAATGGTCAAAAACACACAATCACATTTCCGACATAATTTTTATTGCAAGCAAAGTGTGCAAGCTGAAACTTACGGCATGCTTGCTCCAAACTTACAGAAACTTACGAAAGAGATACGTTCAATATGTAAAGGAGAGCAATATTGAAGAGTAGAATTGGATGAAATAAATTTACGAACGGTCGTACTAAAATGTGATATTCTAGTTTTTGAGCTTGATCCATGTGTTCTTAAAGCAATTCGATTCAAGCAAAAAGGGCTATGGAAGTTTGTTCCTGTATCTTGATTTGCAAAGGACAAATTACTACTTATGATGGTATCAGCAGTTCCAGCCTGTACACATACTTATATTAACTAGGAGATCTACATGTCTGACGCAGTTATCGTATCCACCGCTCGTACCGGCCTGGCAAAATCCTGGAAAGGTGCCTTCAACATGACGCATGGTGCCACCATGGGCGGCCATGTGCTGAATGCAGCCATTACCCGCGCAAAAATTGAGGCAGGTGAAGTGGAAGATGTCATCATGGGTTGCGCCACGCCAGAAGGCGCGACTGGCAGCAATATTGCCCGTCAGATCGCTTTGCGCGCAGGTTGCCCTGTGACCACAGCTGGCATGACAGTCAATCGTTTTTGTTCTTCCGGCTTGCAGACGATTGCTCTGGCTGCACAGAGAATCATCGCAGGTGAAGGCGATGTCTATGCGGCAGGCGGTGTTGAATCTATTTCTTGCGTACAAAACGAAGCCAATAGCCACATGATCGTTGAAACCTGGTTGAAGCAACACAAGCCAGAAGTCTATTGGCCCATGTTGCAAACAGCAGAAACCGTCGCCAAGCGTTATGGTATCCCACGCGAACGTCAGGATGAATACGGTGTGCAAAGCCAGTTGCGCGCTGCGGCTGCCCAGGCTGCAGGCCTGTTTGATGCTGAGATCGTACCTATGACGACTGTCATGGGCGTTGCAGATAAAGCGACCGGCATGCTGGTTACCAAGGAAGTCACTATTTCCGCCGATGAAGGCATACGTGCTGATACCACGCTCGAAGGCGTCTCTAAAATCCGTACTGCAGTGCCAGGTGGTGTTATTACCGCTGGCAATGCCAGTCAGTTCTCTGACGGTGCATCTGTTGCCATCCTGATGAACAGCAAACTGGCAGAATCCAGGGGCCTGCAACCATTGGGTATTTTCCGTGGTTTTGCGATTGCAGGATGCGAGCCAGATGAAATGGGTATAGGTCCGGTCTTTGCCATTCCAAAATTATTGAAAAAAGCTGGCCTCAAAGTTGAAGACATAGGCTTGTGGGAATTGAATGAGGCATTTGCCGTACAAGTCTTGTATTGTGCAGACAAACTCGGCATCCCTATGGATAAATTGAATGTCAATGGCGGCGCGATTGCTGTGGGCCATCCATACGGCGTATCTGGCGCGCGTCTGACTGGTCATGCGCTGATAGAAGGCAAGCGCCGTGGTGCAAAATATGTGGTTGTCACCATGTGTATTGGCGGCGGCCAGGGCGCTGCAGGCTTGTTTGAAGTAGTCTAAGCTGGATGCATGTCAGGTGCCCGGACTGCATGATGCTGTCATGCAGTCCGGGCAAAATGGGTATTTCATCTCTTTTGTCCAGATAAAGCCATGCAATCTAAAATTCTTTCCCGCCGTGACCTCGAATTCATGCTGTATGAATGGCTGAACGTAGAATCACTGAATCAGAGGCCACGTTTCGCCGACCATAGCCGCGAAACTTTCAATGCCGCCCTTGATACCTGCGAACAAATAGCGACTGATCTGTTCGCTACCCACAATAAAAAAAATGACCAGCAGGAGCCGCACTTCGATGGCGAAGAAGTGCACATGATTCCTGAAGTGAAGACGGCCCTGAAAGCATTTTGCGAAGCGGGCCTGATGGCGGCAGGGCAGGACTTTGATGTCGGTGGCATGCAGTTGCCCTGCGTCGTTGAAAAAGCTGGCTTTGCTTACTTCAAAGGAGCGAATGTCGGGACGGCATCTTATCCCTTCCTGACCATAGGCAATGCCAATACCTTGCTTAAATGCGGTACGCCTGAGCAAATAGAAACCTTCGTCAAACCCATGTTGGAAGGCCGTTTCTTTGGCACCATGTGTTTGTCTGAACCGCAAGCTGGTTCCAGCCTGTCTGATATCGTTACCAGAGCAGAGCCACAAGAAGATGGCACTTATAGACTGACCGGTAACAAGATGTGGATATCGGCCGGCGAGCATGAGCTGGCCGAGAATATCGTGCATCTGGTGCTTGCCAAAGTGCCGGATGCAAATGGCAAGCTGATACCTGGTGTCAAAGGCATTTCACTTTTCATCGTACCCAAAAAACTGGTGAATGCCGATGGCAGCCTGGGGGAGCGCAATGACGTGGTGCTGGCTGGCCTGAATCACAAAATGGGCTATCGCGGCACCACCAATTGCCTGTTGAATTTTGGTGAAGGAAAATTCAAGCCAGGAGGCAAAGCAGGTGCGATAGGTTATCTGGTGGGTACCTTGCACCGTGGCATGGCAAACATGTTTCACATGATGAACGAGGCACGCATAGGTGTCGGCCTGGGTGCAGTCATGCTGGGTTATACCGGTTATCTGCATGCGCTGGACTATGCCCGTAACCGCCCGCAGGGACGGGCGCCGCTGAACAAAGACCCGGCAGCACCGCAGGTTCCTATCATTGAACATACCGATGTCAAACGCATGTTGCTGGCACAAAAAGCTTATGTCGAAGGTGGCCTCGCATTGAATTTGTTCTGCGCCCGTTTGGTTGATGAAGAGCGTACCGCGCCATCGCCGGAAGCACGTACCCATGCTGCGCAGATGCTGGAAATATTGACGCCTATCGCCAAATCCTGGCCTTCGCAATGGTGTCTGGAAGCGAATAATCTCGCGATACAGGTGCATGGTGGTTATGGTTATACCCGTGAATACAATGTAGAACAGTTTTACCGCGATAATCGCCTTAATCCCATCCACGAAGGTACGCACGGCATACAGGGCCTGGATTTATTGGGTCGCAAAGTCGTTATGCAAGATGGCGCGGCGCTGGAAGCGCTGGGCGAAATCATGCACAAGACCCTGGCAAGGGCTGCTGCGCACCCTGAATTGCTGGCTTATACCAAATCACTGGCACGCGTATTGCAAAGATTGGCCAGCGTAACCCAGCAATTGCATGGAGTTGGTGATACCAACAAGACTCTGGCAAATGCCTCAGCTTATCTGGAAGTATTTGGCCATGCCGTGATTGCCTGGATGTGGCTGGAGCAAGCTACCTTGTGCCTGAATAAAGAAAATCATCATGATGCTGATTTCTATGCAGGCAAACTGCAGGCTTGTAAATACTTCTTCCACTGGGAATTACCACGCGTCCATCCACAACTGGATTTGTTGTCAAATATCGATATGACGACTTTCGAGATGCAGGATGCCTGGTTCTGAACCATAGTCTTGAAATAATCAAAAACACATAATAAGCGATGTCCTTCCTGTCTGCGCAGACAGGTGGTGGCCGCACATACTGGAGACAAAAAAATGAGCAAAGCAATTCGCACCGTACAACAATTATTTGATTTGCATGGCAAGACGGCACTGATCACTGGCGGCTCGCGTGGTCTGGGCCTGCAAATGGCAGAAGCGCTCGGTGAGCAGGGCGCTAAAGTTGTTTTGTCTTCACGCAAGCAATCTGACCTGGATGAAGCCGTCGCGCACCTGAAAAGCCGCGGCATTGATGCCAGCGCAATTGCTGCTGATCTATCGAAAGAAGCTGCAGTGCAACCGCTGGTAGACGAGGCACTGGACCGTCTGGGACATATCGATATCCTCATCAATAATGCAGGCGCTACCTGGGGTGCACCGGCGGAAGATTATCCAGTTGATGCCTGGGACAAGGTCATGAACCTGAACATCCGCAGTATCTTCATGATCTCGCAGGCAGTTGGCAAGCGCTCCATGATACCGCGCAAGTATGGTCGCATCATCAATATCGCTTCTATCGCTGGCCTGGCTGGCAATGCACCAGGCACCATGCAGACGATTGCCTATAACACTTCCAAGGCTGCGGTCATCAACTTCACCCGTACCCTGGCTGGTGAATGGGGTGTGCATGGCATTACGGTCAATGCGATTGCACCGGGATTTTTCCCCTCCAAAATGACCAAGGGAATACTGGAAAACCTGGGCGAAGAAAAACTTGCCAAAGAAGCGCCTTTGCAACGCATAGGTGATGATGAAGATTTAAAGGGCGTGGCCATGCTGTTTGCCAGCGATGCCGGCAAACATATAACAGGCCAAACCCTGGCAGTAGATGGTGGGGTATCTGCTGTATGACAGAGGCCACGTCTCCTGCGATGCTTCCCATTGCGCAACCAACGCCGGTATTGAATCCTTTTTTGCATGACCTGGGCGTCGAATTCCTGGAAATGGAAAACGGTCAGGCACGCCTGGCGCTGGATTTGACCGGGCGCCATATGAACAGCTGGCAAATTGCCCACGGCGGCGTGATCATGACCATGCTGGATGTGGTCATGGCCATGGCTGGCCGCTCAATGAGTAGTGACCTCAAGGGTGTCGTCACGGTAGAAATGAAAACCACTTTCCTGCAACCTGGCGGTGTACCGGGTGGCCGCATGGAAGCGCGGGGCAAGGCGTTCCATCAATCTACCACTATGTGTTTTTGCGAAGGTGAGGTCTGGAATGGTGATAAGTTGATTGCCAAAGCCATGGGCACATTCAAATATCTGCGACGTTTGAAGTCTGGCGAGAATATGAAAAAGCTCTACGGTAGTGACTGATTAAAAAATTGACGTCGTTTCTGCAAGTCCTATAAAAAAATAAATGGAGACCAATATGCAGCAGAGCCGCTTCGCCTTTCATTTTGCAGTACTTTTTTCAGCTTTAATTTGTGGACCATTTATGAGCACGTCTTTGGCACAAACTGCCTTGCCTGACGCAGAGGCAAGTGATCCACAAAAAATGGGTTGGATGCAAGGTTTCCCGCCTGCGCCTGACAAGCTCATCAAGTTTGGCAACGGCAGCAATTATCAGTTCCCTCGCACCCGCTGGTCGTTTTCGCATGGGCGTGAACTGGGGCCGACCAGCAATATCTGGCATGGCGCTGGTCCTGTTTCAGTTTTGCCTATAGCTTTGCGTGATCTCGATAAACTGCGGTTTGCAGATGAAAAGGGCAGCGAGATTGGCTGGACCGATATGCAGGCCCGCACTTATACCGACAGCATATTGGTGCTGCACAAGGGTAAGATCGTTTACGAGCGCTACCTTGGTATTACGAAAACTTACTTGCCGCATATCGCCATGTCGGTTACCAAATCCTTTGTCGGTACGCTGGCAGCGACCTTGGCTGCGGAAGGTAAGCTCGATCCCAGTGCGCCTGTTACGCAATACATTCCCGAACTTAAAGACACCGCTTATGGTGATGCCACTGTGCGCCAAGTCATGGATATGACCATAGGTGTCCAGTATTCTGAAAATTACGCTGATCCTAAAGCTGAAGTCTGGGACTACGCCAGGTCAGGAGGCCTGCTGCCGACAGTACCAACTTATGACGGGCCTAAAACTTTTTATGATTTCCTGGTGAAATTGAAAAAAGAAGGCAAGCATGATGAAGCCTTTGCCTACAAGACCGTGAATGCGGAAGTGCTGGCCTGGATAGTCAAGCGCGCTACCGGGCAAAATCTGTCCGATCTCTTGTCTGAACGTATCTGGCAAAAACTGGGTACCGAAAATGATGCCTATTTTTCTGTGGATAGTGTAGGCACAGAGCAAGGCGGAGGTGGCCTGAACCTGACACTGCGCGACATGGCACGCTTTGGCGAAATGATGCGCCTGAATGGCAAATTTAATGGCCAGCAAATCATTCCTGCCGCTGCAGTAGAAGATATACGCAAGGGCGCTGACCCGGCCAAATTTTCCAAGGCAGGTTATGCCACCTTGCCCGGTTATTCCTACCGCAATATGTGGTGGGTAGGGCATAACAGCCACCAGACATTTGAAGCCCGTGGCATACACGGACAACGTATTTACATCGACCCGGTGGCTGAAATGGTCATCGTTAAATTTTCTTCCCATCCCATTGCTGCCAATGGTGCGACTGACCCTGTCACTTACCGCGCCTTCCAGGCTTTGGCAAATCACTTGATGAAATGAGCAAATCATGACTACTAATTCTCAACTTTCTTATCAGCGTATCGTACTGGCTTCCCGCCCCAAAGGGCAGGTTGTGCCAGAAAATTTCCGCCTTGAATCCCTGGCTGTGCCAGAACTCAAGGATGGCGAACTACTGGTGCGCAATCACTATATGTCGCTTGACCCTTACATGCGTGGCCGCATGGAAGACGCCAAGAGCTATGCCGCGCCGCAAGTCATAGGTGAAACCATGATAGGCGGTACCGTGGGTGAGGTGGTCGCCAGCAAGAATGCCAAATTCAATGTGGGTGACAAAGTCATAGGTATGCTGGGCTGGTCAGAAATGGGCGTGTCTGATGGCTTGTTGTTGCGTAAAGTCGATACGACGCATATTCCTTTATCTGCCTACCTGGGCTCAGTTGGTATGCCCGGCCTGACAGCCTGGTATGGCCTGACCCAGATCATGCAACCCAAGGCAGGCGAAACTATCGTGGTATCTGCCGCCAGTGGTGCAGTGGGCAGCGTAGTTGGTCAACTGGGTAAGCAACTGGGTTGCCGCGTGGTCGGTATTGCTGGCGGCGCAGATAAATGTGCTTACGTGGTCAATGAGCTGGGCTTTGACGCCTGTATCGATTACAAGGCAGGTAATCTGGAAGCTGATCTGGCTGCAGCGACACCGGATGGTATTGATGCTGTGTTTGAAAACGTTGGTGGTGAAATATTTGACGCCAGCCTGGCACGCATGAATGCCTTTGGCCGTATCGCCCTGTGCGGTTTGATTGCCGGTTATAACGGTGAGCAGTTGAGTATCAAGAATGCCCGCGTATTTCTGACCATGCGTTTGACCATGCGTGGCTTCATCGTCTCTGAGCACATGGATTTGTGGCCGCAAGGTTTGAAAGAACTGGGTGGCCTGGTTGCGACCAGCAAACTGAAGTTCCGCGAATCTGTTGCTGAAGGCATTGCTGCTGCACCAGAAGCATTCATTGGCCTGCTGAAAGGCAAGAACTTCGGCAAGCAGTTGGTGAAGCTGATCTAGTCATTGTCTAAACCAAAGGAGCACAGAGCAATCATGTCCGATCTTATCTTCCATAATTTTGCGATTTCTCCATTTTCAGAAAAAATCCGCTTGATTTTCGGTTTCAAACAATTGAAGTGGAAGTCTGTAACGGTGCCCATCATCATGCCCAAGCCGGATGTGACGGCATTGACAGGTGGCTACCGACGTACGCCGATACTGCAAATCGGCGCAGATATTTATTGTGATACATCCCTGATTGCCGAGGTGCTTGAAAAAAGATCGCCTGCACCTGCTCTATACCCGGCTGCCATCAACGGCCTTGCACGCAACCTGGCGCAATGGGCGGATACTACGCTGTTCTGGACAGCAATCCCCTATGCATTTCAGCCAGCAGCCATTCCTTCCATATTCGGTAATATCAGTGCTGAAGAATTGCAGGCCTTCAGCGCAGACCGTGCCACCATGCGTGGCAATATGCCACGCACCAGTATGGGCGAAGCCAAAGGGCAACTTTTAGAATACTTAAGTCGCCTGGAAAATATGCTCATTGGCGATGCGCCGTTTCTGCTGGGTACGCACGCCAGCATTGCTGATTTCTCTGTGTATCAGGCTTTGTGGCTGATACGACTGGCGCCAGCGATCAATCCTGTTTTCGACGCGTATCCAAAACTCTTGAAATGGATGGAGCAGGTAGCCGCTTTCGGGCATCACCAGTCTGAAGCGCTGAGCAGTGCAGAAGCATTGGACATCGCCAAAAATGCCCAGGGTTTTGATACGAATGGTCGTAACTTCGTTGACAGTCATGGCATAGCGCTGGGCGAACAGGTTGCCATCATGCCGACTGACTATGCGCTGGACCCTGTCGTGGGGGAACTGGTGATTGCCAGCGAAAATGAATTGGCCGTGCGTCGTGCAGATGAACGGGCTGGAACTGTGGTTGTGCATTTCCCACGTGTAGGGTTCCAGATGAAACGCGCAAAATAACTGAATCAGAATAAACAAGTTTAATAAATTACATACAGGAGACAACATGAAAGTATTCAAAGACAGAGTAGCCGTAATCACCGGTGGTGCCAGCGGTTTTGGCCGTGAATTTGCGATTATTGGTGCACGCCTGGGCATGAAGCTGGTGCTGGCTGATGTGCAGCAAGACGCCCTGGATAAAACCAGGGCCGAGCTGGAAGCACAAGGAGCACAAGTGCTGGCCATGCGTTGCGATGTACGCCATGCAGAAGAGGTGCAGGCCCTGGCTGACGCCACCATGGAAAAATTTGGTGCTGTCCATCTGGTATTCAATAATGCTGGTGTCGGTTCCGGTGGTTTGATCTGGGAAAACACCCAGGCTGACTGGGATTGGGTCATAGGCGTCAATCTCTGGGGTGTCATTCATGGTGTGCGCATCTTCACCAACCTGATGCTGGAATGCGCAAAGAAAGACCCACAATTTGAAGGGCATATCGTCAACACGGCATCCATGGCGGGTTTGCTCAATGCGCCGACCATGGGTGTGTATAACGTCTCCAAGCATGCAGTTGTATCTCTGTCAGAATCTTTGTATCAGGATTTAAAACTGGTTGAGGCACCGATAGGCGCCTCTGTACTGTGCCCTTATTTCGTACCTACCGGTATTTCACAGTCCCATAGAAATCGTCCTGAAGATGTGCCAGGTTCTGCGCCAACCGCCAGCCAAAGAGCAGCTCAGGCCATGTCAGACAAGGCTGTTAATTCTGGCAAGGTGACCGCTGAAGAAGTGGCTGAAAACACTTTCAAGGCAATTGCTGATGAGCAGTTCTACATCTTTTCTCATCCTGGCGCTTTGGGTAATGTGCAGGAACGCATGGAAGACATCGTCCTGCAACGCAATCCTGGTGATCCTTACAAGGCAGCGCCGCATATCCGTGACATGCTCAGAGCCAAGCTCAAGGCCTGATTACCACTTTCAAGCATCAAGGAGAAGCATTGATGACAGCAGAGATACTAAGCAATCAGTTTGCCACGTTGGACAATGGAACCCGCCTGCATTTTGCCAGTGCGGGCGAGCGGGGCAGGCCATTGATCTTGTTCGTGCATGGCTTTCCAGAATTCTGGTACGAATGGTCGGCTCAACTAGCTGAGTTTGGACAGGATTATTTTGCCGTGGCACCGGATTTGCGGGGTTTCAATCTGTCAGACATGCCGACTGATGTTGCTGCCTATAAGGCCAGGCATATCGTCGATGACTTACGTTTGCTGATTGCCCATCTCGATTATCAGCAAGCCACAGTCGTCGCGCATGATTGGGGTGGTGCGGTATGCTGGAATATGGCGATTGCCCTGCCTGCCTTGTTTGAAAAGCTGATCATCATCAACTCACCGCATCCCTATCTATTCATGCAGGCATTGGCGACCGATCCTGCGCAAAGAACTTCCAGTGAATATATGAACTGGCTGCGCAATCCTGGTTCTGAAGAGGCACTCGCCAAAGATGATTTTGCCCTCATGGATGGCTTCTTCAATGGCATGGGGCAGGGTGAGGCAAGCTGGTTTGATGCAGAGACTCAGGCTGCTTATCATGCGTGTTGGGCGCGTGGTTTGGCTGGTGGTGTCAATTATTACCGCGCTTCGCCACTGCATCCGCCGACGGACAAAAATCCGGGGCCTTTGCAGTTGAATCTGAACCCGGCTGACTTCCAGGTGAAAGTACCTACCCGCGTCATCTGGGGTGAAAACGACAAGGCCTTGCCCAAGACCTTGCTGGATGGTATTGAGAATTTTGTTGATGACATTCAGATACAGCGCATTACAGAGGGTTCACATTGGGTTATCCATGAACAGCCCGAACGTGTTAACCGTCTTATCCGTCAATTTTTGCAGAGTTAGGGATTATGGCCAAAGCAGATTTTGCTTTCTTTCACCGCTTGCGGGTGCGCTGGTCAGAAGTTGATATGCAGGCCATCGTCTTCAATGGCAATTACCTCAATTATTTTGATGTAGCCTTTACCGAATACTGGCGTGCTACTGGCTTGCCGAATGTAATTGCCCAGGCAGCCGAGGGCAAGGAGTTGTTTGCCCGCAAATCCACCATTGAATACATGGCACCTGCCAGGTTTGATGATGAACTGGATATAGGCGTGCGTTGCGCCAGTATCGGTAGATCTTCCTTGCAGTTCATCCTCGAAATTTATCTTGGTGAAAACCATTTGATATCCGGTGAGCTGGTGTATGTCTATGCCGATACGGAAAAACGCAAGGCAGTTGCCGTCACAGATGCATGGCGTGCGATAATTTCATCCTTTGAAACGCAAGCGCCTGCCGATACCCGAACATGAATACTGAAAACTTCCGCCTGGTTATTGCTGACTGGGCTACTCTGCAAAAAGATGCCCAGGCGATACGCTATGAAGTCTTCGTCATTGAACAAAAAATCCCTGCTGAATTAGAGTGGGATGCTGCTGATGCGCAATGTGTGCATGCAGTTGCTTACGATGAAAATGACAAGGCAGTGGGAACGGGCCGCCTTTTACCTGATGCACATATTGGTCGCATGGCTGTGCTGGCAACGGCACGTGGCTTGGGTGTAGGTGCAAAGATTCTGCGGGCTTTGATGGTGGAAGCGCAGGCAAGAGGGGAGCCAGCGGTGCGTTTGAACGCGCAACAGTCCGCAGAAAATTTTTATCTCAAGGAAGGTTTTGCCCGTGATGGTGAAATTTTTGAAGAGGCTGGCATTCCCCATGTCAGCATGGCCTATCATTTCACCTGATTGAATGAGCTACGGCAAAGCAGCCTCAATTGCGTTAAGGGATAATTTTGCTGAGTTCCTGTCAATATTAAATGCCGTTCTGCATATGTGACAGGGCGGCATTTTTTACTTCAAGCTTTACGCGCCTCGTCTTGCTGGGAGAAACTGATTTTTCCACTCAGTAATTGCCAGTACATGACCCAGTCCCCCATGAAAGAGAATAACGGTTGTTTGAACGAGGCCGGGCGGTTCTTTTCGAAAACAAAATGACCTATCCAGGCAAAGCCATAGCCGCAGATGGGGGCTGCCAGTAAATATCCAGCATGGCCGGTAACGATAAAGGTGGCGATACTCAAAATCACCAGGCTGCTTCCAAGAAAGTGCAATTGCCTGCAAGTTTTATTACTGTGTTCAGTCAGGTAAAAAGCATAAAACGTTGAAAAATCAGTATATTTTTCCGCCATTTTTGTCTCCCTCTCGCTTCCGTATCTCTCAATAGCTTTGTACAGATATGTTAGGACAAGTATCAACTTGATGTGAGTATTTTTCTAAATCTTCAAATGATTTATCAAATTGTCCATTGCGGCGGCGTAAATAATGGTAAATTGCAATATTGACATTGTAAAAATATCTACTATTATGCAAGTTGATATATCTTTAAGAAATAACTATATATGATTTTTGCTACTAAGCATGGTCTTGTGATAGTTATATTTAATGGCATAAGTGTTTGAAGTTAAAAGCTTTATTTAAAGACACAATTTTTAATAATTTCCTTGTGGCATTAAAATTCGTGTGGCAATATGAGTTTGTCGAACAAACTTATGCAAGCCCTGAGCATTCAAACCAAGTCAAACATTTTTGCCGCTGACAACGTTTTTGGGGGAATCATGAACATCGAGAATTCGAAAGTCTCCACCCGCCTTATTACTGGCTTTGGCTTGGTTTTGAGTTTGTTGCTGGTTGTCCTGTTGCTGGGAACAACTTACATGGCGAAGATGCATCAGCGTCTCGAAGAAATCGCCAACGTCAATAATGTACAGTCCAAACTGGCATCAACCATGTATCTCACCGTGACCGAACGGGCGCTGGCTTTGCGCAATCTCATTTTATTGTCAGACGAAGCAGAAATTCAGATAGAAGTGAAAAGGATAGCCGCACAAAATAAGAAATATGCTGAGGCTGAAGATAAACTCACGCAGATGCTGAGAGCGGACCCAAATGCCACGCCAGAGCAAATTGCCTTGCTGGGTAAGATCAGGGATCAGGCAAAATTATCAGAACCTTTTATCACTAAAGGCGCGGAGCTGGGCGTCAATAAGCAAGGTGATGAAGCCTATAAATTGTTGCGCTTCGAATTTCGTCCCATACAAAAGAAATGGTGGGACTTGCTGAATGAATTTATTTCTGATGAAGAAAAACAAAATTCTGAGGCCATCGCTCAGGCACAGCAAGATTATACCGACGCGAAAAAACTCATGTACATGTTTGGTGTTGCGGCCTTGCTGGTTGGCATGCTGGCAGCATGGCTCATCGTCAGGAGTTTGCTGAAACAATTGGGTGGCGAGCCACGCCATGCAGTGCAAATAGCCGAAAGAATTGCTGCGGGCGATTTGTCTGTACCCATCAACCTTGCTGATAAGGACACACATAGTCTCATGCATGCCATGCATGAAATGCAAAAAGGATTGGCAGACATTGTTGGTATGGTGCGTTCAGGTACTGATACGATCGCTACCGCGTCCAGGCAAATTGCTTCAGGCAATATGGATTTATCTTCCCGTACCGAGGCACAGGCTGGGTCTCTGGAGGAAACGGCATCCTCAATGGAAGAGCTGACCTCGACCGTCAAACAAAATGCCGACAGTGCCAGGCAGGCCAATCTCCTGGCGCAATCTGCCTCTGACGTTGCTGTCAAGGGCGGTACTGTGGTTTCTGAAGTTGTTCAGACCATGGGTTCCATCAATACTTCTTCCCGCAAGATTGTTGACATTATCGGTGTTATCGATGGCATTGCTTTTCAAACCAATATTCTTGCCTTGAACGCCGCTGTAGAGGCTGCCCGTGCTGGTGAGCAAGGTCGCGGTTTTGCTGTGGTTGCCACCGAGGTCAGGAATCTGGCTCAGCGCTCTGCCGAGGCTGCGCGTGAAATCAAGCATCTGATTGATGACTCGGTCACAAAAGTTGATATCGGGGCCAAATTGGTCGATCAGGCTGGGCTGACCATGGATGAAATTGTGGTCAGCATCAAGCGTGTTACCGGCATCATGAGTGAGATCATGCTGGCAAGCCAGGAGCAAACTGTAGGGATCGAACAAATCAATGAAGCCATCGTGCAGATGGATGACGTTACCCAGCAAAATGCTGCCTTGGTGGAAGAAGCTGCTGCTGCCGCTACGGCTTTGCAAAATCAGGCGGATGACTTGTCTGAACTGGTCAGCACCTTCCAACTGGCGACTGAGAAAAATGCTCAGCCTGCTTGGCGCGAGCCTGTCATGGCTGATAAGAAAATTGTCCCACTGATAAAGAAAGCCGCACCGCAGGATAAAAATAAAAGTGCTGTGAAACAGATTAAGCGTGTGGCGAATGCGAACAGTAATTCTCAACCAGGCAATGCTGATTGGGAAGAGTTTTAATGAACTGAATCAAGTTGGACACCGTAGTAAAACCAGAGGCAGTAACAGTGCCAGGAGCAACATATGCAAGCGAATACGAGCATATTGGAAAGCAAGCCTGAAGTTGAGCAGACGACGGTCAGGGTAGAGCGCAGAACGCAATTTGGCCGTTTTGTGCAAAGCCCCCACACTAGTGGAGTGGATATCAAATGGCATTACGGTGTTGTCAATTCCAATGCACGTGAACGCTTGATGCGCCAAAGCCCGGCTACTTTGTGGCTGACCGGCTTGAGTGGAGCAGGAAAATCTACCTTGGCCTATGCTTTGGAAAAAATATTGCTGGAACGTGGTCATTGTTGCTTTGTTGTCGATGGCGATAACCTGAGACATCATTTGAATAGCGACCTGGGGTTTTCTGCCCATGACAGACGCGAAAACATACGCAGGGCCGCTGAGGTCGCGCATCTCATGAATGAGGCAGGGATTATTGCCATCACTGCGTTTATTTCACCGTTTCGCGATGACAGGGCAATGGCGAAAGAAATCATAGGGCAAGAGCGTTTTGTCGAAGTACATGTCAGCACCCCAGGAGTTGTCTGCGAAAGGCGCGATCCCAAAGGCCTGTATGCCAAAGCCCGCAGAGGCGAAATCCCTGAATTTACCGGCGTTTCAGCTCCATACGAAGCACCGCTGGATCCTGACCTTGAAATCAATTCTGAGCAACACACCATAGAGGAAGCGGCAGAGAAACTCTACAAACACCTGATAGGATTATGCTATATCAAATAGCGATAAATAGTGGAAAATTCATGTCAGCCGAGATCAATTATTCAGTGCAAGCCTATGATGTGTTTAATGGTGACGCCGATGGCATTTGCGCCTTGCACCAACTCAGACTGGCTGAGCCCCGTGCTGCAGAACTGATCACTGGTGCCAAGCGGGATATTGATTTGCTGAGTCGCTTCGCTACCAAATCAGGTGACAGAGTGACAGTTCTGGATGTTTCACTTGACAGCAATATTGCAGCATTGCGCAAGCATCTTAATGCCGGTGCAGAAATTACTTACTTCGATCATCACAATGCAGCACAGGCCTTTGAGCATGAACATCTGCATTTGCATTGCGACATGGCTGCCGATGTATGCAGCAGTATTCTGGTCAATCGCCATCTGAACCATCAGCATTGGAAGTGGGCCGTAGTGGCGGCTTATGGTGATAACTTGCCGGCAGTCGCAACTGCGATGGCAAGCGACGCTGGCCTGAATGAATCGCAACGCGACCAGTTGCAAGAGCTTGGTACTTTGCTCAACTACAACGCTTATGGCGAATCAGTGGATGATTTGCATTTTCACCCTGCTGCTTTGTACCTGGCTGTACATGAGTATGTTGACCCCTTTGATTTTTTGAATGGGGCTGCGCAATTTGTAGTGCTGCGTAGTGCCTATGCCAGTGATATGGCATTCATGCAAGGTTTGCGGGCTTACAGGCAAAGTGAATTAACGTCCATCTATATCTTGCCTGCACAGGCATGGGCCAGAAGAGTCTCAGGCATTCTGGCAAATCAATTGACGCAAGAGCAGCGCGGAAAATCTTTCGCGGTGCTGACCGCAAAATCAGATGGCAGTTATGTTGTCAGCATACGCTCGGGTGATGCAGATAATTGCCCGGCCAGTCAATTTTGCGCAACGTTCGCTACAGGTGGTGGGCGACGTGGTGCAGGGGGCATCAACAATTTACCCGCATCAGATGTAGATGGTTTTATTCAAGCTTTTATAGCTTATTTCGACAAAATGGAAAAACCTCAGCTCAGTCTGTCCTGATCTGACAGGATAGCAAGCTGGATCTTCCAGATTCGTACCTTCAAGCACGGGGAGAGCATCATGGCAGAATCAGATAGTGTGACAAGTGTAAAAAAAGTGGCTACTGACAGTAAGCGACCGACCCCCGTCCTGATGATACCCTTGCGCCGCTGCGGCAGCCATGCCTTGCGTCTGCGCCTGAATAACAGCAAGGAATTTTATTCGCCTTATCCCTTGCATATTGTCGATTTCATGCCTCTGGTACCGCGCTATGGCGATTTGAACGATGATGAATCTTACTTCAGGCTCGTCGTTGATGTCATCGGTTTGCAGGCCGCCAGCATGGTGAAATGGAAAGGCATGGTATTTGATCCGGTGGATGTGTTTGAGTCTATCAAGAATGATCAACGCAGTGTCCACAGGATATTGTGGGAATTGTTATTACGCACTGGTGAGCACCATCATGCCAGTATCGTCATGGATAAATCACTCGATAGCGTGCATTATGCTGAGGAGCTTTTGCAGCTTTTCCCAAATATGCTGTTCCTGAATGTGGTCAGGGACCCAAGGGCGCAGGTTGCTTCGATGAACAAGGCAATTATTCATGATTATGATTCGACTTTGAATGCCATGGCCTGGCTGGAAGCTCATCAACTGTCGCGCGATATTGTCAAACTCCACCCAGATAGAGTGCTGACCATACGTTATGAAGATTTTTTAAGTAACCAGGAAACAGTACTAAGGGCGATTTGCGATTTCTTTGGCATACAGTTTTTACCAGAGATGCTGGATGTCACCCATTCCAGCGAGGCACAACAAATTTCTCAAATGTCAGCCTTATGGGCAACCAACCGTTTCCCGCCTGTCATGGCAAACAAGGATAAATTCAAGCAGCAATTGAGCATGCAGGAAATCGAAGTCATAGAAAGCCTGACCAAAGAATTCATGCAACTGTATGGTTATGAAATGATGACGGATGCCAGTCTGGAGTTAAGTCCAGAAGTGCTTGCAGCAGCTAAGGACAAATCCAGCAAAGGCAGGGTAGAAGCCTGGGATAGCCTGAAGCATGACAATTACAAGGACTATGTCTTGCGCCGCTTCAGGGCAGATTACCTGGCAAGTCTGAACCAGCGCCTGCCTGTGCATGCATAGAAATTAAAAATGAAGAGGTTGTTTCGAAATTAAGATGGCTAGGCGTTGCTGACGCTGACAGTACTTTAGTACCGGGTTTTACATTTTGGAGACGCAACAACGCCAGGTTAATTTCGCAACAACCTCTAAACCAGTGCAACCATGATGCCAGCACCTGTCACAAGGGTGCCGGCTATTCTTTCTGTGATCACCGCATACCTTTCCTGGGTTGCCCAGTGACTGGCTTTGCTGGCCAGCATGCCATATCCCAACAGAATAAAAAATTCAGGGATGATGGAGCAGGCTGCCAGTATCAGCATCTGCACACCTACCGGTTCCCTGGGGTCTATGAATTGCGGCAATATCGCCACAAACATCAACAGGGTTTTGGGATTCATCAATTGCAGCATGAGTGCGCTGCTGAATATTTTCCTGCCACTAAGTGCTACGCCATCCAGTTTGGATATGGTCAATGGCGATGGTTTGCCAAAGATGGCAGACAAACCAAGATAGACCAGATAAGCCGCACCCAGGTATTTAATCGCCATAAATACTTGTGGCGAAGCCAGTATCAGCGAACCTATGCCTGTTGCCGATACTGCAAAGTAAATAGCATTACCCGTCAATATACCTAACGTAACAAACAGGGAGGTGCGCCAACCCCTGGCTATGCCATAGGCAACCACCATCATGACTGCCGGGCCGGGTGATAGCGACAAGGCAGCTTCTGTCGCGGTAAACAAGGCCCAGCTTTCCAGATTCATTGCCATCGCTGCTTATGCCTTCACAAAATCGTGAATTGCCGTCAGAACCTGATCGGCCTGTTCTGACATCAGAGAATGACCACAATTGTCTATGATCTTTTGCTGGCTGTTTGCGATGGCTTTGCTCAAGGTCAGGCTGGCCTTTGCTGGTGTCATCATGTCTTTTTTACCGAGTATGAACAGGCTGGGGCAGGTTACTGATTGTGCGGCTGCTTCGCCATTGGCATATGCATTGCACGCAGCAAAATCAGTATAAAAAACCTTGTCAGGATTGATGGCAGAAATACGCTGCATCAGGCGCTGGCTGACACCCATGACATAAAAGCCCGGCCCAGGACAGGATGGTTTGTGCGCGATGGAGGTATGCGACCAGATATTTACCATATCAATTGCGGCCTGCTCTTCATCGCGGGCGGCATTGAGCAAGGTGTCTGATACTTTCATGGGGTAGGCTGTACCAACCATGATGAGTTTGCTGACACGTGAGTTCGCTTTGAAGCAGCTCTCCAGCGCGATCAGGGAACCCATACTATGCCCGATCAGCGTGGCTTGCGCTATGCCTGCTACATCCAGCAAAGTAAGCAGCCAGTTTGCCATTTGTTCTACGCTGGTCAGCGCCTGGCCTTTGCTGCGGCCATGACCGGGCAAGTCGACTGCCAGTACATTAAAACCGTGATGTGCCAGATAGCGAGTCTGCAAACCCCAGACCGAGTGATCGTTTTGTGCGCCATGGATGAACACCAGCGTCGGCAGGGCAGGGTTGTAAGCCTTGCCACCGGTATAGCAATAGGCTGCATGGCCATTGACTTCGAATAACATCTCAGGCTCCTTTCTGTGCAGCTTTGAGACCACGGGACAGGTCTTCGATCAGGTCTTCGACATTTTCAAGCCCTATCGACAGACGCATGGTTCCCTCGGTAATGCCGGATGCCAGCAATTGTTCTGCTGGTACGCGGAAATGCGTGGTTGAGGCTGGATGGATGGCCAGCGACTTGGCATCACCGACATTGGCCAGGTGAGAGAAGATATTCAGTGACTCAATAAAGCGTTGTCCGGCAGCGCGGTTACCCTTGATATTGAATGAAAATACTGCACCGCAACCTTTGGGTAACAAGGTTTTTGCGAGTTCATAGTCAGGGTGATTTGCCAGTTCAGGGTAAGAGACAGAATCGACTGCAGGATGCGCAACCAAAAATTCGACGACTTTGCGGGTATTAGCCACATGTCTGTCCATGCGCATGCCCAGGGTTTCTATGCCTTGCAAGATGGTGAAGGCATTGTGCGGGCTCATGCAGGCACCGAAGTCGCGCAGGCCTTCACGTCTGGCCCTGAGTGAAAATGCGGCGACTGTCGATTCTTCGCTGAATACCATGCCGTGGAAGCCGTCATAAGGCTCACAGAGCTCGGCAAAATGCCCGGTCTTTTCATAGGCTGCCTGCCAGTCAAACGTGCCGCCATCGACCAGCAAGCCGCCTATGGCCGTACCGTGGCCACACAAGAACTTGGTCGCGGAGTGGAACACCAGGTCAGCGCCATGATCAAATGGCTTCAGCAGGTAAGGCGTGGTGAAGGTCGAATCCAGCATCAGTGGCAAATGATGTTCATGCGCAATCTCTGCAACTGCCGGGATGTTCAGTACGTCCAGACCCGGGTTACCCAGGGTTTCGGCAAACAAAACTTTGGTATTAGGGCGTATCGCGGCACGCCAGGCATCCAGGTCACGCGGGTCCACAAAAGTCGTTTCTATGCCAAAACGCTTCATCGTATAGGCAAGCAAATTTTGCGAGCCACCGTATAAGGCGCGCGACGCAACCACATGAGAACCTGCACCAGCTATCGTTGTCAGGCCCAGGTGCATGGCAGCTTGCCCGCTGGCAACTGCGATGCCAGCGACACCACCTTCCAGTGCTGCAATTCTTTCTTCCAGTACTGCATTGGTGGGGTTGGAGATGCGTGAATATACATGGCCCGCTCTTTCCATATTGAAGAGCGAGGCAGCATGATCTGAATCCTTGAACACAAAAGAGGATGTCAGGTAAATGGGGGTCGCTCGTGCGCCTGTGGCTGGATCAGGCGCAGCGCCCGCATGCAGGGACAAGGTGTCAAAGCCGTGGTATTTAGGGCCGCTCATTGGTCAGAGTCTCCATATTGTGAGGCAGCAATGCTACCATCGCTGACACCGAAGGTGCAAAAGACAGGCAAAATGCACGTGAATTCAAGAATAAAATATTTTACATGCTGGATTTTTTGCAAGGCTTGCGATACATTGCAATGAAGGTTCACATAAATGCATAGAGGAGGGGCATCATGAAAGTTTCAGAGATACTTCAAGTGAAGGGTAATATCCTTTTCACGATCACACCTGATATCCCTATTACCGAAGCTGTCAGCGTCATGGAAGAGAAAGACATCGGTTCTCTGGTCGTGATGGAATATGGCGATCTGGTTGGCATACTGACTTTCCGCGAAGTCATACGTGCAATTCATAAAAACCAGGGCTCACTGGGTACTGGCACCGTACGCAAATACATGGACGACCACCCTCTGACTGTGACACCAGAGACAGAAGTCAATGAAGTGCGCCGCATGATGCTGGAAAAGCATTCACGTTACCTGCCTGTCATGGATGCAAAAACCTTGCTGGGCGTGATCTCATTCTATGACGTAGCCAGGGCCGTGCTCGAAGCGCAAAGCTTTGAAAACAAGATGTTGAAAGCCTATATCCGTGACTGGCCTGTTGAAGAAAATGAGCAATGATCGCCAGTGACATCACTTGTGACTGAGGTGATTGAAGTAATGGATTAAATACAGTACGTTGATCTCTATTTCAGGATAGCGAATGAAGCCAGACAGTTGCACAGCAGAGCCAGACTTGTACGGCACCCGTTGCATGGAGGTCATGTCACGTGAGCTGGATTCCAGGGTTTGCAGTGTGTTGCGTCTGGCCAGAGGCAGTATTCCTGACTGCACAGCACGCCGCGCCAGCCTGCATGGCCGTGAGAACGCTGTCCCTAAAGTAGATATCAATATGCACTAAACCAATTGACGCCCGCAAGCTTGTATAGCGGGCGTTTTTTATTGTCTGTTTGGACGCTAGATAAGGAAAATAATATGCATATCGCTGTTGTTGGTGCCGGATTAGCAGGTTTGACAGTTGCGCGTCAGTTGCAGGCGCAAGGTCATCATGTCACTGTGTATGAAAAGAGCATGGGCGTCAGTGGCCGCATGAGTACCAGACACACAGAGTTAGGTGGTTTTGATCATGGGGCGCAATACTTCACCGCCAGCTCGGACCGCTTTAAAAAAGAAATTGCAGACTGGAAAAAATTTGGTTGGGTTGTTCCCTGGACGGCCAAGCTGGCAACGCTGGAAGCTGGTAACAGTAAACCGGCAGGGCGCAGCGGCACGCGTTATATTGCCGTACCCGGTATGAGTTCTCTGGGCAAGCAACTGGCGCATGGTCTGGATGTGCGTGCAGAGCAACAGGTCAGTGCTCTCGAAGCGCATGGCAAGCAATGGTTGCTGTCCATTAGATCAGCAACCGTACCTATCGCGGCAACTGCCGGGCCGTTTGATGCAGTGATACTGGCTATTCCAGCCGATCAGGCAGAACCCCTGCTGAGTGTGGCTCCAGCCCTTGCCAAGCAGGCAAAGCAGGCGCACCTGGCGCCATGCTGGACCTTGATGCTGGGCTTCCAGACTTCACTGGACCTGCCATATGACGGTGCCTGGATCAATAATTCCCGCCTTGGCTGGATAGCGCATGATGATGCCAAACCTTTGCATAGAGCTGGTGAACGCTGGGTTTGCCACGCAACCCAGGCATGGAGTGTTGAGCATCTGGGAGATGACGATGAGAGGGTAAAAGAAAAATTGACCAAGGCCTTCCACGAAGCTACGGGTTCATGGATACAGCCCATCCATGCTGTCGTGCATCGCTGGCGTTACGCTGAGGCGGTAAGGCCAGTTGACTCTGATTTCTTATGGAATGGCAAGCAGGGAATAGGTGTCTGCGGTGACTGGTTTGCTGCTGGTCTTGAAGGTGCAGGGAAGGTGGAAAATGCCTTCCTTAGTGCGTTGGCACTGGCGAAGGCAATTTCCTGACCGATTGCCAGCTTATTGCTGGCTTTATTTGAGTAAACTGGCGAGCCCGCGTGCGGGTTTGCCAGCATCATGCAGGGTCCAGCTCTTGCGTATGCCTTTGGGTACATGCCAGAGTGCTTTAGTGCCAGCACGGAAGAGCACGGTATCACCTGGCTTCAGGGAAAACTTTTTCCCTTCATATTCAATGTCCACGCCGCCTTCCAGAACGTAGATACTTTCATCAAGCTGGTAATGCCATTCAAAAGTAGATGGGCCATCGCACTCAAAAATGCCTGAGCTGGTGTCGCCATCATGGGATTTGAAAAATTCAGCGGCACGAAAATTCGGCTTTCCTTCCTTGATCCAGGAGGGATCAACCTCAAAGGGTTTGACGGGCAAGTTGACAGCAGTTGCACTTGCGGGCTGTGCCTGCGTGACATAGGCGATAGCCTGGTAGGACGTGACCCCCAGCAAGGTAAGCAAAACTGCTGCTGCGCCTATCGTCAGTGATTTTTTCATGCTCTATACTCTCCTTGCCATAAGAGTAACACTGAGTTTTAATCCAGGATGAAAAACAAGGTTAAATTGCAGTGGATTGCTTAGTATTTTTGCAATTTTTGAATTAACTCAAGTTATACATGAGCACGTTCACCGGTTTGCAAACGCCATAATGCCGCATACCCTGCATCCAATGCCAGCAATTCGTCATGCGTGCCACTCTCCATGATCTTGCCAGCTTCCAGCAAATGTATGCAATCTGCCTGACGTACCGTGGATAAGCGATGGGCGATGACGATGGTGGTGCGGTTGCGGCTGACGACATCCAGACTGCGTTGTATCGCTGCTTCAGTCTCGTTATCGACGGCACTGGTGGCTTCGTCCAATATCAGTATAGGTGGATTTTTCAAAATGGCCCTTGCCAATGCCAGGCGCTGGCGCTGGCCACCAGACAGTTTTTGCCCGCGCTCACCTATGCGTGTGGCAAAACCCAGCGGTAGTTTTGAAATGAATTCCATAGCTTCTGCTGCCTGCGCTGCATCCCGGATGGCTGCGTCATCAGCATCCTGCATGCCATAGGCGATATTGTCGGCTATCGTGCCATCGGTCAGGAAACTGTCTTGTGCGACATAGCCTATGCAGCGGCGCAGATCTTGCAGGTTGATATCATTGATTTCTGTGCCGTCCAACGTGATTTTTCCTGCTTGTGCAGAGTAGAAGCGCAATAGTAGTTTCACCAGGGTCGATTTACCTGAACCGGTGGAACCGACAAAAGCAACAGTCTTGCCGGCTGGTATATGCAAGCTGATTTGCTGCAAGGTTTTCTGGTCACCGTAAGCAAAATCCACTTGATTTAACTGCAGCTCACCTTTGATCTGGGAAGGTGCAACATGTTTGCCTTCGTAAGGAATATTGATCTTGGTATCCAGCAAGCCCATGGCACGGTCTATGGCGGACATCGAACGCTGGTACATGTCTGCGACTTCAGCCAGGCCTGTCATAGGCCACAACAAACGCTGCGTCAGGTACACCAGTACAGAATAAGCACCGACAGCCAAGTCACCCTGCAAAGTCAGCCAGCCACCGTAGACCATGGTTGCTGTAAAGCCAGCCAGAATCGCCATGCGTATGACCGGCGTGATGGCGGCACTGATGGCAATGGCATTGCTGTTGGCCTCGCGATAAGTGTTGCTGGCTTCGGCGATGTGATTCTTTTCAAAACTCTCAGTCGCAAAGGCTTTAATGGTTGCCAGGCCCAGCAGATTATTATTCAGACGGGCGCTGACATCGCCAGCCGCTTCGCGCACTTCAGAATAGCGTGGTGCCAGGCGTTTTTGAAACCAGAATGCACCTATCAATATCAATGGTACTGGCAACAAAGAGATAACTGCCAGAGATGGTTGTAAGGCGAAAAATACTGCACTGACCATGATGGAGGAGCAGATAACCTGGACGATCTGGTTTGCCCCGCCATTGAGGAAGCGCTCCATCTGGTTGATGTCTTCATTGAGGATGGACATCAGATTACCAGTGCGCTGGTTTTCAAAATAAGCCATCTCCAGTTTTTGCACATGGTCGTAAGTATCGAGGCGCAGATCATGCTGCAGGTTTTGTGCCAGTTTGCGCCACTTGATCGACAGCAGATATTCAAACCAGGATTCACCAGCCCAGATCAGGGCATTCACCGCACCAAGGAACATCAGTTGGTGCCAGGTGTCGGTAATGCCAAAACCACCCAGTACCCGCTTGGCCAAAAAGCTCTTGTCGCCATTGATGACGATGTCGACTGCGACACCAATCAAGACCTCTGGCAGGACATCAAAGAATTTGTTCAATATCGAATAAATGGTCGCCAGGCGAAAATCTGTTTTATAGGCCCTGGCATAATTCAGGAGTTTTTTAAGCGGGTGGACTGATGGCATGGCAGAATTTACTTAATGGCAGAAGATGGCAAAAAAACAAAAGAGACTGCAAATTCTACAGTCCCTTCGTTATTTATGCTTGACTATGTCAATTATTAATCTTCCCGGCGCAGATGCGGGAACAGGATCACGTCACGGATATTAGGTGAGTCAGTAATCAACATCATCAAACGATCTATACCTATGCCGCAACCGCCAGTCGGTGGCAGGCCATATTCAAGGGCGCGGATGTAATCAGCATCGTAGTACATGGCTTCTTCATCGCCTGCATCTTTTGCCGCAACCTGTGCCTGGAAGCGCGCTGCCTGGTCTTCTGCATCATTCAATTCCGAGAAACCATTGGCGATTTCACGGCCTGTCATGAACAGCTCGAAACGCTCGGTGATGCCTGCAACTGTGTCAGAGGCACGCGCCAGTGGCGAGACTTCGACCGGATAATCGATGATATAGGTCGGGTCCCACAATTGTGCTTCTGCGGTTTCCTCAAACAAGGCCAGTTGCAATGCACCCAGACCGGCTGTGGCGAAAGGTTTGACGCCAAACTTCAACAGTTCTTTTTTGATGAATTCAGCATCATGCAGTTGTTCGTCGGTGTAACCCGGTGCATATTTATTGATGGCACCAACGATAGTCAGGCGCTGGAAAGGCTTGCTCAAATCCAGTTCGCGACCCTGGTAAGTCAGTACGGCTGTGCCGTGCGCATCTTCAGCGGCTTTGCGGATGACTTGTTCAGTAAAGTCCATGAGCCATTTGTAATCGACATAGGCTGCATAGAATTCCATCATCGTGAATTCTGGATTGTGGCGTGGTGACACACCTTCATTGCGGAAGTTGCGGTTAACTTCAAACACACGGTCAAAACCACCGACGACCAGACGCTTCAGATACAGCTCAGGCGCGATACGCAGATACATTTGCATGTCCAGCGCATTGTGGTGGGTGATGAAAGGCTTGGCTGCCGCACCGCCAGGTATGACATGCAACATTGGCGTTTCCACTTCCATGAAATCATTACTGTTCATGAATGTGCGGATAGAGTTCATGGCGGCTGTACGCGCCTTGAACGTACGGCGCGTGTCTTCACTCATGATGAGGTCGACATAGCGCTGGCGGTATTTGGTTTCCTGATTGGCGAGGCCGTGGAATTTGTCAGGCAAGGGGCGCAGCGATTTTGTCAGCATGCGCAAGGTCATGACCTTGACTGTCAATTCATCGGTTTTTGTTTTGAACAGGACGCCTTCTATGCCAAGGATATCGCCCAGGTCATAGTGACGGAAGGCTTCCATTTCGGCTTCGCCGGTTTTGTCTGTGGTGACATATAACTGTATGCGGCCATCGGCTTTGATGCCGGACGCATCTTGCAGTGTCGCGAAGGCTGCTTTTTTGCCAGCTTCACGTTTCAGCATCATGCGGCCAGCGACACTGACTTCAACATTCAGTGCTTCCAGTTCTTCGCGGCTCATTGCGCCGTATTTTTCTGCCAGTTCCGCTGCCTTGTGTTGTGGGCGGAAATCATTGGGGAACGCTACGCCTTTGGAGCGGATAGCATCGAGTTTGGCGCGACGTTCGGCGATGATGGAATTTTCATCAACAGGCAATTCACCTGCTGTCGTGTTATTGATATCAGACATAATTTTCCCTAAGGGAGGGCAGGCATCTGGCCTGCGGGTTTTGATTCTTTAAGGCTGCGCAGGCGGTCGCCTGCGCACTGCACAAAATAATTACACGCCTTGCTTTAAGGATGCCGCGATGAATTCATCCAGGTCACCATCCAGAATTGCCTTGGTGTTGCCTGATTCAAAATTCGTGCGTAAATCCTTAATGCGGGATTGATCCAGTACATAAGAACGGATCTGGTGACCCCAGCCTACGTCGGTCTTGGAATCTTCCAGATTTTGTTTTTCACTCATACGCTTGCGCAGCTCGAGTTCAAACAACTTGGCCTTCAACATTTCCCATGCTTCTGCGCGGTTCCTGTGCTGGCTGCGGTCATTCTGGCATTGGACAACGATGCCGGAAGGGCCATGCGTCAAACGAACAGCGGAATCGGTTTTATTAATATGCTGACCACCCGCACCAGAGGCGCGGTAAGTATCGGTACGCACATCCGCCGGGTTGATATCGATCTCAAAAGAGTCGTCTACTTCAGGATAGACAAACAGGCTGGAGAAAGAAGTATGGCGGCCATTGTTGGAATCGAATGGAGACTTGCGTACCAGACGGTGTACGCCGGTTTCCGTGCGCAAGAAGCCGTAGGCATATTCGCCTTCGACTTTCAAAGTGGCAGTCTTGATGCCTGCGATATCACCATCAGACTGTTCCATGATTTCGACTTTGAAGCCCTTGCGCTCGCAATAGCGTAGATATTGACGCAACAGCATGGATGCCCAATCCTGTGCTTCCGTACCACCGGCACCAGCCTGGATATCGATAAAGCAGTTATTCGGGTCCATGGGGTTGTTGAACATGCGGCGGAATTCCATGCCTTCAACCAGCTCACGCAGGCTCTGTGCATCAACTTCTATGGCTTCCAGGGTGTCGTCGTCGTTTTCTTCGCGCGCCATGGCGAACAGGTCATTGGCATCGCGCAGGCCGCTATCCGCTTTGACGAGCGTGTTGACGACATTTTCCAGGGATTTTTTTTCTTTGCCTAATTCCTGGGCGCGTTTTGGATCATTCCAGACGGCGGGGTCTTCCAGCTCGGCGTTGACTTGTTCGAGTTTCTCTGACTTGATATCGAAGTCAAAGATACCTCCGGAGTTCGGCTTCGCGGACTGTCAGGTCGGCGAGCAGGGCGGACAGGCTATTGAGGCGTTCAGCTTCCATGATAGGTATACTTTTCTAATGCAATCAAACCTTGCATTATACCTTGCTGCAGCGCGCTTAATGTAAATTGGGCACCAGGATATGCTCAAATCGGATAAAACCCCGACAAATTTGCCAGGGTTTAATTGATCATTTGCTAAAACAGTGTTTAGTTCGGTACTCAACTCATAAGGCACCAAGGTCAAGCATGGTATTACCAGACCGAATTGGTGATGGTTGGCTTGGATTCCCTGTGGCTTTCCATCCACTTCGCCAGGTGGGTTTTGAAGCAGGATGGACAGATATGGTATTGCGTCTGGGTAGACTGACCACCATGGGGGAAAGATTCTTCCTCTTCAAGTTGAAGGGTGGTGATGGATTTTTCATGCTCTTTGGCTGCCCAGTTCTCATCCCACTTGGATTCCGCACCACAGACATCACAGGTGAGCTTGTCAAAAACCTCTTCAGTATGCTCAAGTATTAATACTGTTTTCATGTGTTTCATACTTCCTCCCTGTAGTGTTGATGACCTGAGTTTGGTGGCAAGTGATGATTTGATTCTACATCAGTGGCAGAGCATGAAAAGAGTCAGATCAAAAAAAAGCTGTGTTGACCGGTGCGGGCCAGCACAGCTTTTATTCTTTTGTCAGATTCCCCTTACTTTATCAGCGTCTGCCGGTCTTGCTGGCGGCAGCTTTAGGCTTTGCTGACTTGTATGCCAGGGCAGGTCGTGCTGGTGTGGTGGCCGATGTTTTGCCTGGTGTCGTTTTGGCATTTGCTGCAGCGCGCGCATATGATTTTTTGCCAAAAGTATCAATTTTGGGCGCAGCTACGCGCTTGCCATTGGCAACACCACTTTCATCTATGGTGATAGGGATATGCGGCTGGCGCAGCGGGATCAGATGTCGTGGTCCGCTACCTATCAAGTCACGCCTGCCCATGCGTACCAGGGCTTCATGAATGATTTCCCAGTTTTCTGGAGCGTGATAGCGCAACAGCGCCTTGTGCAACTTGCGTATCTTGCCTGAACGTGCTGTCTCCACTACTTCAGAATCCGCAGTGACTTTCTTGAGTGGATTCTTGCGTGTGTGGTACATGGTGGTTGCCAGCGCCATAGGAGTAGGCATGAAGGTTTGTACCTGATCCAGCTTGAAATCATTTTTCTTGAGCCACACAGCCAGGTTCACCATGTCTTCATCGGTAGAGCCAGGATGGGCCGCGATAAAGTAAGGGATCAGGTATTGTTCCTTGCCAGCTTCTTTCGAATACTTCTGAAACATGGCTTTGAACTCATCATAGCTGCCTATGCCGGGCTTCATCATCTTGGACAAAGTATCAGCTTCGGTATGTTCAGGTGCGATCTTCAACAAGCCGCCGACGTGATGGGTGACCAGTTCTTTTACATATTCAGGGGAGCGTACTGCCAGATCGTAGCGCAGGCCGGAACTGACCAACACTTTCTTTATGCCGGGAAGGGCGCGCGCCTTGCGGTAAATTGATATCAGCTTGCTGTGGTCGGTGCCCAGATTGGAACAGATGCTTGGGTACACGCAGGACAGGCGACGGCAGGATTCTTCTATCTTTTTATCCTTGCAGGCCAGGCGATACATATTCGCCGTTGGGCCGCCAAGGTCGGAAATGGTACCGGTAAAGCCTTTGACCTTGTCGCGGATTTCTTCTATCTCGCGCAAAATCGATGGCTCAGAGCGGCTTTGTATGATGCGGCCTTCATGTTCTGTAATCGAGCAGAAAGTGCAGCCTCCAAAGCAGCCGCGCATGATATTCACCGAGAAACGTATCATTTCCCAGGCCGGTATGCGCGCCTTGCCATAAGCTGGATGTGGCGCACGCGCATAGGCACGGTCATACACGCCATCCATTTCATCCATGGCCAGTGGCAGTGGTGGCGGGTTCAGCCAGACATCGCGGTCGCCGTGGCCTTGCACCAGTGCCTTGGCATTGCCTGGATTTGCCTCCAGATGGAATACGCGAGAGGCATGCGCATACAACACGGCATCTTCCCTGACTTCATCAAAGGAGGGCAGGCGTATCACGGATTTGTGTTGTTTGTTACGCAACATAAGCTGGCGCTCTTCGCGGCTCATGATGCGTATGGCTTGCAGTTGCACGACGTCAGCCTTGGTTTCAGCTTTGACTTCAGGCTTGGCTTCCGCAGACACGGCAGTAGTCGCAGGTGCATCGCCCGTGGCGCATTTTGCTTCTTTCTCCGGCACCATCGCATACGGGTCGGTATGCGCTTCTATCTTGCCCGGCGTATCAATTTTGACAGAATTGATTTCTGTCCATTCTTCATCTGGCAGCCAGCCTTTTGGCGTCATGAAAGCAGTGCCGCGCAAATCGCGGATATCTTTGATGGCTTCACCATTTGCCAGGCGGTGCGTCAGATCAATGAGGGCGCGTTCGGCATTACCGAACAGGAGAATGTCGGCTTTCGAATCAGGCAGAACAGAACGTCTTACCTTGTCAGACCAGTAATCATAATGGGCAATACGACGCAAGCTGGCTTCTATACTGCCAGCGACAATATTGGCATCCGGGTAAGCTTCACGGGCGCGCTGGGCGTAAACCACCAGAGCGCGGTCTGGGCGCTTGGTGCGGTCACCATCGGGCGTGTAGGCATCTTCAGAGCGTATCTTGCGGTCGGCAGTGTAGCGGTTCACCATGGAATCCATATTGCCGGCAGTAACGCCAAAATACAGATTCGGCTTGCCCAGTGCACGGAAAGCATCGGCAGATTGCCAGTCTGGCTGACTGATGATGCCGACGCGGAAACCATGATGCTCCAGCAAGCGGCCTATCAGGGCCATGCCAAAGCTGGGGTGATCGATATAGGCATCGCCAGTGACGAGGATAACGTCGCAACTATCCCAGCCCAGCGCATCCATTTCGGCGCGTGACATGGGGAGGAAAGGTGCAGTATTTTTCCCGCCAACTTCTGGTCGGAAACGAGGAAAAGAGAAAAGATTTTTAGGCTGAGCGTTCATTGGCGGAATTGTACCGGAAAGCTGCTGGTTTTGCGCGATGATAAGGAAATTCTTCTGAAAAATCAAAAGCTTGCATGCACATGCGATGACATATTTGTTAATAATTTATTTTGGTGATTCAAAGCACTGGCAAGCCTTGGCCGATTTTGGATAATTGCCAGAGTTGCTTTAAAACTGTGCTGCAACCAGTCTGCATAGATGGATTGATGCGTTTTTTTTCGAATTTGTTTATCTTTTTAAGAGCTAATTCCATATTAGATATAGCTGTTTTCGCGTAAAATCGCGCCAATATCAATTTGGCAGGAGAAGTATATGAGCATCAAGTCAGACAAGTGGATACGCCGTATGGCAGAACAAACCGGCATGATAGAGCCGTTTGAACCTGGCCAGGTGCGTGAACGTGATGGCAATCGCATTGTCAGCTATGGTACATCCTCTTATGGTTACGATATACGCTGCGCCGATGAATTTAAGATTTTCACGAACATCAACAGCACTATTGTCGACCCCAAAAATTTCGATGAAAAATCTTTTGTCGATTTCAAGGGCGATGTTTGCATCATTCCTCCAAATTCATTTGCGTTGGCACGCACGATGGAGTATTTCCGTATTCCGCGCAGTGTATTGACAATTTGCCTGGGTAAATCCACTTATGCGCGTTGTGGCATCATCGTCAATGTCACGCCGTTTGAGCCTGAATGGGAAGGTTATGTGACTTTAGAGTTTTCTAATACCACGCCATTGCCAGCCAAGATTTATGCAGGTGAAGGTTGTGCCCAGGTGTTGTTCTTTGAAAGTGATGAAGTTTGCGAAACATCCTATAAAGACCGTGGCGGTAAATATCAGGGACAAGTTGGCGTAACTTTGCCGAAAACCTGAATTCAAGACTGAATACAAGACTCAATACAAGACTCAATACAAGAAATTCATGCAGCCGGATTACGCAGCCATACTTCAGACCATTTTTTCTGAAGTCCAGCCTTTATTGTCTCAGGGGGAAGTGGCTTCTTATATTCCTGAGTTATCCAAAGTGTCGGCCCAGCATTTTGGTATGGCCGTGTATTGCCTGGATGGTAGCACGTACAACATAGGCGACAGCCAGCAAAAGTTTTCTTTGCAAAGCGTCACCAAACTGTTCGCGCTGGCGCTGGCATTTTCCCGTGAAGGTGATGCGATTTGGGAGCGCGTGGGGCGTGAGCCTTCCGGCAATCCCTTCAACTCCCTGGTGCAGCTGGAATATGAACGTGGCAAGCCGCGTAACCCATTTATCAATGCGGGCGCGCTGGTCATTGCTGACATCTTGTCGGCCCGCTTTGTGCAGTCGGATATTGCCGTCCAGCAGTTTGCCAGGACCATATCGGGCGAGCCCACCATTGATTTTGATATAGCAGTCGCGCAGTCTGAGCGCCAGACCGCGCACCGTAATTATGCGATCGCGCATTTGATGAAAGATTTTGGCAATCTGCACAACCCCGTCAAAACCGTTATCGACAGCTATTGCCGTCAATGCTCGCTGACCATGACTTGTGCTGAATTGGCCAAGGCAGGCAGCTTCCTCGCCAATCATGGCAGCGTACCCTGGAGTGGGCAGCAGATTCTGGATGCCAGCTCATCCAAGCGCCTGAATGCACTGATGCTGACTTGCGGCACCTATGACGCAGCAGGTGATTTTGCTTATCGTGTGGGTTTGCCAGCCAAGAGTGGCGTTGGTGGTGGTATTTTGGCGCTGGTGCCAGGAGAGCTTGCTGTAGCTGTCTGGTCACCAGGGCTGGACGCAACAGGCAACTCGCTGGCAGGCACTTATGCGCTGGAACGTTTCACTACCCTGACAGCCAGATCCATCTTTTGATTTGCAGCATTTCATGCTCTTCAGCATGAAGTGCTGCATTGTGGACCAGGCCACATATCAAGCAATAGTATCAGGCCACAGTACTAGGCCATAAACCCCAGATTGCGATTTGAAAAATTCACGATATTCGGGAAAATATCATTGATTTGAGTTGTGCTCAGTCCAAACCAGTTCGCCAGGGTAGCACCATACTGATCGACAGAAATCTGCGGCAGCAAACTTCCTGAACCTACGTCCAGACTATGCTTGAGCCCTGTGACTGGGAATTCACCATAAATACCATTGCCTTTGACTGCGCCACCCACGATAAAATGGTGTGAGCCCCAGCCATGATCCGTGCCATCGCCATTGCTGGTAAAGGTCCTGCCAAAATCCGAAGCCGTGAACAAGGTCACCTGCTTGCGCATATCAGTACCCTGCAAGTTACCCATGACACCGTCAAAATAACTGATGGCATGCGCAAGCCTGGCCATCAGGTCTGCATGGGCAGTGCGCTGGACATCGTGAGTATCAAATCCGCCCAGACTGACAAAAAATACTTGCCGTTGTGCGCCCAGAGCGCTGCGTCCGGCGATGATCCTGGCGATTGTTTGCAATTGAGATGCCAGGCCATTATTGGCCAGATTGCCATTGTTCGGATTGGTGTATTGTGTGGGGTTGGGGACGCCAGTAGCACCTGCGGGTGCCATCGCAGGACTGAGCAGGCTTTGCGCATTGATGGAGCGATTGGTGACTGCTGCATGTTCTTTCTGGAACAGATTGGCAGTGTCCGATGCAATGATATTTTTTAAGGGATTGCCAGCTGCGCTGGAACCAAACAAGCTGCCGGTCAGGCCCCCGATAGGCACTGCACCTGACGCGCTGACCTGATATTGATTGACAGTACGGCCAGCGAGGAAAACGGCATTGCCAGAAGTCGATATCGCCGTAAACACCGGATAGGCATTGCTGGAAGCCAGCATGTCACCCATACGCCCACCCCAGCCATAGGCTGCACCTTCTGGTGCATAGGCTTGCCACAGTGATTGCTGGTCATTGTGGGAAAACAATTTTGGTGGCAAGGGTACACTGCCAGCCTTGTATTGCGCCAGAGTAGTTGGCACGATCAAAGGACCGACATTGCTGAGTATGGCGGCACGGCCACTGTCAAACAGGCTCTTTAGCGGCCCCAGTTGCGGGTGTAGCCCAAAGCTGCGACCAGCCTGGGAAGTCGTCGGGCTGAGAGGCAAGACACCACCGCTACTGCCGACAGCGGGCAGGGCAATGGAGCCTGCCTCATTGGTCGTGCGTACAGTCAGGTACTGATTCCACGACGTGCTGTCAGTTGCTAATACGGTGTTCGCATGATCGTTGGCACCATACAGGAACAGGCACACCAGAGCCTTGTAGCCACCGGATGAAGTTTGTGCAGCGGCAGAGCCCATGGTCGCCAGGTTAATGGCGAAGGGCAGGCTTGCGCTACCTGCGGCGCCAGCAGCACCCAGGGCAGTAGAGACGCGTAAAAATTCGCGGCGCGAAGCATTCACTTTAGTCATGATGGATCCCGTTCATTTTTGGACCAGATATTCAGGTGAAGCCATAGTCAGGAAAATTGACAGGTAGACGCGATTCTTTTTCGCTGTATCTGCATTGGCTGTGTTGTTGGTCGGTATGGTGACCGAATTTGCCGCTGTCAAAATCTGGCTGCGTAAATTGCTGCTCATCTGATTCGACATCAGTGTCAAATTCAATTGATCAACTAATTGATCTGGAGTTGCGGCCAAAGCGATCAGACTGCTGTAATCCGCTTTCACGTCACGTGATGAGCCTGTGCCATTCGGAATCACATCGCGCATGAAGTTCAGATAGCCGACGACCGAAGTCTCACCAGTGATTTGCATTTCAGGCGATACCAGGCCTGCATTGGCGATACCAGAATTTGGCGGTACATAACCTGGGCGATAGAAATTGAATACCGTAGGCGAACGCATAGGTGTTTCTGATAAGCCGCTTAATGGATCGTCTGTGCTGGTCAACAGGAAGCGACCAGAAGTCGAGTTCACATTAAATGCCCGCATCCAGTTCGCCAGTCGCAATACCGGCTCCCTGAGTTTGCCAGTATTGGCGAATGTCAGGGTTGTGTCATTGCGGGCTTCATTGTCCAGCAAGATCGCTTTGATGACCGCACGCATGTCACCCCGGACACCTGAACCATTGTTGTTGAAGGCTGCAGCAACCCTGGAAATATATTGTGGACTTGGGTTGCTGGTCACCAGGCGCTGTATCAGTTGCTTGCCTATGAAGGGGCCGACATTTGGATGATTGAAGAGGGTATCCAAAGCGATTTTTAAACTGGCGCCCGGATTGGCTGGAGATTGCGCAGGGATGGTCACGCCCAGGAAGGTCTTGGCAGAAACAGAGTGATACTTGGGGTAGCCTTGCATGGGCAACCAATCGCGGTTGGCATCAGGATTGCCACCAAAAAAGCGGTTGTCATTCTTGTCGGGGCCAGCCCAGCTCCAGCCTGTAAACACTTTGGCCAGGCCCGCAATATCTGCACTGGAATATGTCTCTACTGGTTTGCCACCGTTCAGGACGTAAGTGCCATCCTGATTCAACTGGTACAGGCCAATAGTGAAGAGCTGCATGACTTCACGGGCATAATTTTCGTCGGGAACCTGGGTTCCGGATTCTTTTTGATTGCGCAAAGACGTCAGGTAAGTGCCCATCATTGGATGCAGACTGACAGATTCCAGCAAATTGCGGAAGTTGCCAAAGGCATTGGCACCCAGCGTATCGTAATAACCAGCGACACCACGCGGGTAGTTGGCAACATTACTATCCTGGAAGGAAACGACAAATATTTGCGAAAGCGCAAAGGTGACACGTTGCCTTAACTGGTCATCTCCTTTGATGGCCTGCTGCCAGAATGATTCGAAGAAATTATTCTGACTCAAATCACTCAGGCCATTGATGAAGCCGGCGGCTTGCGCATCCATATAACTGCGATGCAACTTCTGTGGCATCGCCAGTTGTTTGTCTATCCAGGCACTATAGCTGCTGCCGGTCAGACTATTGATTTCTGTTGTGTTAGCGCCAAAGCTGGCTTGCGCCAAAAAGCGTGATGCCTGTGCCGGAGTAGGGGCATTGCTATTGGTGGCCTGAAAGCCGACCAAGGCCTGTATCATGCCATTGGCAATGCTGGAATCTGTAGGCGTGACAGTTGAGGCCAGCGCCATTCCTTTGGTGATGGAATCTTCTTTGCGAAGATAGGTGAAGCCCTGCTGTATCGCAAAATTCTTTGCAACATTGGTTTTATTGTCGAGCAGGCTGCTTACCCAGCCATTGACTGCGTCACCCGCGTAGCCATGGGCGGCAATCAGCATGGAGCGTACTACAATACCACGCGTTACCGTGCCATTGGCCAGGCTATTTACCCAGTAATCCAAGCCAGCCTTGTCGGGTGGTGTGCGGCTCAGTACATTGCGATAAACATTGGTAACAAAATCAACATTGGTGGCGTTTGGTGAATAGCCTGTCAAGGCCGCATCCTGTATGGCTGCGACATAAAAAGAATCACCTATCTGTTCTATGGTCGCGCCATTTTTGAATTGAGTAATCCAGTAAGCCAGTCCATTCGCATCGGGGACGCGGTTGAAATAGGCAATATACAGCTCAATGATGTTATTCAAATCGTTGGCAGCAATGCTGGTTGACAGGCTGGCGATCTGCAGATTGACTGAGACATCTTTAAAGATCAGTTGCTGAATACTGGTGTCAACACTGGTAGTGCCATCCGTGCCAATATTGTCTTTGACTGAGTAGCCAAAACTGGTTGGCGTAATAGTGTAATTTGAACGATTGCCGCCAAAGCTGATGGTCGTACTGGTTACTACGGGTGCTGGCGCAAACAGTCGTTCTAATACCGTTGGAGGGGCAGCAGCAGGTTCGCCGGTTGTTGAGCTGGTTTTTTGATCGCCACCACAGGAACTCAGTAAGAAAACAGATAAAACAAGCAAGCATTGCCTGATTGCGGGTAGCTTGATGATTGGCATGGTGACTCCTAATTGTCCACACTCAGATAATACATTCTGGAAGGCAATTCTAATCCAAGCCCTTACCACCATTGACCATAAAGTGTAACAAACAGTTAGGCATCACATAAACGACTATTAATGGTAAGCAAATGTAAAGCTACTGCCATTTTTAGTGTCAGTTCTGCAAGCACCAAGATATTTAAAACAAGTTTATTTGGCGTGCTGGATTAATCCATCTCGGCCAGAGTCTGGTGAACAAAGGCGGACAGTATCAATTTGGATTGTGCCGAGACATCAACGAATTCAAACCCGTGCCGGTATTCCAAGCCATTTTCTGTAGGGGCCTGTGAACGTAAGATGACATTCAAAGTCAGGTATTCATCATTTCCTGCTGCACTGACTTTGAATTTTATGACACCCACATCGCCTTTTTTCCCAACTGCTTTTTTCATCACACCAGAAGCGCCGCCCATACTCAAGTCACCCAGTGTGGCTGCAGCGGTTTGTTCCGGGTCACCAATGGTAACGGATGCGATGATCTTCACGCTTGCGCGTGAACCCTGGCGTATGGTTGTACAGCGAACTTGCTTGGGGTAAGAAATATGCAGGTAAGAGTGGGGCGAGTAAACGGATTTGATGGCAGATGCGGTAAACGCATAAGCCTTCTTGCCTGGAAATGCACGTACGATGAAGGTTTGTCCGTCACGAATAATGACTGCCTTGCCATCTATGGTGGGTGCAGTCACCATGATGGACATATTTTTGACGAAGCCGATCAACTTGACCGTGTAGCGTACTGCAGTATGATCGTGGACCTGCAGATACAGGATTTCGCCCACGTTCCAGCGTACGCTGTCTAATTCCATTAATACATCTTTGTGTGCGTCTTGTGCAGCAGGGCCTGAGCTTGTTGCAGTAGATTGCGATGCCTTGGAAATGGGTGTGAGTTTTGATGGTATGGTGTCCCACATGGCATCTGGGTTGCAATAGCCATGTTCAAGCAAGCCTTCGAGCTGATGCTGGCTTTCAATTTTGACGCCGGATGCCATCAGCAAGTGGCCCTGCTCATCATAGATAGGCCAGGGCGCAGTTTGACCTACGCTGATTTCAGCATGCTTGATCGGCATTAGTCCTGTTGCACCACCCATTTCCCGTATCCATAATCTTAATTATCGATCTGATTGTATATCGAAAATTGGAGCAAATTAAGCGACTTGTTGTGCGTTTGTATAATAAAAAGCACTTATTGCCAGCGAATGGCAATAAGTGCTCTGTCAGACTGAAAAAGCCAGGCTTGGTGTGACTTGCCAAGGCCAGTTAAAGCTTTATTGATTGACAGCCTTACTTACCGCTTTCTGCTGTGGATTTGACACAGTCAACAAAATAGCCGCGTTTGCCTTCAACTTCTGCCTTGACCAGACCATGGCAATCAGTTTCAAAGCCAGGGAACTTCTCATTGAAGTCGCGTACGAAGCGCAGGTAATCAACAATAGTCTGGTTGAAGCGTTCACCAGGAATCAACAAGGGAATACCTGGTGGGTAAGGTGTCAACAAAATCGCCGTGACGCGACCTTCCAGCTCATCAATCGATACACGCTCGGTTTCACGGTGAGCCATCATGGCGAATGCATCTGATGGCTTCATCGCTGGCTGCATGTCTGACAAATACATTTCTGTCGTCAGACGTGCCACATCATGGCCTTTGTAGGCTTCATGTATGCCCTGGCACAGATCTTTCAGGCCCACGCCCTCATAGCGAGGGTTGGCCGCAGCAAATTCCGGCAAGATGCGCCACATAGGCTGGTTCTTGTCGTAGTCATCTTTAAACTGTTGCAAGGCAGTCAGCAGGGTATTCCAGCGGCCTTTGGTGATGCCGATGGTGAACATGATGAAGAAGGAATACAGGCCGCACTTTTCAACAATAACACCATGCTCAGCCAGATATTTGGTGACGATAGAGGCTGGAATGCCTGTCTCGCCAAATTTACCCTCCAGCGACAGACCTGGTGTGACGATAGTGGCCTTGATAGGGTCCAGCATATTGAAGCCTGGTGCCAGTTTGCCAAAACCATGCCAGTCATCTTCGGCACGTATCATCCAGTCTTCGCGTGAACCAATTCCATCCGCTGCAAATTCTTCTGGCCCCCAAACCTGGAACCACCAATCCTTGCCCCATTCCTGATCTACCTTGCGCATGGCGCGGCGGAAATCCAGGGCTTCGAGGATGGATTCTTCTACCAGTGCCGTGCCGCCAGGCGCTTCCATCATGGCTGCTGCGATATCACAAGAGGCAATGATCGAATATTGTGGCGAAGTCGAAGTATGCATTAGATAAGCTTCATTGAAGCTGTCACGGTCCAGCTTGCGTGTCTCGGACTCGCGTACCAGAATTTGCGATGCCTGTGAGATACCAGCCAGCAGTTTATGCGTGGACTGGGTCGAGAAGATCATCGATTTTTTAGCACGTGGCCTGTCTTTGCCGATGGCATGCATGTCTTTATAAAAGTCATGGAAAGTCGCGTGTGGCAACCAGGCTTCGTCAAAGTGCAGGGTGTCAATTTCGCCATCCAGCAAATCTTTCAAGACTTCGACGTTGTACAGCACGCCGTCGTAGGTTGATTGTGTGATGGTCAGGATACGTGGCTTCTTGTTCTTGGCTTCGCGCGCAAAAGGATTGGCTTCTATCTTCTTCTGTATGCTTTCCATGCTGAATTCTTCCAGCGGGATAGGGCCGATAATGCCAAGGTGATTGCGGGTAGGCATCAGGAAAACCGGTATCGCACCACACATGATGATGGAATGCAGAATAGATTTATGGCAGTTACGGTCTACGACAACGATATCGCCAGGTGCAACAGTGGAATGCCAGACCATCTTGTTGGAGGTCGAGGTGCCATTGGTTACGAAGTAGCAGTGATCTGCATTGAAAATGCGTGCGGCATTGCGTTCAGAAGCGGCAACCGGGCCAGTATGGTCAAGCAGTTGCCCCAGCTCTTCTACAGCATTGCATACGTCGGCGCGCAACATGTTTTCACCAAAGAACTGGTGGAACATCTGGCCTATAGGTGACTTCAGGAAAGCCACGCCACCTGAGTGGCCTGGGCAATGCCAGGAGTAGGAACCATCATTGGCATAATGCACCAGCGCGCGAAAAAACGGCGGTGCCAGGCCATCCAGATACGAGCGTGCTTCACGGATGATATGGCGCGCCACGAATTCAGGCGTGTCTTCAAACATGTGAATGAAGCCATGCAATTCGCGCAGGATATCATTTGGAATATGGCGTGATGTGCGGGTTTCACCGTACAGGTAAATCGGGATGTCCGCATTCTTGTAACGAATTTCTTCGACGAAGGCGCGCAGAGACTTCAGTGCGTAATCTGTCTCTTCATCAGTGCCGTCGCCAAACTCTTCATCATCAATCGACAGGATAAAGGCAGAGGCGCGTGATTGTTGTTGGGCAAACTGGGATAAGTCACCATAGCTGGTCACACCCAATACTTCCATACCTTCGGTTTCTATGGCGTCTGCGAGTGCGCGTATGCCAAGGCCAGAAGTGTTTTCAGAACGGAAGTCTTCGTCGATGATGACGATGGGGAAGCGGAATTTCATGGAGGTCTCCAAAAAAGCTTGTTACAAGGGAGACGCCTGGGCAAGTTAAATCAACCGCTTGCGCGCCGAAAATTCAAAGAAGCGAATTCTCTCAGATATGTGGGGGCTGATGTGAAAAAATCGCAGGATTCTGACATGAAATGCAAAATTTCATCTGATTGTCATCAAATTAGTAATAGCACCATATCTTGCATCGCCAAATGTGGCTCAAGATGAATTTTATTTAATTAATCAGCTTCGCTGCGCAATCTGACTATGCAACATAAACAAAAAGAGTACTTTTGCAAGTACTCTTTTTGTGATGAATATTGCAATAATAGTCGTCAGAAGCGATAACTTGCTGCAGAAAAGATGGTGACAGGATTTTTCTGGAACACAAATGGGCTTCTGCCAGCATCGCCGTTCAGGCGGCTCACCGATGCGCCAGTAGTCAGTGACCAGTTATTGTCGATATTCCAATGCCAGCTGGCACCAAGTTTGATGTCAGAGATACCTGAGGATGGGGTGTACTGCGCATAACCGCTAGCTAGAGATTGTGCCGCCGTCACGCCGAAGTAAGACTGCATATAGGCAGAATTAACCCAGTTGGCACCGATGCTGGCAGATAGCCTGTGTTGTGGGCTCAGCAAGGTAGTTGCACGCGCGCCAAAGCTGACTTGTACGCCATTGTGATCCACCCCGGAACCATAACGTACAGACGATGCCAGAGAAAAGTTCTGGTCTATGTTGTAATTGAGGAAGGCACCGGGTTCAACTGCCATGTTGACATCACCCAAGCCACGCAATTTGCTGGAGCGGGACTCATCACGTGCGGCTTCCAGCGACATACGCAGGCCGTACTGCAGACTGGCGTTCTTTGAGAAATTATAGCCAAGACCATTAACGGCGCTGAAGAACGCACCATTTTTCCATTGCGCATCAAACATGGGATAAGCAGCCAGGCGACGCTCATCGGAACCAGTATATTTAGGCAGACTGAGCGCAGCGGCACCCAGAGAAAAATTTACATCCTTGGGCAGGTAGCTAGTGGGAACCAGTTGCACAAATTGTGAGGTCTGCGCCCCTGCGGAGCAGGCCATCGCCAACAATGTGATACCGAGTATTTTTTTCATTATGTTCTCGTCTTTGTTATATATGGCGTGCAGCAAGTCCCGCCAGTACTACACCAACTCCAGCCACGCCGTATGAGGCATATTGCAACCACTTTTTCTTGGTCAGCAAAGTGATTGCTGCCAGGGATATGGCAATTTGCACAGCTGTCATCGCCTGGGCCCAGCGATGGTGCTGATGTAAGGCTTCTTCGGATTTTTTTTCCCAGGCCAGGCTTTCTTTTTCCAATGCCTCAGCTTTTTTCTTGATATCTTCTTTTTCTAGCTTATAACGCTCAACTTCTGCTTTGTATTTTGCAGCATCAGAGCCAGGGATAACCATTGCCAGCTCAGCCAGATTTTGCTTGCTGGATTTGGACTGATAATAATTCCATTGGTTCGATGCTTCTGTTTTTTTAATGGCAGAATCATTCTTGAACATGGCGGCATCATTTTGTGTCGCACCACCTTCGTACCCAAACAAGGCACCTACAGTTGCCATAATGGCAGTCATCACTGCGATTTTGCTGGCGAAATCATCATTGCCGTGGGCTGCATGCTCCAGCTCATGATCATGCGGCCCGTGTACGTGAAACCCGTGTCCTGACATAGTAATCCTAAATCTTTTTATAAGTGACAAATGCAAAGTGTAAATTTTTTGCTTCAGAGTAATGTTTTTCTCTCTTTGTCTCTTTCCATAGTAGCGGATTGATCGCAGGGAAAAAAGCATCACATGCAAATTCCTGTTGTATCTCAGTCACGACCAGTTCATTGGCCAAGTCCATGCTTTGCTGATAAATCTCTGCCCCACCAATAATGTAGGCCAAGTCATCATTCAGCAAAGCGCGGGCAGCATCAAGTGAAGTCACGGTTTCTACGTCAGCATGCTGCCATTCATTATTACGCGTAACTACAATATTGCGCCTGTCAGGCAATGCCCGGCCTATGGATTCAAACGTTTTTCTGCCCATGATGATGGCGTGGCCGCTGGTGGTGCGTTTGAAATGGGCAAGATCCTCCGGCAAATGCCAGGGCAATTTATTATCCACGCCTATACCCAGCTTGGAATCGGTTGCAACAATAATACTTAAAGATGACATGTTCATGAATCCAGGACTTAAACTGCAACAGGCGCTTTGATCGCGGGATGGAACTGGTAATTGGCAAACTCAAAATCATCAAATTGATAATCAAAGATGGATTCAGGTTTGCGCTTGATGACCAATTGACCCAGTGGCAAAGTGCTACGTGATAACTGTTCGTTAACTTGGTCCATGTGATTGGAATACAAGTGGCAATCACCACCAGTCCATATAAAATCACCAACTTCCAGACCAGTCTGTTGCGCTACCATATGAGTCAGCAAGGCATAGGATGCGATATTGAAAGGCACACCCAAAAAGATATCGGCACTGCGCTGATATAACTGACAGGACAGCTTGCCGTCGGCGACATAGAACTGGAACATCATGTGGCAGGGCGGCAGTTTCATCTGCGGGATGTCGGCGACATTCCACGCAGAGACAATGAGGCGGCGAGAATCAGGATTATTGCGTATCTGATCAATGACCTGTTTGATCTGGTCTATGTGCTCGCCTGTTGGCGTAGGCCAGTTGCGCCATTGTGAACCGTAGACCGGGCCAAGGTCACCATTGGCATCTGCCCACTCATTCCAGATCGAGACGCCATTGTCGGTCAGGTATTTAATATTGGTGGAGCCCGCCAAAAACCAGATGAGTTCATGGACAATGGACTTGAGATGTAGCTTCTTGGTTGTCACCAGAGGGAAACCCTTGCTCAAGTCAAAGCGCATCTGATAACCAAAGACAGACACTGTGCCAGTGCCGGTTCTGTCGGTTTTTTGAGTGCCGTGTTCTTTCACATGGCGCATGAAGTCAAGGTATTGGTGCATGGTACTTAATAAATTGCTATGTAGAAGTGCTATCTTGAGTTGCTATCTTTGCTAAGGCAATAGTATACCTTAGGGCAAGAGAAAACACTTGATTGCATTGTAAGTAATCTGAGTAGTCTGGCCTGAAGTATGCGTAGGCCAGACTTTTGCGGAGCAGTTTTTTGGTTTAGCGCTTGCTCAGTAGAGGATTGCTGGATTCAGGCTCGCCTGGCGCTACCAGTGGTAATTTGATTTCAAATCTGGTTCCCTGGCCAACTACACTGCTTGCATGAATGCTGCCGCCGAGCACATTGGTAATGATATTGAAAGTAATGCTCAGACCCAGGCCACTACCGCCCTGGCCAAATTTGGTGGTAAAGAAGGGTTCGAATATCCTGTTGATAATCTCTGCCGAAATACCTTTGCCGTTGTCTTCAAAAATGATGATGACGTACTCACCTAATTGTGTGGCAGTGCAGCGCATATGACCTTCTTCACGTCCTTCCAGTCCATGAGCCACTGCATTATTAACCAGATTGGTAAAAACTTGGCCTAATAGACCCGGGTAGCTGTCCAGCTGTATTTCGCCAGGGATATCAAGTTCCAGTGTAAAGGGGGTTTTGCGTAAGCTTGAATGCAGCAGGGCAGTGAGTTCCTGCAACATGACCAGCAAGGCAAATTGCCGACGCTGGGCACTGGACTGATCAACTGCCACTTGCTTGAAGTCGCCAACCAGATGGGCAGATTGCTGCAGGCCGCGCAACAACAACTTAGTGGAGTCTACCGCCGTGGTTGCATAACGTGTCAGGTCAGAGCGTTTCATCTTGCCTTCTTCTACCATCCTGACCAGATTACGGGTTTCTTCTTCCAGGGTGCTGGCAACCAGCAGACAATTACCTAGCGGAGTATTCAATTCATGCGCCACACCTGCCACCATGGAACCCAGTGCTGCCATGCGCTCGACCCGAGCCAGTTCTGCCTGTGCTGAATTCACGTTATTCAGGGCAGCTTCCAGATTTTGATTGACAGTTTCCAGCTCTTGCGTGCGCTGACGCACCTTGGATTCCAGCGTGCCTGAGTATTCAAGCAATTGCTGATTCTTGATTTCCAGCTCGCCAAAAGACCTTTGCAAGGCCTGACGAGTGGCTTCCAGACTGGTTGCCAGATGGCCCAGTTCATCTTCACGGTTCAAGGCAATAGGGTCATTCAGTTCACCATTTGCCAACCGGTCAGATTCACCCATGAGTATCCTGACTGGCTGAACCAGGCGCCATTGCAATACCACCAGAATAAACAGGATAGCCAATATCAGTGAAAGCACAGCTGTGGTGACATAACGCCGGAAATCAGATGCCAGGCTTTCTTGCAGCAAGTCTTCAGCAAGGGTAAGTCTTACTTGACCTATTACCTGTCCACCATGCTTGATCTCTCTGACCATACTGGTGAAAGGACCTTTCTGGGTCTTTTTCCTGGTGTCGTTCTTGATGAATTCCTTGCGGTCGGGCAGGGTGATGACTTCTATGGTTGCTACCCTGGGGTCGGAATACACCACTTCGCTGGAGATATTGGCAATCTCGGGCGTGATTTGCCACAGAGGTTCACTCAAGATGACGGAAAGGATTTCGACCAGGCGATTATGGTCTTCTGCGTTCCTGAGCTGGGCCGCAGTTTCTATCGTATGCAGGTGATAAGGAATGAGTATGGCAGCGGGGACGGTCAATCCGAATACAACAGCCAGAATAATCGCCAACCTTAGCGTGATTCGGCTGCGTAGTGCAGATAAAAGATGTCGAAACTGCATTGCGAGGTCCTTGTGCAACACTTCCCGGAGGGTATAGTCAGGCGGTGCAGAATGCATTTTCTCACCAGACATTCATTTACAGATCAGACATGGATAATTACGCTCGATGATCGCACAAACAATTCTAAAATACTAAAAGGTTTTTTGCGTTTCAGCAAGTTATGATTCTTGAGTGTTCACTCTGTGTGTCCAAATGTCCAAAAATGGGCAAATTGTTATTTGAAGCGGTGGTTGGAGTGCGCCTGCAGGAAGGGTGTATCCGGAGTTATTTGGTTTCGTCTATCCAGGCCATTTGTATGGCTTCAAGTATCTTCTCGCCACCGCGTGCATGGTCGTCATCAAATTCTTCCAGATCGACGACCCAGTTGTGCAGGTCAGTGAAGCGTACCGTCAGTGGGTCAACGCCAGGGAATTTATCGCAAAGTGCTTCGGCGATTCTGAAGGTATCAGTCCATTTCATGTTGAGCTCCACTTTTACAAATGCTAAGGGCAGGTGCGTAAGAAATGCTTAATGATCAGTGATTTTCACGCGCGTGGTTGATGGTGTATTTGGGGATTTCGATGGTGATATCTTGCTTGCCCAGTTTGACCTGGCAGGACAGGCGTGAAGTTGCTTCCAGTCCCCAGGCAGCATCGAGCAAGTCTTCTTCATCATCAGTAGATTCATTCAATGAATTAAAACCTTCGCGCACGACCACATGGCAAGTGGTGCAGGCACAAGACATTTCGCAGGCATGCTCGATTTCCACATCGCTTTCAACCAAGGCTTCGCACAGTGATTTGCCTTCCGGCGCATCAATAACGGTTCCTTCTGGGCAAAGCTGGGGGTGTGGCAAGACAATAATTTGTGGCATGTTGTTCTCGTAATCTGGCTATTTCAATATGTTTAATGTTGTCTGGATCGGTATGAGGTAATATCGCTCAGGTAATCTCATCCAGTTTTTTTCCGGCCAATGCACTGCGCACGCTTTGATCCATGCGACGTGCAGCAAATTCTTCCGTGCCGTCGGCGAGTGCAGTGATGGCAGCGTGGAGTAACTGATGATCTTTGCCATCCTTCAGTTTGATGACCTGATCCATCAATGCTTTGATCTGTTCTTGCTCTGCATCATTCAGCAATTGGGCGTCGCCGTTCAAGGCAGATTGGGTGGCCAGCAAAATACGTTCGGCTTCCACCCCTTCTTCACGCAATGCACGTTCTTGCATGTCTGCATCTGCCGAGGTGAAAGAATCCTGGAGCATGCGTGTGATTTCGTCATCGGCCAGGCCATAGGATGGCTTGACGGTAATCGCTGCTTCTACGCCTGAGCGCAGTTCACGTGCTGAAACTGAAAGCAGTCCATCGGCATCGACCTGATAAGTGATGCGTATGCGTGCAGCGCCGGCAGCCATGGCAGGAATGCCGCGCAATTCAAAGCGCGCCAGCGAGCGGCATTCGCTGACCAGCTCACGTTCGCCTTGCACGACATGGATAGCCATGGCGGTTTGTCCATCTTTGAAGGTAGTAAATTCTTGTGCGCGAGCGCAGGGGATGGTGGAATTGCGCGGAATGACCTTCTCAGCGAGGCCCCCCATGGTTTCCACACCCAGCGACAGTGGGATCACATCCAGCAGCAACCAGTCATCACCAGGGGCGCGATTGCCTGCCAGCAGATTGGCCTGTATCGCGGCGCCAAGTGCCACTACCTTGTCGGGATCAATATTGGCCAAGGGTGTAGTCTGGAAGAACTCACCGACAGCCTTGCGTACATGTGGCATGCGGGTTGCACCGCCAACCAATACCACGCCGTCGATATCATCCACTGTCAGGCTGGCATCGCGCAGGGCTTTGCGGCAAGGCGTAGTCGTTTTCGTTACCAGGTTTTGCGTCATTTCGGCAAATGCTGCTGCGCTGATTTGCAAATGCACGGATTCGCCAGAATTGAGCTTTGCATCAATAAAAGTACTGGGCTTGCTGGACAAAATTTCCTTGGCTTCGCGCGCTTTCACCATCAGTGCACTGGTATCTTCGTCAGACAAAGGCGCAAGTTTTGATTCTTGCAATATCCAGCAAAAAAGGCGGTGATCAAAATCATCGCCACCCAGTGCAGAGTCGCCACCGGTGGACAAGACTTCAAATACACCCTTGCTCATTTTTAAAATGGAAATGTCGAAGGTGCCGCCACCCAGATCATAGACGGCGTAGATGCCTTCTGATGAATTGTCGAGGCCGTAGGCAATTGCTGCTGCAGTAGGTTCATTTAGCAGGCGCAAGACATTCAGGCCAGCCAGTTTGGCTGCATCTTTGGTTGCCTGTCTTTGCGCATCATCAAAATAAGCGGGAACGGTAATGACTGCACCAACCAGGTCATCGCCCAGTGCGTCTTCTGCCTGCTGGCGTAAAGTGGCCAGAATTTGCGCTGATACTTCTACAGGGCTCTTGATGCCAGCCACGGTTTTGATTTGCACCATGCCAGGTTCATCATGAAAATCGTAAGGCAGGTTTTCAGCATAGGCGATGTCTTTCAAGCCACGGCCCATGAAGCGCTTCACTGAAGCTATCGTATTCCGTGGATCATTGCTTTGCTCGGCCTGGGCCTTGAAGCCAATATGCGCGTGACCATTCGGCAGATAACGTACAACCGAAGGCAGCAGCGGGCGACCTTCTTCATCATTCAATACTTCAGGGATGCTATTGCGTACGGTTGCAACCAGGGAATTGGTGGTGCCCAGATCTATGCCTACTGCCAACCTGTGCTGGTGTGGAGCTGTGGACATGCCAGGTTCAGAAATTTGCAGTAATGCCATGATGAAATGGGGGGATGGCTAAGCATCTAAAAAATGGCAAACCGGCATAGCCGCATTTACCGGGTTATTTGAAATTACTCTTCGAGAGCAGCGATATCGGCAATAAATTTTTCCAGAAACATGCAGGTGCGGATTTGCAGCGCAGCTTCTTCAAAGTTTCCCAGGTCTATCGAGTTGCCAACCGTATGCAATTGCGTTCTTAAGGCGCTATTCAGTTCGCGCTCCAGGCGTAGCAAGGCAGCTTCATTATTATCCTGGCGTGCGTCATCAAAGGATTCGCGCCATTCCATCTGTTGCATCAAAAACGCACCAGGCATGGAGGTGTTGGATTCTGTCTGTAGGTCCACACCCTGCAATTCACATAGATAGCGTGCGCGTTTCAGCGGTTTTTTCAATGTTTGATACGCCTCGTTGGCCCTGGTTGCCCATTGCATGGCGACGCGTTTTTCAGCTTCACTGGCTTGCACGAACTTGTCCGGATGCACCTGATTCTGCACCTCACGATAAGCTGCATCCAGTTGTCCCTGATCAAGTGCAAACTGCTGCGGTAACTGAAACAGCTCAAAATGATTCTGCATCTGCGCCAGCCTTAAATCCTGAAACTTTCGCCACAACCACATTCGTCCTTGACGTTGGGGTTGTAGAATTTAAAGCCTTCGTTCAAGCCTTCGCGGGCAAAGTCCAGCTCTGTACCATCAATATAAGGCAGGCTTTTAGGGTCAACAAATACCTTGACGCCGTGCGATTCAAAAATCTGGTCGTCGTTGCCGACTTCATCCACATACTCAAGCTTGTAAGCCATGCCTGAGCAGCCGGTTGTACGTACCCCAAAGCGCAGGCCTATGCCTTTGCCGCGACGTTCCATATAACGGGTCACATGTTTTGCCGCTTTTTCTGTGAGTGTGATAGCCATATTTATTCCAGTTTTTTGCTACTAAACTTTTGTTGCCGGTTTTCTTGAAACGAATCTTGAAACTAGTTTCAGGCGCTTTGTTCGGCGCTGTGCTTGTTTTTGTAATCGAGCACAGCAGCCTTGATCGCATCTTCCGCCAGGATGGAGCAGTGAATCTTGACCGGTGGCAGTGCCAGTTCTTCAGCAATTGCCGTGTTCTTGATTTCCAGGGCTTGATCCAGCGTCTTGCCCTTGACCCATTCAGTCACCAGGGAAGAGGAGGCAATTGCAGAGCCGCAACCATAAGTTTTGAATTTCGCATCCTGGATAACGCCATCAGCGCCTACCTTGATTTGCAATTTCATGACGTCGCCGCAAGCTGGTGCGCCGACCATACCGGTACCTACGGTGTCATCACCTTTTTCAAAGGCGCCGACATTACGTGGATTTTCATAGTGATCCAACACTTTTTCAGAATAAGCCATTTTGATACTCCTTGATATTTCTTAATTACGTTTTTCAAATGCGCAATGAATATAAATTAATGCGCGGCCCACTGGATAGTGGAGATATCGATACCGTCCTTGTACATATCCCAGAGTGGCGACAATTCGCGCAACTTGGCAACTTTGGTTTTCAGCAGGTCTATCGTAAAGTCGATGTCTTCTTCTGTTGTGAAGCGGCCGATGGTAAAGCGTATTGAGCTGTGCGCCAGTTCATCGCTGCGACCCAGTGCGCGCAGTACATATGATGGTTCCAGGCTGGCAGAGGTACATGCAGAGCCGGACGACACTGCAATATCTTTGATTGCCATGATCAGGGATTCGCCTTCAACATAATTGAAGCTGACATTGAGGTTGTGCGGTACACGGTGTTCCATGTCGCCATTGACATAGGTTTCTTCAATTTCTTGCAGACCTTTTGCCAGGCGGTCACGCATAGTGCGGACGTGTGCCAGCTCGCTTTCCATTTCTTCTTTGGCAATGCGGAAAGCTTCACCCATGCCAGCGATTTGATGCGTAGCCAGTGTGCCAGAGCGGAAACCGCGTTCGTGGCCGCCACCGTGCATTTGCGCTTCCAGACGTACGCGCGGTTTGCGGCGGATATACAGCGCGCCTATGCCTTTTGGGCCATAAGTTTTATGGGCCGAGAAAGACACCAGGTCAACCTTGATATTTTCCAGGTCAATATGCACCTTGCCAGTGGCCTGAGCTGCATCTGAATGGAATACGATACCTTTTTCACGGCACAATTCACCAATTTCAGCGATAGGCTGGATGACGCCAATTTCATTATTAACCCACATGACGGACACGAGAATGGTGTCTGGTCGGATAGCTGCTTTCAACTGTTCTACCGTGATCAAGCCATCATCACCTGGTTGTAGATAAGTGGCTTCAAAACCCTGGCGCTCCAGTTCACGTACGGTATCCAATACAGCTTTATGCTCGGTTTTTACCGTGATGATGTGCTTGCCCTTGGCCTTGTAGAAGTTTGCAGCACCCTTGAGTGCCAGGTTATTGCTTTCCGTCGCGCCGGAAGTCCAGATGATTTCACGCGGATCAGCATTGACCAGGTCAGCCACTTGGGCGCGCGCATCTTCTACAGCTTTTTCGGCATCCCAGCCATACATATGGCTACGCGAAGCCGGATTACCATACTGCGCACGCAGGAATGGAATCATCTTGTCAGCAACACGTGGGTCAACCGGCGTCGTCGCCGAATAATCCATGTAGATAGGGAAGTGCGGTGACTTCAAGGTGTCGAGCAGGCTTTTTTCCAAGGGGGCGTTCATTCAAAACTCCAAATATTCAAGAGGCAATGTGGCTGACATGCGTATGGTGCATGACGACTACATGGTTTTCTGATGCTTTCTGTCTTTGCTGATTGACCAGGTCCTGGAGGGAAACAGAGTCCAGGTAATCGACCATTTTGGCGTTCAGCGTCGCCCACAGGTCGTGTGTCATGCAGTGCAGGCCATTTTCATGGTCGCTGCCATGACAATTGCCTTTGCCACCGCACTGCGTTGCATCAAGGGGCTCATCAACTGCAATGATGATGTCGGCAACGGTAACATTTTGCGCCTTGCGGGCAAGATTGTAGCCGCCGCCAGGTCCACGCACGGATTCAACGATTTCATGGCGACGCAGTTTCCCAAACAATTGCTCAAGATAGGAAAGGGAAATGTCCTGACGTTGGCTGATACCGGCCAAAGTCACTGGTCCCTTATCCTGGCGCAGAGCCAGGTCTATCATTGCCGTTACGGCAAAACGTCCTTTGGTGGTCAGTCGCATATATTACTCCGGGGTACTCCACGCAAGAAAAAGCTGAATGCCCTGAGTTGTTGAGCATTTTAGTCAAGTATAACAAACTTGAGTAATCTTGTCAGGAATAGGCTTATAGTAAGGAGGGGGATGCAAGATGAGCTTTGCGCTCTGCAGTGTAGTGCCACCAGGCCAGAGGTGGCTCACCATCCATGAATTTTACTATGGAAATGAAAACGTCGTAGACACAGGGGTCATGCCTGACTTTGGTTGCGGCACAAAGTTCGTCGTACATCTGGTAGGGGTTGCGTCCTTTTAACTGCTGTGGCTCAGTAATGCCCAGTAGCTGTAAGTCGGCAACCGTTGCCTTGCCGACATTTGGTAACTGTTCCAAGTGTTTGATGTCTGTGCAAGTAAGTGTTTTTTTCATAAATCTTTTTGCTGTTCCTGCCAAACGCGTTCCTGAATGGGAAATTGTAAAACGAATTCTCAACGCTATAAAGTTAAAGACCGCCATTCGGCGGTCTTTTGAAGCTAATACATTTGATCTGGATCAAATATCAAAGCTGATGCCTTGTGCTAACGGCAATGAATTGCTGTAATTGAAGGTATTGGTTGTGCGGCGCATATAGGCTTTCCATGCGTCAGAGCCAGATTCACGACCACCGCCAGTTTCTTTCTCTCCACCAAACGCGCCACCAATTTCTGCGCCGGAAGGCCCGATGTTGACATTGGCGATACCGCAGTCGCTGCCAGCAGCAGAAACAAAGGTCTCAGCTTCGCGCATATCTGTAGTGAAGATCGAAGACGACAAACCTTGTGGTACTTCGTTATTCAAGCTGATGGCTTGCTGCAAATCCTTGTAACGCACGATGTACATGATGGGCGCAAATGTTTCGTGGTGCATGGACGCCGTTTGACCTGGCATTTCTACCAGAGCCGGGCTGACATAGTAGCCATTTTCATTGCCAGCAACGACTGTGCGCTCGCCACCAAATACCTGGCCTTGTTCTGATTTGGCAATTGCCAAAGCGCTTTGCATGGCATCAAAAGAGCCTGCATCAATCAATGGGCCGACCAGCGTGGTCTTTTCCAGAGGATTGCCGACTGGCAGACCAGCATAGATTTTTTTCAGACGTGGTACCAGTGTGTCATAAATACTGTCATGTACGAACAAGCGGCGCAGGGTAGTGCAGCGTTGTCCGGCAGTGCCAACAGCAGAGAAGGTGATGGCACGGACAGCCATTTCCAGATCTGCACTAGGAGCAACTATCATCGCGTTATTGCCACCCAGTTCAAGGATGGTGCGAGTCAAACGCTTGGCGCAGACTTCAGCAACCTGACGACCCATGCGGGTGCTGCCAGTGGCGCTGACCAGAGCGATGCGCTTGTCCTCTACCATTTGTGCGCCAGTATCGCGTCCACCGATAATCAATTCTGCCAGGCCAGTCGGGGCATCGCTGCCAAAGCGGGCAACTGCCTTCATGAAGAGGGCGTGAGTAGCGATGGCTGTCAGCGGGGTTTTTTCAGATGGCTTCCATGTAACACTATTGCCGCAGACAAAGGCCAGTGCTGCATTCCAGGCCCAGACGGCGACAGGGAAATTGAAAGCGGAAATCACGCCAACTACGCCTATAGGATGCCATTGTTCCATCATGCGATGGCCAGGACGTTCAGAGGCAATAGTCAGGCCATACAGTTGGCGTGACAAACCAACTGCGAAATCACAAATATCGATCATTTCCTGTACTTCGCCCAGGCCTTCTTGCAGGATTTTGCCTGCTTCCAGCGTCACCAGTTGACCCAGGGCCAGCTTGTGCGTGCGCAGTTCTTCACCAAACAGGCGCACCAGCTCGCCACGACGCGGTGCTGGCACATTGCGCCATTGCAAAAATGCTGCATGGGCGCGATCTACACGCTGTTTTACTTCCGCTGCAGTGTCAGCGCGCAGGCTGGCCAGGTTTTTGCCATCTATAGGAGAAATGCTGTGTATGTCGCTGCCCTGATAATCGCTTAAATTGATATCAAGCTCTTTCAGGATTGCTTGCAAAGTGGTGTTTTCCATCTTGTTTGCCTCGGTACGTTTTTATAAAGGCAGACTTTCTTTTGGAAAGCCTGCCTTTATTGGGTTATTGGATGGGCTTAATGCCAGTGGCCGTATTGTACGTAATTGTAGCGCTGGCAGCGATCTTGTGCCCAGTTCAGCAATACCAGCTGATTACGCGGCGTAGTATTGACCAAAACGATTTGCAAGGAAGTCAGCAAGAACAGCTTGCTCCTGACGCACTAGACCATGTTGCGGCAATTTGCCTGTAACCACCAGATCAACCATGGCGCAAATGCCAGAGGCAGTTGTCAATTGTATGGCGGACAGCAATTGGCCATTGACTTTTTGGGCATAGATTTTCTTGGCGTAGGATTCTTGCTCCAGGCGACCATCGCGCATGCCGACGACACTGACAAACACAAGTACCACGTCCTGCTTGGTCATGGGGATAGCGGTTTCCATGACTTCTTTCAAGATAGGGCGGCGTTCCAGCTTGCCCAGTTGCAGGTCGCGTATCAGTACTTTGACGATATCGCGGTGACCTGGATAGCGCACTGTCTTGTAATTCAGGTTTTGTACTTTGCCTTCCAGGCTTTCGCACAAAGTGCCAAGGCCGCCGGAGGTATTGAAGGCTTCGTAATCTATGCCATCGAGGGAGAAATGCTCGATTTCTTCCAAGGCTGCGGTTTCACGCAATTCGCCATCAACAATCGCTTCGCAAGGATTGCAATATTCATTGATCAGACCGTCCGTGCTCCAGGTCAGGTTGTATTTCAGTGCATTGTTAGGGAAGGTAGGCAGGGCACCAACGCGCATGCTGACATCGCGCAGGCTTTCAAAACGCTTGGCAACATCATTTGCCACAATGGAGATAAATCCTGGTGCCAGGCCGCATTGTGGTACGAAGGCGCAATCGGCACCTTCAGCCAGCTGCTTGACGATGCGTGTGCTTTCCACGTCTTCAGTCAAATCAAAATAATGGGAATTGGCTTCACGTGCTGCGCCAGCGATGATAGGTGTCAAAAAATAAGGGCAGGCGGACATGGTGACTTTATGACCGCGTATCAACTCGGTGACTGCCGCTTTATCACCCAGGTCAGCCTGGACGATGCGGGTATTGGGAAAGCCGGCTTGTTCTACATATTTCAGGCGTTCCGGGTCACGGTCTGCTACTGTGATTTCGTAATCGCCAGTGTGAGACAGCAAATTGAGAATCGCATCGCCAATTTTGCCTGCACCCAGAAGTATTAGTTTGGTTGTCATGTTTGTCTCCAGTATCTATTTGTGTTGTAAATGAGTTGCAAATGAGTTGCAAATGAAAATATAAGATTGATACTGAAGTCTAGGCCCTAGTTTTGTCAGTTAATAGCAGCAAAGTTATCGTCATATTGTGTATTTACGAGATAATATGTCTAAATAATTAGACAAAATGACGATATGAAACCTGATCTTGATGAGATAGATGACAAAATCCTGGCTTTGTTGATGGATAACGCCCGCCTGCCAGTCACCAGTATCGCGAAATCAGTGGGTATAGCGAGAACTACCGTGATCGCCCGTATTGCTGCGCTGGAGAAGCGTGGCGTCATTGCCGGCTATGGTCTGAAGTTGAACCAGAAAATGGTGCAGCCGGCTGTCAGGGCCTATGTGGGCCTGTCGGTAGAGGCGCGTTATGCGGCTGGTTTGATTAAATATTTGCAGCAATTGCCTGAAACTGAGACGCTATGCGCAGTCAGTGGTGCAATCGACTATATGCTGACCTTGCGCTGTAGTAATACAGAAACCTTGGACAAGTTGCTCGATCAGATCGGGGCACTCGATGGCGTCAGACAGACTTCCACCTCGGTCATATTAAGTAAAAGGATAGATCGAGGAGCGCTGTAGGAATGGAGATGTACCCGAATAAGGCAATATCCGGGATGACCGGGGAAGGATTAAGTACTGCTGGCCGACTTTGCTTGTGATTTCTTATCTTCTGATGCTGTCTTTTTAGCCGCAGCAGGTACTGGTTGCGGATTGTCAGTAAAGCGCTGATTCGATTGCTGCAGTATTTGTAAATGCACGGATGCGCGGTCAACTCCGCTTCTGTCCAATTGCAATGGGGCGGGGCTTGCCGGTGTTTGCGCTGGCGCTTCTTGCATCACTTCTGTTGTCTTGTCCTGATCTTCATTCTGGGTAGGAATAGAAGGTGCAAACATAAAATCTTGTGAAAAAGCGATGCCAGCCAACAAGGTGGAGGATAGCACGCACAAGAAAATAGATTTTTTTAACATGATTGCCTGCAAATTAATAAGTGCTGCGGGTGTCAAAACCATTATTACTACAAACACTCAATAAGCTGTGAGTGAGCTTTATGCCAATTCTTGCAAAAGTAAATCTTTTGGATGATAGGAGATGTTAAACAAGCAATTGCGGTTTTTTATGTACACGCACTTTTGCCTGTTGAGTTTGTCTGTCTTGCTGGTCAAGTGCGAATTTTTCTTCAGTGCTGAGGCGTTTCGCTGCAATGAAGACAGTTTGCATCGTGTTACCAACTTGTTCGACATCAAAAGCTATCTTCTGTTGTTCTGTCAGTCTTTGCGCTGTTATTGTGACTGTGGCGATACTTGTTTTTGCAGCAAGTTTATTAATATATGTAGCCACTGGCACTATGGTAGCAGCAAATACGCAAATGGTTAAGAGTGTTAAATTGGTTTTCTTGACGATATTCATTTTTTTCTCCCAGGTTCTTCATGTGGTCTTGCGATGTAAGCACTTTAAGCAAGTTGCCCTGTGCTTGCCATGCGTTTGCGATGAAATGCAGAAAGCAGGGGACGAAATTCAAGAATTGAAACATGAGCAGTGAAGCCTGTCCTAAAAAAGCAGGTGATTTTTGCAATTTTATGCAGGTGTGAGGGATACTGTAGTCCTGTCAGGAAATAGAGGCTTGGAGCCGGCATGCTAGCAAAACAGAATATAAAACAGTTTTTATTGATACTCGGCATTTGGCCTGTATTTGCCTATGCTCAGTTGCAAGCCTGGGGTGATTACCCGGCCTTACCCAAGCAGGTGGCTACCGGGCAAGCAGAAGCAGCGGTTGATACGTACCGGTTTCTGGAGTCCTTAAGTGACGCGCAAGTCCGCGCCTGGATGAAGAGACAGACAGATTTTAGCAATGCGGTACTGGCACGTATCAGCGGGCGCGATACCTTGCTGAAGCGTCTCAAGGTTTTGCAAAGTACAGAATTCGGTGCGGGCAGGTTGATCGAAGTGCGTGGCATGCAGTTTTTTACCCGCACTACGGCCGATAATCGGCAGCAGTTATTCATGCGTAACGCTGCCACCAGTGCCGAGCGCCTGCTGCTGTTGACAGAGCCAGGGCAGGGCATAGGGTTTTTTACGCCTGCTCTGGATGGTAGCATGGTTGCTGTCGATTTGTTGAGTAGCGGACGCCAGCGGCATAGTTTGCGTATTATCAAGACGAATGATGCAAGCATGCTCAAGGATAATCTGGATACGATCGCGCCTGACAGTAAGGAAATTGCCTGGAAACCTGATTCGACTGTTATTTACTATCGTAAGTCTCCAGTCAAACCTGGTGCCGATCGTGGCGCGATCTGGCAACATGTATTGGGAAGCAAGCTGGAAACTGATACGCCTTTGATAGGCCCAGGCGTCAGCAAGAACCGGAGGTTTGCAGCCAGCGATGTGGTGACAATCAAAAGCAGCATGAATTCTTCTTATCTGTTGGCCGAGGTTCAGCATGGGCAAAGCCAGGATCGTAGCTTGTATCTGGTCAAGCAAGACCAGCTAAAGGGGGCGGCAACTGCCTGGCAAAGATTGGCTGCGCCAACAGACAAACTCAGGAATGCTTGGCTGACAGGTGAACAGCTTTATCTGCTATCAAGCAAAAAGAAGAGCACAGGAGCGATCCTGAAGCTGGATTTAAAAACCCTACAATTGAACATGGCAAAGGAAATACTGTCTGCCAGTAGCGATGAATTGCTGGATATTGCAGTAGCAAAAAATGCTTTGTATGTCCATGTTGCTGAGGCGGGCTATAGCAAGCTCATCAAGATGGAGCTGGATGGTGGGAAAAAAGAAGAGCTGGCTTTGCCTTACTCTGGCCGTGTCAGTGAGCTGAATGCCGATGCAGAAACAGATGGTGCCTTGTTTGTATTGGAAGCTGCAAATGCAGCACCGCTATCTTATCGCGCTTTAGCCGGTGGGCAAATCAGGAATGTAGAAGTTTTCCGTTCGCCGCAAGTTGGCTTTCATCGCGTCGCCAGCAAAAACCTGAACATCACGAAACCGGGCAGCAATAAACAAATTGCGTTGACGCTGTTATACCCGCAAGGTATGGAGCTTGATGGTAAGCATCCATTATTGCTGACCATGGAAACTGGTACTGGTTTGTCGAAGTTGGCGAAGTTCGATGCCTTGCGCCTGGCCTGGCTGGAGCAGGATGCTGTGATGGCGATTGTCTATGTCCCTGCAAATGAGAATCTTAAGCAAAAAAACACTAATGATGGCCTTGATGAGTTTCTTGCAGCAGCTGATTATCTGGTGAGTGAAGGCTATACAAGTTCCGGGAAGCTGGTCACGCAAGAGCCAAGTCCGGGTAAACGCTGGTTGGCGCAAGTTATCAGTCAGCGCCCGGATTTATTTGCGGCTGCACAAAGTGCGGCCATACAGTCTGAATCGCTCAATGTTGGTAAATCCAAAAAAATGACTGCTGCAGATAAAACCAGGCTTGCAAGTGCCAATCCCTACATGAACTTGCGTGATGGTCAGTCTTATCCTGCAACCCTTATCTCTGCCCGTTTTGGTATTGCTGATACGCCGATCTGGATGAGTAGTAAATTTATTACCCGCTTGCAGGTAGCTAACGCCAAGAAATCCAGGCCAGCACTATTCCGTACCGACTTTGCCAATGCCTGGAAGTACGATGCACTCGCGGAACAAGCTGACAATTGGGCATTCTTGCTATGGCAGACCGGGCAAAAGGGCTTTTCTCTGATGCCCTGAATTAGCACTGCGATCATCAACTTCGTCTTCGGTAGCTTGTCCGCAAGCTGCCAATGTTACTAATATCACCCCAAGGCTACACTTGGGGTGATATTTTTTTGTCTATATCACATTTATTGTATTATCTACATTGAAATTATGAGAATGATAAATTTGTGGAGCCATGGATTCCTTGCCTATTCCCAGTCCCCTTTTCTGTGTTTTTGCCTTATTTTTTTTCAGTCTTGCTAATCAGGCAAGGGCTGCAACTGAAATAATCATTAGCCCCCCAGTGGAAATCATAGGCATCACCGCCTTGCCTGGTACAGGTTTAAGCAAGCAACAAATCCCGGCCTCCGTACAGACTGCCAATAGCAAGGACATGGAGAAGAGCGGGGCACTAAATATCGCTGATTTCTTCAATCGCTATCTGGGTAGCGTGCATGTCAATGATGTGCAGGGCAATCCTTTTATGAATGACGTAAACTACCGTGGCTACACGGCATCGCCATTATTAGGAACCCCGCAAGGATTATCTGTTTATCAGGATGGTGTGCGTTTGAATCAGCCATTTGGCGATGTAGTGATGTGGGATTTGATTCCAAAATCTGCTATTTCTTCCGTGACGCTGATGTCGGGATCGAACCCTTTATTCGGCCTCAATACACTTGGCGGTACTTTATCGCTGCAAACCAAAGATGGCCGACATGATGCTGCAACTTCGCTGGAGCTAGGTGCAGGCTCATACGCACGTCGCAATGTTAGCATTGAGCATGGTGGGGCAAATCAGCAAGGCCTGGACTGGTACTTTACCGCCAATAATTATCAGGAAGATGGCTGGCGGGATGTTTCACCATCAAAACTCAGGCAATTCTTTGGTAAGCTGGGCTGGCATGACAACAAAAGCGAACTCAAGCTTGGCTATGCATGGGCTAGCAGCGAGATGACCGGTAATGGATCGCAGGAGCAACAGTTACTGGACAATCGCTATGCCAGCGTGTTCACCCTGCCAGATGTGACAAAAAACCGGGCCAGTTTTGTCAACGTGGAAGCCAGAACTAATCTTGTTGGCACTTTGCAATTATCGGGAAATGCCTACTACCGCAGCACCCATACTGCCACCACGAACGGTGACCTGAACGAGGAGGCTCTAGGTGAATCCCTGTATTACACTGGTCAAACGGCGGACAAGAACTGGTTGCTGGCGCATGCTTATAATCCGGTGATTGAAAGCAGCAACAGCAGGACAAGTTCTACTTTTTCCTTCCCCAGTTTGCGCTGTATTGCCCAGGCAGGGACGAATACTGAGCCCAACGAAAAATGCACGGGCATTATTACCAATGCCAGCACCCGCCAGCAAAATTATGGCCTCAGCGCGCAATTGAGTTCACTAAGCAAAGCGCCTGGATATAGTAACCATGTGGTCTTCGGTGCTGCTTATGATGCCAGTCGCACCAGCTTTAATCAGGCCAGCCAGTTTGGCTACCTGAACCCTGATCACAGCATCACTGCCGTCAATGCTTATGCAGACGGCACACAAAATTCTGAAAATGCTTTCGACCAGCGCGTCAATCTGGATGGGCAAACAAGAACCTGGAGCATGTTTGGTAGTGACACCCTGACGTTGGCAGACGCCTGGCATTTGACGGTGTCCGCTCGTTACAATAACACCAGGCTAAAAAATACTGACCGACTCTATCCCTATAACAACGCCACTACCAAGGGCGCTCAGCGCGGTTCTCTGGATGGGGATCATGTTTTCAGGCGTTTTAATCCAGCTGTTGGTGTTAGTTATGTGGCAAATCCCGCCTTGAATATCTATGCAGGTTACAGCGAGGGCAGCAGGGCGCCAACTTCCATAGAACTGGGCTGTGCTGACCCTGACTTTGGCTGTCGCTTGCCAAATTCAATGGCGGGTGACCCGGCATTAAAGCAGGTCATTTCGAAAACATGGGAAGCTGGCCTGCGTGGCAAGTTGCCAGGAAAGATTGTATGGAACGCAGGTGTTTTCAGAGGAACAAACGAAGATGACATCCTGTTCGTGGCCAATTCTACTGCAACTGGTTATTTCAAGAACTTTGGGCAAACCAGGCGGCAAGGATTTGAGGCAGGCATTGCAAGCAATCAGGATAATTTCAGTTATGGACTGAACTATACCTGGATGAAAGCAAGTTACCAGAGTGCAGATATCCTGGGTTCGCAAAATAACAACCTGGCAAATGCCAGTGCCAATATCAGCGTCAAGCCCGGAGACCAGATGCCGCTGATCCCTCAGCAAATTTTTAAAGCCAATGTAAATTATGAATTCAATGCACAAATCTCGGCAGGCATTGAAGTATTGGCTGTTGGCAAGAGTTTTGTGCGGGGTAATGAAAACAATGCTCATGTACCTGATGGACTGACAAATTTGGGGTCGGGTAATATGTCAGGGTATGCAGTAGTCGGCCTGTCTGCGGGCTACAGACCAAACCCGCAATGGAAATTCTCTGTCAATGTCAGCAATCTGTTTGATCGGCGTTATTACACGGCTGGACAGCTTGGTCCATATGCAATCGCCGCCAATGGTGGTTACAGCAATTCTGACAGCAAAGGAACGACTTTTTACACTCCAGGCGCGCCACGAATGATATGGCTGGGCGTGCGTTATAGTTTTGGAGTCAAGGCCAAGGAATGAAGCACTGTTGCAGTGCTTCATTTGACTTCGAGATATTAGCAGGCTGCGTAGTTAACGGTAACCACATGCACGGCCAAGCCACCTAATGAGGTTTCCTTGTATTTAGCCTGCATGTCAAAGCCGGTTGCGCGCATGGTTTCTATCACGTCATCCAGGCTGACATGATGTGTGCCATCACTGCGCAAAGACAGCGAAGCGGCAGTAATCGCCTTGACCGCGCCCATGCCATTGCGTTCTATACAGGGGATTTGCACCAGCCCACCAATAGGGTCACAAGTCATGCCCAGGTGATGCTCAATACCAATTTCAGCGGCTGATTCGATTTGCTCATTGGTGCCGCCCAAAGCAGCAGTCAGGCCCGCTGCAGCCATGGCGCATGCCACGCCAACTTCGCCCTGGCAACCAATTTCAGCCCCAGAAATGGAAGCATTGGTTTTGCATAGCATACCTATGGCAGACGCTGCCAGCATGAAATTGCGTATACCTTGTTCCGGGTGGCTGGGTTTGCAGTCTTCTGCGTAATAGCGCAACACTGCCGGGATAATGCCAGCTGCACCATTGGTTGGTGCAGTAACGACGCGGCCACCAGCAGCATTTTCTTCATTGACTGCCATGGCATACAGACTGACACGGTGCAGGCCATCATGCGGCAATACGTCGGCAGTTTCATTGGCGGCGCGCCATAATTTGGCGGCGCGGCGCTTGACGTGCAAACCGCCAGGCAATTCGCCGGATGTTTGCAGACCACGTGAAATACAGCCCTTCATGACTGCCCAGATTTTATCCAAGCCTGCATCCAGTTCTTCATCGGTGCAATAGACATTTTCATTGGCGCGCAACATGTCCGTAATGGATAAGCCCGTACGCTTGCCATGGGCCAGCAGTTCTGCCATGGTTGCAAAAGGATAGGGCAGGGGTTTCTTGTCTGTATTTTCAGCGCTATCGGTATTCTCCAGTTCTTCTGCCGAATAAATGAAGCCACCACCGGTAGAGTAATAAATTTTTTCAAAACTGCTGCCGTCATTGCGCGTCAGTATGAATTTCATGCCATTGGGGTGACCCGGCAAGACTTCTTGCTTAAACCACAGAATATCGGTGGCGGTATCGAACTTGACGGGGTACTCACCCAATAAATTCAATTTTCCTGAGGTTGCCAGGTTGGTGAGTTTTTCGTCGACACTTTCGGGAGCGACATCCTGTGGGGTCTCGCCCATCAAGCCTAGCAAAACTGCTTTGTCAGTCGCATGGCCATGGCCAGTTAATGCGAGTGAGCCATACAGGGCGACTTGTATTTTCGATGCTTTATACAGATCGGCAGATTCAAGTAAAAAACGGCGGGCCGCGAGCATGGGGCCAACCGTATGGGAACTGGACGGACCCACGCCTATTTTAAATAACTCGAATACTCGCATGTCCATCAATTCACCTCTTTTTTACTAGTCTCTGATAATTATTTATGCGGCCTGACTTAATCCCTTTAACTCCTTTTGATCGACACGAATATTTTTCAGCATGTCTTCCACCAGTTGTTGCAGGCCTACTTGTGCTTGCCAGCCCCAGTCGGCTCGCGCCACGGCGTCATCCAGGCTCTGTGGCCAGGATGCGGCGATTGCCTGACGGCTGTCAGGCGCGTAGTGTATGTCAAATGCAGGCAAATTTTGTTTGATTGCAAACGCTAATTCCCGTGGATTAAAGCTTAAACCTGCAACATTATAGGAAGAACGTATAGAAAGTTTGGCCGTTGGCGCATCCATCAATGAAATGGTGGCACGTATGGCATCTGGCATGTAAATCATTGGCAAACTGGTTTCTGACCCCAGGAAACATTCATAGGTTTCGCCACGCAGAGCTGAGTGGAAAATAGCTATCGCATAGTCTGTGGTGCCGCCGCCTGGAGGGGACTTATAACTGATAATACCTGGGTAACGTATGCTGCGTACATCAACACCATACTTCTGGAAGTAATATTCGCACAGTCGTTCGCCTGCCAGTTTGCTGATGCCGTAAATGGTGCTGGGGTCCATTACCGTATATTGTGGCGTATTGACTGGTGGCGTGTTCGGACCGAATGCAGCAATCGATGATGGCCAGAATACTTTCAGGGGTTTACCAGCTTCATTGCGGACACGTGCAAGTTCCAGGATATTGAGCAGGCCATCCATGTTCAGGGTCCAGGCTTTCAATGGTGCTTGTTCACCCGTAGCTGACAGCATGGCTGCCAGTTGGTAGACCTGGGTAATATCGTATTGAGCGACGACTTGCGCCAGTCTTTCTGTATTTAATACATCAATGACTTCATAGATTTTTGCGCCATACAGGCTCTCTGACCTGATGTCAGCGGCGATGACATTATTGACGCCATGCTGGTTTGCCAGTGCTTCTACCAACTCGCTGCCGATCTGGCCATTGGCACCGATCACTAATATACGTTCCATGGATATCCCTTACTTAATGATGTTTAATTCGCGGCCAGCCTGAGCAAATGCAGCCAGGGCAGTATTTAATTGTTCAGTCGTATGTGCGGCAGACAGTTGTACGCGTACCCGGGCTTGGCCCATCGGTACCACTGGGTAAAAGAAGCCTGTCACTAATACACCAAGCTCATACAGGCGTGCAGCAAATTTCTGCGCAACTGGAGCATCAAACAGCATGACGGGGACGACAGGATGGGTGCCTGGCTTGATGGTAAAGCCTAAAGTCTCAATTTCACGGCGGAAATGCGCAGTATTCGCATGCAGGCGGTCACGCAGCTCGGTGGAATTGGACAGACGTTCCAAAACAGATAGCGAGGCACCCGCTATGGAAGGCGCGAGAGTATTCGAAAATAGGTAAGGCCGGGACTTTTGACGCAAGGTATCTATCACTTCCTTGCGTGCTGCTGTGAAACCACCCATGGCGCCACCCAGTGCTTTCCCTAATGTGCCTGTGATGATATCAATGCGACCCAATACATTGTGGTGTTCATGAGTGCCGCGACCAGTTGCGCCCATGAAGCCGGATGCGTGGCATTCATCTATCATGACCAGTGCATCATATTTGTCAGCCAGGTCGCAAATTTTGTCGAGCTGGGCTATCGTGCCGTCCATGGAGAACACGCCGTCAGTCACGATGATGCGGTGACGCTTGTCAGCAGCGGAGATCAATTGTTTTTCCAGGTCAGCCATGTCGTTATGGGTATAACGGAAACGTGCTGCCTTGCACAGGCGTATGCCGTCAATGATGGAGGCATGATTCAGCGCATCAGAGATGATGGCATCATTTTCATCAAACAAAGGCTCAAATACGCCACCATTGGCATCAAATGCGGCTGCATACAGAATACAGTCTTCTGTGCCGAGAAAGCTCGACAGTGCTTTTTCGAGTTGCTTGTGGACTGTTTGTGTACCGCAGATAAAGCGTACAGAGGATAGACCGTACCCGTATTGCTCAGTCGCCGCGATGGATGCCTGAACCATGGATTCATCACCAGACAAGCCCAGGTAATTGTTGGCGCACAAATTGATGAGCTTGCGGCCATCATCGCAAGTGACTTCAGAACCCTGGCGGGATGCGATCACGCGTTCTGGCTTGTACAGACCTTGTTCGCGTAAATTGTCCAGATTGCCAGCCAAATTGCTGATGAAGTTTGTCCTGGAAGTGTTCTGGCTCATGATGTCCCCTGATTGCTGTTGTGTTGCTGTGCGGATTGAATGTTTTCAGCCAATTATTACTTAATCACTGGCAATTTCATGCTTGCGTTTCAATGGCACTGTTACACTATTGTTGGAAATTTCTAAAATAGTTGAATAATTCAATATCTAGAACTAAAGTTCGATATATCGAATATTAAGCTAGCTTTTTTACTGATGCAAGAGTCTCTATGAAAAAAGTTTTACCCAATACCCCGCCAGAAGTGGGCGCGACTTTGCAAAAAATGCGTCTGGAGCGTGGCCTGACGCTGGAGGATTTGTCGCGCACCGCTGGCGTGTCAAAGTCCATGCTGTCCCAAATAGAAAGAGAAAAGGCTAATCCCACTATAGCCGTTGCATGGAGATTGGCAAATGCCCTGGGTGTCAGTATCGCGGAGCTGTTGTCATCAGAATCACCCAAGCTGGACACGATACGGGTACTGGAATCGCATGAAACACCTACATTGCCGGGTGAACATGCGGGTTATATCCTGCGTATACTTGGCCCTATGGAACTGGCGGGTAAATATGAGTGGTATGAGTTGACGCTGGCACCGGGTGGTGCGCTGGTGTCGAATTCTCATGACCCTGGAGCATCCGAGCATCTCACTTTACTGCATGGCAGTGTTGAGGTTGAAGTCGATGGCGTATGCAAAAAGCTGAAACTGGGGGCAACCGCACGTTATAACGCTGACAAGAATCATGCCATACGTAATCTGGGTAAAACTGAGGCCAAAGCTTTGCTGGTGGTTATTCATCGATAGCGCTCAACGGCGATGCTGAAGCATGGATTCTGGTAACATTTGGATTGAAAACTTGTTCGCCACATAATATTTTGCCACCTGGCTGCAATAATGTTGGTCGTATCAAGCCTTGGTAGTGTGGAGATTAAGCAGCATGAGTAAGAACGAAACAATTAAAGTATATGATCGGCCAGCGGGTGGCTGGGGCGCATTGAAAAGTGTTGCCCAGCAAATCATAGAACAAGGTATACCTGGCAAAGGGGCGTTGACCCTGTTGTCCGCCAATCAGCCTGATGGCTTTGATTGCCCGGGTTGTGCCTGGCCAGATGCCGATCACACATCGACCTTTGAATTTTGTGAAAATGGTGCCAAGGCAGTGGCGGCTGAATCGACTGCACGTCGCGCTACCCCAGAACTGATCGCCAGTTTGACAGTGAGTGAATTGGCAGAGAAGTCTGATCACTGGCTGGAAGCGCAGGGGCGTTTGACCCAGCCCATGCAATATGACCGCGCCAGTGACAGATATAAAGTCATTAGCTGGGATCAGGCTTTTGAGTTGATTGCGGCTCGTCTGAATGCCTTGCCAACACCTGACGATGCGATTTTCTATACCTCAGGTCGTACCAGTAACGAGGCTGCTTTCCTGTATCAGTTATTTGTACGTGAATTTGGTACCAATAATTTTCCTGATTGCTCAAACATGTGTCATGAGCCTTCTGGCTTTGCCATGCGTGAAGCTATAGGTGTAGGCAAGGGAACAGTATTGCTGTCTGACTTCCAGATTGCCGATGCGATTTTGATTTTTGGTCAAAACCCTGGCACCAATCATCCACGCATGTTGGGTGAGTTGCGTTCTGCGGCCAAGCGTGGCGCTGCCATTGTGTCTTTCAATCCCTTGCGTGAGCGCGGCCTGGAGAAATTTCAGAACCCGCAAAATGCGCTGGATATGCTGACAGATCAGTCGTCGACCATTTCATCTGATTATTTCCAGTTGAAAATTGGCGGGGATTTGGCAACCGTCAAGGGCATGATCAAATGTGTGCTGGAAGCAGATCAACTGGCGCAAGCTGAAGGGCGACACAGAGTTGTCGATGTAGAGTTTATCTCTGAACATACCGCCAATTTTGAGCAATTTGCCGCTGAAGCATTGGCAGAACCTTGGGATGTTATTGTCAGAGAATCTGGCCTGGACCGTGCGCAGATACAACGTGCGGCCGATACCTATATGGGTGCTGGCAAAGTCATTGCCTGCTGGGGTATGGGCATCACCCAGCACAAACATTCTGTGGCAACCATACAGATGATTGTTAACTTACTGCTCTTGCGCGGCAATATAGGCCGCCCTGGTGCGGGCCCATGTCCGGTGCGTGGGCACAGTAATGTGCAGGGTGACCGTACCATGGGCATCATAGAAAAACCGAAGCAGGCATTTCTTGAGCGTCTGGGGCAGGTATTTGATTTTACGCCACCGCAAAAACATGGTCATGATACCGTGGGCGCTATTGAGGCGATGCTGAAGGAAGGCGGTAAAGTTTTTTTTGGCATGGGCGGGAATTTTGCCACGGCAACGCCAGATACAGAAGTCACTCACAAAGCACTGAAAAATTGCGCGTTGACCGTGCATGTGACTACCAAGCTCAACCGTAGTCATTTGATTTGCGGTCATGAAGCCATCATCTTGCCTTGCCTGGGACGTACTGAAATAGATATTCAGGAAACTGGACCACAGGCAGTGACAGTGGAGGATTCCATGAGTATGGTACATCTGTCATCTGGTATCAATCCACCAGCCTCTACAGATTTACTGTCTGAAGTAGCCATTGTTGCGCGTCTGGCGCAAGCTACCCTGAAAGACCGTAGCAAAACACCGTGGGCCTGGTTGCTGGCTGACTATAGCCGCATACGTGACAAGATCGCTGCTGTATTTGATGACTTTGCTGACTTTAATGCACGCGTCAAAGTGCCGGGTGGCTTCCATTTGCGTAATACCGCGGCCGAAAGACTATGGCTAACAGCAACCAGCAAAGCTAATTTCAATACTCATGCTGTTCCGGTTGACTTGCCGATACATCAGGCTAGAAGGAGCAGGCAGTCACCCGTTTTCAATCTGGCTACCATGCGTTCGCATGATCAATATAATACGACTATCTATGGCATGAATGACCGTTACCGTGGCGTATTCGGTGAGCGTCGCGTACTGTTCATAGCTCAGGAAGATATCAGTGTTTTGGGCATGCAGGCAGGTGACTGGGTAGATATGGAAAGTCTGTGTGACGACGGTGTAAGGCGTCAGGCAAAGCGTTTCATGCTGGTGGCCTACAACATTCCCCGGGGGTGCCTGGCTGCCTACTTCCCAGAGACGAATGGCCTGGTACCTTTATCAAGTTTTGCTGATCATGCACGTACGCCCACATCCAAATCGATACCCGTGATCATCCGCGCGCATCAAGTACAGGTTTAATGCGGGTTTCAATGGAATCGCTAAATTATTCGCAGGATCAACTTAGCCATGCCTTGATGGCAGAACTGGCCCAGCATACAGAAGCTTTGTCATTGCCACGTCTGTGCAAAAAGCTAGGTGTGCGACAAAGTACTTTGCTGCGCTGTATAGCCTATCTGGGTGAAGAATCTATTGGCCAGCACACGGGGGCGGGATGGGTCCATCTGCAGCAAGATGGTGAACGCAGCTTGCTCAGCCTGACTAAAGAAGGACGAAGGGTTTGCGAAGCGGCGATGGGCCAGTCTGATGGTGAGCCTGCGACGCTGGCGGGCGTTGTAAGTCGCAAGGTGCAAAGGCATGCATTCTCCAACCATATCGCCGAGGACTTGATGGACCAAATTGCACAGGAGGTGCCGGTTGCTCTGGTCTATAACGGTATTTCTCATGCAGTCATGCTGGCTACCCCCTTGGATCTGGAAGACTTTGCGCTTGGTTTCAGTTTGTCTGAAACCATAGTCGACGATGCTAGTGAAATCTATGACATGGAGTGCCAGTCAAATCCAGAAGTGCCGGGCATAGAGGTGCAAATGCAGATATCGGCAGCGAGGTTTGCTGCGTTAAAAGAGCGTCGTCGCCATCTTGCAGGCAATACTGGTTGTGGCTTGTGTGGCAAAGATAGTTTGCAGGCTTTGCAAATGGATCTGACAATGATCAAGATTGAGTCTCCTCAGCAATTGTCGCGAGCCAGTTTGCTAAAAGCACTGGAGGGCTTGAGTTCTTTGCAGTCTATTAATTTACAAACGGGTGCTGTGCATGCTGCTGCCTGGGTCAATATGCAGGGTGAAATTCTGGTATTGCGTGAAGATGTCGGCCGACATAATGCCCTGGATAAATTACTGGGTGCTTTGGCAATTGCAAAAGTAAAAACCAAGTTGCAAGTTGAAGGTTTTGTCCTGATGAGTAGCCGGCTTAGTTATGAGTTGGTACAAAAAGCAGCACGTGCCAATATTGCCATATTAGCCGCATTATCTGCGCCAACTGCGCTTGCGATTGATCTTGCAGAGCAGGCGGGCATTTGCCTGATAGGCTTTGTGAGACAGCATGGTTATGTGGTTTACTCGCATCCCGAAAGGCTGCTGGCCGAATGAAGCAGGGATGAAATTGGATTTTCGCCAAATTTACAGAGGTTTTAAGCCTGCAAGAAAGTTATAATAGAAAGAATATTCGTTCTATCCTTCCAATCAATTTTCCAATTCATCCTGTCGACTTATGCAATACGCTTCAACACGCGGGCATACCGCAGCACAAAATTTCTCGGAAATACTCTTAGGTGGTTTGGCTCCCGATGGTGGCCTTTATCTGCCAACAACTTACCCTCAGGTAACTGACGTCGAGCTGGATGCCTGGCGCAAGCTGTCTTATGCCGGGCTGGCATTTGAAGTCTTGAAGAAATTTGCCACAGATATTCCCGAAGCTGATTTAAGGATGCTGGCAGACAAGACTTATACGTCAGATATCTACAAAAATGCACGTAATGATGAGTCTGCGGCGCAAATTACCCCCTTGCGTGTATTGCAAGACAAGGATGGCCGCAAGCTGGTATTGCAGGCATTGTCGAATGGCCCAACTCTGGCATTCAAAGACATGGCTATGCAATTACTGGGCAATTTGTTTGAATACACACTGGCAAAGAATGGCGCAGAGCTGAATATCTTTGGCGCCACTTCTGGTGACACTGGCAGTGCTGCTGAATATGCGATGCGCGGCAAGAAGGGGATACGTGTTTTCATGTTGTCTCCGCACAAGAAAATGAGTGCTTTCCAGACTGCCCAGATGTTCAGTCTGCAAGACCCGAATATTTTCAATATCGCCGTTGAAGGCGTGTTTGATGATTGCCAGGATATGGTCAAGGCAGTGTCAAATGATCTGGAATTCAAGAACCGCCAAAAAATAGGTACAGTCAATTCGATTAACTGGGCACGTGTGGTAGCGCAGGTAGTGTATTACTTCCGTGGTTACCTGAGTGCGACTACCAGCAATGAGCAAAAAGTTTCATTTACTGTGCCGTCTGGTAATTTCGGTAATATCTGCGCTGGCCATATTGCCCGCATGATGGGTTTGCCTATTGATAAGTTGGTTGTGGCGACCAATGAAAACGATGTGCTGGATGAATTTTTCCGCACCGGCATTTATCGCGTGCGCAAATCGGCAGAAACCTGGCATACGACCAGCCCATCCATGGATATCTCCAAGGCGTCGAATTTTGAACGTTTTATCTATGATTTACTGGATAGGGACGCTACCCGCGTTACGGCCCTGTTCAGGAAAGTTGAAACCGAAGGTGGCTTTGATTTGTCAGGTAAGCCAGGCAGCGATGGCGATGAATTCAACAAGATTGCCAGGTTTGGTTTTGTATCAGGTAAATCTGTGCATGCAGACCGCTTGCAAACCATACGTCAGGTAGAGAAAGAATTTAACATCACCATCGATACGCATACTGCGGATGGCATTAAAGTCGCATTTGAGCATCTGCAAGAGGGTGTGCCCATGGTAGTGCTGGAAACAGCCTTGCCAGCCAAATTCAACGAAACGATCAAGGAGGCATTGGGTCGTGATGCTGAGCGCCCGGCTGGCTTTGAAAATATAGAAGCACTGCCGCAACGATTTGAAGTCATGGCTGCCGATGTGGATGCAATGAAAGCTTACATCGCAAAAAATACCGGTCTGTAATGAAAGTGTTTTGATCGTAACACCCAATATACCTAATAGATATTCAATAAAAAAACCGCTTGATGCGGTTTTTTTATTGGGTGTTGGAAAAGCAATTCATTATTGTTTATTGCAATTAATCTTCTGCATAGGGAAATCGATTCCCTTTTCCTGATCTTTCATCTTGCCTTCTATGCGCCCGAGCAAGCTGCCGTCTGCATTCAATTGATAGATGACACGCTGAGGGAATTCAGGCCTGGGATTTTCAAAAACCACCCTTTGCTTTTCCAGTGACAGTAATTGAAAACTGGCCTCTTGTTTACCTGAGGGGAGGGCTGTAAAAACCAGGCTATCTCCATTTTCTTGTATGCGCATGAATTCCCATGCGACGGTTTTGGATTTGCGCACCGTACGGCCCATGCCCAGCATGGAACCACCTGCGGGTACCAGCCAATGTTCTTCCGATCCCGTCTCGGCACCTGCTGCCTGCCAGCAACCTTGTAACCATTGCATATCTTGTATGTTATTGGCAGCCCAACTGCAATTGGTAAGCAATATTGCGGTACTAATAGCTAATTCGATTTTTAATTGCATACTGATCTCCAATATAAGCCTGGCTTTGCATGGCATGGTTTTCGAGTTCTAGTATAGATGCAAGGTAGACTTTTTATGTTGATTAATACGTGATCAATGCTTGGCGCAACACATTGAAGCAATGTATAAAAGTCATAAGGTGATTGTAGAAAAAGAAATAATTTAAACAATCCATATAAAAGTCTCGTAAATATTTTTCACATTTTCAGTTAATGTGATTTGTGTCACATAGAAAAACAATCTCACATGCTAATCTGCGGTCGCTAAAAAGAATCAGCTCTAAAGAAATTTAGAATTTTTATGTTTCATACCAACAATTAATAAACAGGAAACTTCACAATGGCCAACACAGCAGCAGACATCCAAAAGCTTTACATCGCCTACTTCAACCGTCCAGCGGACCCAAATGGTCTGGCGTACTGGATGGCCCAAAGCTTCACGCTGAACCAAATTGCCGA